>NZ_DATKFP010000001.1:0-3557 GCF_035511395.1 Sphingobium sp.
TGCTTCGATCCGGCGGTGACGCAGTGGCGGCAGGCCAGGACCTACATGGGCTTCCTTGGCCGGGCACCGTTTGCGCGAGGCAGCGTAAAGCCGCGGACGATGGCCATGGAGTTGCAGATCAGGTCGCTGATCTAGGTCGACCGATCGCCTTGCTTTAGAGGCGGCGACACCCTGGCGCGTAGCCCCGCCGAGGGCCGGAACCCTATCACGCGCCGCGCGGTCACGACATGCTCTTTGCCGGTCCTCGGATTGCGGCCCGCGCGCGCAGCCTTTTCGTGGAGCAGGAACGTCCCGAAGCCGGTAATCTTTACTTGCTCGCCGCTCTCGAGAGCTTCGCTAATCCGCGCAATAATGCCATCTACCAAGCGGTCAGCTTTTCGGGCGGTTACGCCGGCTCTGGCTTCCAAAGCCTCGGAAAGGGCTGCTCTCGTCAATGTGCCGACACGATCACCCACTGCGATTCTCCTCGCGCGCACCATACGGAAAGGCGGTCGCGCAGAACAACGATTGTTTTCAGTGAGTTCTCATCGGCTCGGCGCCTGGGGTGGCCGCCGGGGCGGGCGCGACGGTTTGTCCTGCCGTCGCGCCCGCATCTACGCCGCTGCGGGGCGTCTACGCGAACCCAAATAAGGGCGGAGTTCTTCGCAGTTGCGACAGTTCGCGATCACGCCACGATCCGGTGCAGCCGCCATTTCAGCTGATCCTTGACCATCGAACGCGAACGATCGGACCAGTCGAAAAAGTCCATCACCGCGAACCGCATCTCCATCTCGTCGCCATGCTCGACCACGACCGCGCGCGTCTCCTCCTCGGTCGCCGACACCGCAATGAAGGCGCCGCCCTGGGTCTGCCAGATTTCGAACCGCATCTCCCGCCCGCCATGGATGTCGAACTCGGTCTTCGCAATCAGCGCGCCGGTGAACTTGATGGTCGGCCCGCGCCGCTGCCTGATGCTCTTCTGTTGCATTTCCACGGTAGGGGTAGCTTCCTCTTTCTCGTGCCTAAGCGGCGATAGGGGGGCGGGGTGGTAAGGCATGACGAGGTGCCCCCTGGACGCATCAACCATGCTGCCGGCCGGCACCCGAAAGCCGTTCTCGTCGACACCCGCTATGAACCGGCGCAACTTGCCGTTGAAGCGGTCCACGGTCACCAGATCGCCGGGCTCGACAATTTCGCCCGGCGCGAGGATGAAGCCCTGATCAATCACAATCATCACGTCACCCTCGTCTAAGCGGCGATAGGGGTACGAGCCCATCGCTTCCAGTTCTCGAGCTTCACTTTCTGCCACGCCGGCACGCGGCTCCGCCGATAGGGTGCTTCGGGATCCTTGAGCAACACGCCCTCGCCTCCCTCGACCCACACCCGTTGCACCATGTCGTGCACGTCCGATTCGGTGAAGGCCCATTCGTCCTCGACCACCTGAACGGCGGTAGGGTCGTCTCCGCCGTAGCTGCGCGGCCTCCAATTCCACGACAGCGCCGGATCGTCGCGCACCGCTCCCGCCAGCTGCTGCAGCCATGCCTTTCGCTCGTACCATGGCGTCTCGGTACCCCCTGCCCGCCATTCGGCCTCTGTGAGGACGTCGAAGAGGTAGAGGCGCCCCCTTTCCCCTCCCTTGCGCCAGCCGCTCTCGAACCAGCGCTTCGTTGGGTCCAGCGTCCCGTCGACCACGATTTCCCCGTCGAGGAACAGCGGCTGGCCCGCGACCTGCTCGAACAGGTCGAGCTGGTGCGCGATGTGATCGGCTCCTTCGAGAGGCTGGCCCTGACGTGACCACAGGCGCGCCTTGCCATCGAGGCCACGGAAGCGGAGGCAGCGCCAGCCGTCCATTTTTTGTTCTACCGCCATTCCGCCGGTAGGGAGGTAGCCGTTGAAATCGAAGGCCAGTTGGCAAAGGCTGCTCACTTCGCACCGCCAATCTGGCGCATCAGCCATTTCCACGACACTTCCGACCATGAGCAGCCGTTTTCGTCGTCAATCGCGGGAAATGCCTCCTGCGCGGAGTAGCCCTCCGGCCACTCGCACTCGCAGTAGCTAGTTTCGCACTCCTCGCAGTAGGGCCGCGCTGGTCCGCACTCCTCCTCGATCGCGGATAGAATGTCATCGATATGTTCGCCGACCGTCTCGCCGTCATCCCAGTTGCTTGTCGCCCAACCGCTATCGACGCGCACGACGTGATAGTTCGGGCGCTGGTTGATGGTGGCGATCTTGATGAGCTTCAGGCCGTCCCCGAACGAGCATTCGCAAACGTAAGGCGTCAGGATGCCGCTATCGCCATCGGTCCAGAGGGTGCCGAGGAATGGCTTCTCGAAGACCTCCTTGAGCATGGCAAGATTGAGCAGATCGCCTATCACCATGTCCCGTCCGGCGATGGCTGGGGTGACGCAGGAGCGCCAGTGCGTCTGGGGGTTAAACGCCCGGCCATCGACATTGAGGCTAATCGTTTCCGGGCGTTCACCCTCGCCCGCAACGGTGGCATAGTCCCGACCCATGGTAGGGTGGGTCAGCACGACGCGCTGACCGATCTCGAATTGCATGGTCAGCCCTCCCCACCCTGCCCGCCGATAGCGGGCCGAACTTCATCGATGGGGCCAATGTCGTCGGCGTCGTAGCAGTCGGAGAAGGTCTCGCCCGATGTCCGGCACTCCGCCTCAAAATCAACGCCGTGCACAGCCGCCCAGACCCGCAGATCACAGAGAAGCATGCCGAGGTTGAACCCGGTTTCGCCCTCAGGGTCGGTCTCGTCCTCGTAGACCCAACCCAGACGCTCGATATGTTCGCTGATGGTCGTGCCGGTGAGTAGGGCTTTCGCCTGCGCGTTCGTGATCATTGCTCTATGCTCCTGCCCGTTTCGGGACGGGCGGCCCTTAGCGAATTCGCCACCACCGAGCCGGATGCACCGGCGCAGGGATGGCGGGCGGCCGGGATAGGGCCGCCGCGCCGGTTCAGGCGTCTACCCAGCGTTCGGCCTCCGCAGACCAGACCATGGCGGGTTCGTACCGCCCCTTGTCGTCCCAGAAGCCGGTACCGAGGATGTCGCATTCGGACACGTCGGGGAGTGTCGCAGGGTCAAACCGCACGATGTCCTTGTAGTCATCGTCGACATGGATCACGCCGTTGATGCTACAGCGGGCCGGATCGTACAGAACCACGTTGCCGGTGGCGCGCTCGACGGTGAGGTTGCCGTAGCTGCCTCTGATGATGATGGTGCGGCTACTCATGATCAGGCCTCCAAGCCGTGCGCGCTGACATCGACATAGCAATGCCCCGCGCCGTGGTAGTCCTCGAGCCAATCGATCACCGCCAACCAGTTCTCAACGGTGGCAGGCTCCGGCTTCATGTCGCTGCTCGTGTCGCTGAGTATCTGGTTCACCAGTTCCAGCGCGCGAATTTGGGCACCAGCATTCGACGTGTGCACAGAGGTGATGATGCCGGGGATACGGAAGTGCTCGGCGGTGACGATCCATACAGTTGCCATCGTTCAGCCCTCCCGCTTTACAAGACGAAGCATGGTGGTCGGCACATTTGTTCCCGCCTCCGCGAAGCTCGCCACGGGG
>NZ_DATKFP010000002.1:0-23748 GCF_035511395.1 Sphingobium sp.
TCTGTGTGGACACCCCCGCCGGGCTGGAAGCCGCGCTGGAGGGCGGGGCCGATCGGATCGAACTATGCTCCGCGTTGGCGCTGGGCGGCCTTACCCCGTCCGTTGGGCTGATGGCGTTGGCGGCGCAGACGCAAGTGCCGGTCCGCGCCATGATTCGTCCGCGTGAGGGACATTTCATTTTCGATGCGGCGGAATGCGACATGATGCTGCGCGATATCGATGCCGCGCGGGTTGTCGGCCTTGAGGGTGTCGTCATCGGCGCATCAACGGAATCCGGCGGCCTAGACATGCAGATACTGAAACGGCTGGCCGCTCATGCCGCAGGAATGGCCATCACGCTGCACCGGGTGGTCGACCTGCTTAACGATCCAACGGAAGCGGTCGATCTCGCCATCGCTCTCAACCTCTCGACCATCCTGACCTCCGGCGGCGCCGCGCGGGCGATCGACGGCCTCGACGGCATCGCAGCCATGCAGGATCGAGCGGGCGACAGGATCGAGATATTGGCCGGTGGCGGCGTCACTGCGGAAAATGTCCTCACCATCCTCGCGGCAACCGGCATCGGGTCGGTCCATGCTTCGTGCAGCCGGCCGGCCCCTGCGGCAACGAGCCGCCTGCTGGAATTGGGTTTCGAGGCAGCAAATCGCCGCATGACCGATCGCGCGGTCGTGGCAGCCCTGCGGCACGCGACACGCGCCTGAGCAACACAAAGAATTTCTGGAGTAGATCATGCTGGACGCCGCGACCGCCCCGGTCGACAAAGACCCCGAACAGACGCTGATGCACGCCGAGGCGCACGAGTCGGGCGAAGCAGTTGCGCGCTTCCTGACCGGCAATGCCGAGACGCTGGCCCGTATTGCAACGCGACTAAGAAACAGCCCGCCGGCCATGATCGTCACCTGCGCGCGCGGATCGTCGGACCATGCCGCGACTTTCGGCAAATATCTGTTCGAAACGCTGATCGGCCTACCCACGGCGTCGGCCGCCCTGTCGGTCGCATCGGTCTTTGCCGCGCCGATCAACGCGCAGGGTGCGCTATGCATCGCCATATCCCAATCGGGCCGCAGTCCTGATCTGCTGCGCACGGTCGAGGCTTACAAAGCGGCCGGGGCTTTCGTCGTGGCGCTGGTGAATGACGACAGTTCGCCGCTTGCCGATCTGGCGGATGAGAGACTGTCGCTCCGCGCCGGTCCAGAACGATCGGTCGCGGCGACCAAATCCTATATCGCTTCGCTGGTCGGGCTGGCCGCCCTTGCCGGCCATTGGGCGCAGGACGATGCACTGCTGGAAGCGCTGATGCGTCTGCCGGAGGATTTGCCCCGCGCCTTTGCACTGGACTGGAGCGCTGCGATGCCGATCCTGTCGCAGGCCCGCAACCTGTTCGTCATGGGACGCGGCTATAGCTTTGCCGTCGCGCAGGAAGCGGCATTGAAACTCAAGGAAACGAGCGGCTTGCATGCCGAAGCATTCTCTTCGGCCGAAGTCCGGCACGGCCCCATGGCAATCGTGCAGCAGGGCTTTCCTGTTCTCGCCTTTGCCACGTCGGACAAGGCCGGCGACGATGTGCGAACCGCGGCGTCGGAGTTCCGCGATCGTGATGCCGCCGTCGCGATGGCTGATGCCAGCGATCCTGCCAGCCTGCTGCCTGCGATGACATCGCATCCGGTTATCGAACCGATCCTGATGATCCAGAGCTTCTATGGTTTCGTGAACAGTCTTTCGGTGGCGCGCGGCTTCGATCCCGATACCCCGCCGCACCTCAAGAAGGTGACTCAGACGCTATGAGCAGCCTTCAGTTCGTGAATGGCAGCGTCGTCGGGATACCCGGCGACGGCTCTGCAACACTGACCGTCGATCGGGGCGTTATCGTCGCCGAATCGGCAGCCCCATCCAGCGAAATCATCGACTTGGATGGTGGATATCTATTGCCTGGTTTCATCGACACACAGGTGAATGGCGGCGGCGATATATTGTTCAACGACGCCCCGACCGTCGAGACGATCGATCGGATCGGATCGGCACATCGTCAATATGGCACGACCAGTTTCCTGCCGACGCTGATTTCCGACGACCTGGAAAAGGTCGACATGGCGATGCGCGCGGTCGAGCAGGCGATCGACGCAGGCGTGCGCGGCGTGGTGGGCATCCATCTGGAAGGGCCGTTCCTCAACGACCGCCGCAAGGGTACGCATGATGCCGGCAAGTTCCGCCGGCTGGATGACGATGCCATCGCTCTCCTGTCCAGCCTGCGGGTCGGGCGCACGTTGGTCACGCTGGCGCCCGAACTGTGCGACAACGATCAGATCGCCCGGCTGGCTTCGGCGGGCGTAATTCTGGCGGTGGGTCATAGCGATGCCAGCTATGAACGGACACTATCGGCCTTTGCCGCCGGCATGACCGGCGTCACCCATCTCTACAACGCCATGTCGCCGCTCAACCATCGTGCGCCGGGCGTGGTCGGCGCGACGCTGGAAAATGACGATGTCTATGTCGGTATCGTTGTCGACGGACAGCATGTATCGCCTTCGGCGCTGCGCATCGCCCTGCGCGCCCGGCCGCGTGACCGCTTCATGCTGGTGACCGACGCCATGCCGACGGTCGGCAGCGCGACCAAGAATTTCCTGCTACAGGGCAAACCGATCACCGTCCGCAACGGCGTGTGCGTCGAGGAGAATGGCACACTGGCCGGGTCCGATCTGGACATGGCGACTGCCGTCCACAACGCCATGTCGATGATGGGCCTGTCGATAGCGGAGGCGTCCGACATGGCGACCGGCGCGCCGGCGCGCTTCCTGCACCTCAAGGATCGTGGAAATATGACCCCCGGCCAACGTGCGGACTTCGTCTGGTTGGATGCCGGCTACCGGGTCCGGGGCGTGTGGCAGGGGGGCATGCGCACCTTCGTGTCACAATGAACCGATTTTCAATTCGACATCAGAAGATTATGGCCATTTCAACGGACATGACGTTTCCGGCGCTGCGCCCGATATCCTCCGTCAGAATAACAGGAGATAAGTGAGTGAGGATCTGTGCCGACGTAGGCGGCTCTTTCGTGGATATCGCGATGGTCGATGCAGATGCGTCGATCCATCATCGTGCCAAGTTTCCGACCCCCACCCGCGACTGGGCCGGATTCGTCAATATCTTTCGCCGGTTCCAGTCCACCCATGCGGCCGCGATGGCGCCCGATGACGCGATCTGCATCGCCATCGCCGGCCTGCCGGAGCCGGAAAATGGCCGGATCATTTCCGCCAATATAGAATGCATCCACGGCCGGGCGCTGGCGCAGGACATGAGCGCCGAACTGGGGCGGCCGGTCTTCGTCATCAACGATGCC
Organism: Sphingobium sp.; assembly: GCF_035511395.1. Taxonomy (GTDB): domain Bacteria; phylum Pseudomonadota; class Alphaproteobacteria; order Sphingomonadales; family Sphingomonadaceae; genus Sphingobium. Next base: position 3,338 of record NZ_DATKFP010000002.1, read on the forward strand.
GACGCCTTCGTGCTGGGCGAGGCCCGGCTGGGGGCGGCGAAGGGGCATCGCCGGGTAATGGGCATCATTCTGGGCACGGGCGTGGGCGGCGGCATCATCGCCGACGGCAAGGTCTTGACAGGATCGCACGGAATCGGTGGCGAATGGGGTCATGGGCAGGTTATTTTCCCATCTCCCAAGGCCCCTGCCGCCAGCCCGCTATTTCAGTGCGGCTGCGGTCGGACAGGATGCCTGGACACGATCGGTAGCGCACGGGGACTGGAGCGGTTGCACCATTTTCTGCATGGCACGACGGCCACCAGCAAGGAAATCACCTTGGGCTTTGCAGCCGGCGAAGCACTGCCGAGCGCCACCGTAGACTATTTCACAGATATCGTCGCCGGCATATTGTCGGTGATGCTGAACACATTCCCTGCGACCATAGTGCCTGTAGGTGGCGGCCTTTCCAATTCAGCCGAGCTTATTTCTGCTATCGATCGCAAGGTACGGATGGGAATGCTGGATGCGCCGGCGTCGCCAATACTGGCGACGACCATGTTGGGCGGCGACGCGGGCCTGTTAGGCGCATATTTTGCGGCAGAATGAATCCATGTCGCCCGTCCATCTGCGGATAATCATTTATCCGCAGCGCATGCGAGGGTGGGAACGCATTGATTGAGCCAGAAAATGATGTTCGCAGACCATATGGAGCTTTGAGTTCCGGCCGCCCTTGGTATGGCCGATACATCAGGGAACATCCCCTTTTTAAGAAGGCTGGCCGCCGTCCGGTGCGCTTTTATGGGTTCGCATCGATCATCAACTGATCCGGCTTCCCGCCTTTAGCCACAAACGCGGCGAAATCCGTTGATCACGCCGGGCCGCCCCAGTGGATGAAGCGGTTGTATATCGTCATCGGCAATCCGCACTCGGTGCGATCCAACCAGTGCATGGCCGATAGCCGGGCAATTGCAGCAGCGTGCCGCTCGTACCATGGAGCGCGTTGCATCCTATGGCAGCGGGCAGGAACATCCGGGCGGACTTATTTGCATAAATTAGCCAACCTATGACGATGCAGAGTTTCCGTGCCTCCCGCCTTGGGGATAGCCTGCCCGCATAAGAAGGCAGGGCAGAGGTTTGCGCATGGGCTATTATGAGACATTGGGCCAGGAAGCGGCCAAGATGCTGGAGTTTGTCGAAAGCGGGACGACTGACAGCGCCGATTCCACGATGGAAGTTCCGGCGTCCGCCTATACCGATACCGCCTATTTCGACCGGGAGATGCAGACGATTTTCCTGCGCTTACCTCTGCTAGCGGCCCTATCGGCCGAAATTCCCAATCCGGGAGACTTCAAGGCGATGGACCTGATGGGCAAGCCCATACTGGTCACGCGCAAGAGCGACGGCGGCGTCGCCGCCATGATGAACGTCTGTGCTCATCGCGGAATGATCCTCCAACCCGAAGGACATGGGAACAAGAAGCGCTTTTCCTGCCCCTATCATGCCTGGACCTATGCCAATGATGGCCGGCTGATCGGCGTCGCGGACCCCGCCAAGTTCGGCCCGATCTGCAAGGAAGAGCGGAGCCTGACGGCCCTGCCCTGCGTCGAGGCGGCCGGCATCGTCTGGGTCTGCCTGACGCCCGGCGTGGAGATCGACATCGAGAAGCATCTGGGTGGGATGTTGCAGGATCTGGCGATCCACGACCTCGCCAAATGGCACTATTGCGGATCGCGGCGGATCTACGGCCCCAACTGGAAGATCGCCTATGACGGCTATCTGGAAGGCTATCATTTCGCCGCCGCGCACCCGGAGACGATCCATCCGCGCAGTTTCAGCAACATCATGCATTTCACGGCCTTCGGCCCACACATGCGCGTCGGCTATCCGCAGGTCACGATCAAGGAGAAGCTAACCGCCGCACCACGCGACAGTTGGGGCGAGATCGAGAATATGGGCTATGACTTCGTCCGTACCATCTTCCCCAACATATCGATCTTTTTCGCGCCGGAAATCACGCAAGTAGCACAGCTTATCCCCGGCCCGACACCGGGGCAGAACACCACCAACCTCCTGTTCATCCGCCGCGATCCGCCCCGCGACGAAGCCGACGCCGCCGCGATCGAGGGGATGATGGACTGGCTGCGTGACGTGGTGGACAAGGAGGATTACGGCGTCGGGCTTCAGGTACAGAAGGGGCTGGCGTCCGGCGCAATCCAGTCGGTGATCTTCGGCCGCAACGAACGCGGCAACCAATATTTCCACAAATATGTCGAGCATTTGCTGTCGGGCCAGTCCGAGGCGCAGGCGCCTGTCCTCTAATCCAGTTCAAGGGAGCAATCCTTAATGAGAAATCGTCGTATAGTGCTGGCCTCCCGTCCTTCCGGGGTACCCGTTCCCAGCAATTTCACTCTTGTCGAGCAGGAGGTCGCTACGCTGAAGGAAGGCGAGTTGCTGACCGAGAATCTGATCTTCGCTATCGATCCCGCCGTGCGTGGGATGCTGGACGAGAAGGAGGACAGCTACCTTCCGGCCGTGCCGCTGGGCGGCATCATCCCCACCATGGTGCTGGGTCGGGTGATCGAATCGCGCAATCCCAATTTCAAGGCCGGCGACTATGCGCGCGGATTCATCGGCTGGGAGGAGCATAGCGTCATCGCCGCTGACAATTTCGCGATGGAAAATGTCCATGTCGATCCAAGCGTGCCACTGACGGCCTATATGGGGGCGCTCGGTTGGTCGGGGATTACCGCCTATGTCGGGCTTGAACGGATTGGCGAGATGAAGGCAGGCAACACAGTGGTGGTGAGTGCGGCGGCCGGCGCGGTCGGCAGCGTCGCGGGCCAGATCGCCCGGCTGCGCGGGTGCCGCGCGGTTGGCATCGCCAGCACAGACAAGGTGGCCGAAGTCACCGGCCTACTTGGAATGCACGCCGCAGTCGACTACAAGACCGTGCCGGACCTGTCCGCCGCCATCCGCGAAGCCTGCGAAGGCAAGGGCGCGGACGTCTATTTCGACAATGTCGGCGGCGACATACTCGATACGATGATGCCTCTAATGGCCGATTTCGGGCGCATCGTGGTGTGTGGCATGGTTGCCGACTATAATCAGGGAAAAGACGTCCATGCCTTCCGCAATCTGTGGCAGATACTGGTTCACCGTGTCACCATGCGCGGCTTTCTGGCCTATGAGCATCTCGACATGCTGGAGGAAGCGGAAGATACACTGACGACTTGGGTGAAGTCGGGCCAGCTCAAGGCGACCGAGAATGTCGCGACAGGCATAGAGAGCGCTCCGGACGCCTTCATCCGCCTCATGTCGGGGCAGACAAAGGGCAAGACGATCGTTCGGCTTAAAGACAATATATCGACACTGGAGGACTTGGAACCAGCATGAGCAGCGGCGCGGACGCAAATGCCCGCGATCGCGCCGAAACTTCCCGCGTCTCGCCCCTATTGCGCGGCAAAGCCTCGGTAACTGACTTTCCCTATCGAGGCGACCGCACAGTTTCCGGAGCGCTGGACACCTTGACGATGCCCACGCCCTTGACGGCGTCGATCCTGGTGCCGAACGGTGCCGAGAGCCGCTGGAGACGCGCGAGGATGCGCTGACCGGTCGCCGCATCCGCCATATGCGGGACGCCGCGTGCGGCACCAGTCGCGCTAACGCCCAGATCGACGGGATAGAGACGGATTTCGCTCAACTTGCCATCGCGATAGTGGCTGACGGCGATCACCGTTTCATAAAGATTGGGATCGGAAAATTCTTTGGCGTTGCGAGCCTGAAGCAACTCGGGCGTGGTAATGCTGCCCGGTTCGACGCCGAACTGGTCGTACATGTCCGCCGGCACGTCATCGAGCGAGTTGTTCATCATCGCGAAGTTGCCGAGCGAATAGAAGATCGGCTTGCCCTTGTAGATTTCGATCCCGCGCAACTGGTGCGGGCCATGGCCGACATAGACGTCCGCGCCTGCATCGATCGCCTGATGGGCCAGGGTAGGGGCGAAATTGGCTGGAGTCTGGCTGGCATTGCCCGGCTCATGATTATGCAGCGAGAAGACCACGAAATTGCCGTTCTGCTTTGCCTGTCGGACAGCGAGCAGGTTCGCATTCACATCCTTGGCGTTCAGGTCATATTCGATCGTCATCGGCGTGGAGGGATTGGTCGTGGCACGGAACTCACGGCCCTTCATCTTGACGGGCGCGCCCGCCTTGGTGCCGGCAAGGCGGGAGATGGTCGCCAGATCTGCGTCGGATACCAGGCCGATCTCCGTGCTGCGGATGGTATTCGCGCCGCCGCGGCCGGGCACCTGCCCCAGCGGATCGGCGGCCGGGGTCATCGGCGTGAAACTGGTGGTGGCGGAAATCAAGCCGATGCGCCCTTGGGGACCATCGAAATAGGCGGGTGCGCGCGCCGCCGTCATGGTGCGGCCGGTCCCGGCATGGACCAGATGTGCCCGGTCCAGCAGGTCGAGCGTGTCCAGCATGCCGTCCACACCCCAGTCGGTGGCATGATTATTGGCATGACCGACGATATCGATACCCATATTTGCGACGTCGCCGGGGACGGCAGGGTCGGCCAGCATCCAGGTGCCGCCCGATTCTGCCTGCGGTGAACCCTTGAAGGTCTTGAGGTCGAGCGCGGTCGTTTCGAAATTGCCGAAAGTCACGTCGGCACTGCGCAGGATATGCAGCATGTCGGGCGCCTGCTTTTCCAGCGTTGCCAGCATCGGCCGCAAATAGATGAGGTCACCTACTGCCGCGAAGCTGAAGTCGCCGGCGATCGGCGTACTCGGGACCGAGGTGGGAGCCAGCTTGCCGCCCGTTTCCTCCTCTTCCGCATGGGCGGGGAGCGCAGCGGACAGGATGACGGCAACACCGGCGCAGAGAAGCGTGCGCGGGGTAGGACGGCGGAAGATCGAAGGCAGCATGGAAGAATCCCTGTGGGCATGGCCGCAAGCGGCAGACCCCCGGAACCTAGCCATGACTGCTGACAGGAACCTGTCGCGGACCGGTGGAAATCAGGCGGCGGCCCGGAAGCGAATGATCGCGCACAAGCCTTGCCCGGTGCGGCCGTCGGTCAGCTCGACCTGTGCGCCCAATCGATCCGCCAGCGCTCGCGCGATAGGCAGGCCAAGGCCGGTGCCAGGAGCCGAGGATCGGCTGTTGATGCGATAGAAGCGATCCCACACCTTCTCGCGCTCTGCCGCTGGAATACCCGGGCCGTCATCATCTATCGCCACAACGCAGGTCCGATCTTCAAGGCCGATATGGACCGCCACTGCGCCATCGGGGCGATTATAGCGTATGGCGTTGTCGAGCAGGTTGCCGACCAGTTCCGCCGCCAGGGTCGGCTGTCCGATCGCCATGACTGGCCCGTCGACACTGTTTTCGTAGCTGATATCCATCTCAGTCGGCGCCTGCGCTGCGCGATCGCCGGTGACGGTGGCGACGACTTCGGCAAGGTCGAAAGGTTGCAACTGCGTGCCTTCCTGATCCTCACTGCGGGCCAGTGCGATCAACTGGCGGAGCAACTGCTCCAGCGAATCTATGGCGTGCGGAATATCGAGCAGCGCGGCGCGCCCTTGCGGCGAGTTCGGGCCATAGCGCTCCAGCACGTCAAGATGCACGCGCGCTACCGCCAGAGGAGTGCGCATCTGGTGCGACGCATTGGAGGTGAACTGACGCAACGAGTCCGTCGCACGCTCCAGTCGCGCCATCAACCCGTTGAAGGCAACGATGAAGGGGCGCATTTCGGTCGGCGCGGTGTCGGGTGCCTCCAGCCGGAACGCCGGCGAGGCTTCCCGTCGCGCAGCATCGACCTGCCGTGTCATCTCCGATAGCGGCCGAAGCCCCCAGTGGATCGCCAGCCAGAACAGCAGTCCTGTGACCGTCAGCACCGCCATGCCGACCAGCAAGACCTGCCCGAGGAACCGGCGTTCATAGGTCGCGCGATCGTCGACATAGTCGGCGACCTGAATGACGATCAACGCCGTGTTGTCGCCATCAGCGCGGCGGATTTCTGTCGCGATCCGCACCGGCTTTCCGCGCAGGCTGCCGTTGCGCAGATAGGCGGCCTGCGTGACTTGCCGGGCATCGGCCGGATCGAGATAGCCGCGCACCATCGGCGTTTCCCGATAGGCATTTGTGAAGGTCGCGGGCTGGTGCCGGTCGGTCACGCCGTCCCATGTCACGCGATAATCCTTCGGCGGGAACAGGGCGCGATCGCCGGCCACCAGGGTAGTCCCGCGATAGACGCTGAAATGCACCACTGGCCGGGCCCGTCGCTGGAGCAGGTGAATCGCAAGCGGTATCAACCGGTCCCGATCGGCCGGCGGACTGTTGTAGGCAAGGCTGAGTGTGCGCACTGACCCGATCAGCACCCGATCGACGGTGGTCGCCTCCGTATCATGGGTGACGAGCGCCGTGATGATGCCGAACAGCAGGACGAGCGCAGCGAGCGGCATCATGACCGCGCCGGTCAGGCGAAGCCGGAGGGAGGGGGGGAGTTGCCGCATGTCCATTATCGGTGCCGGTCGAAACGGTCAGGCGGCCTCGATCATATAACCAAGGCCACGGATTGTGCGGATTGCCGGGCCGGAGGGTTGCAGCTTGCGGCGCAGGCGGCCGACATAGACTTCCAGCGCATTGGGAGTGACAGCGTCGTCGAAATTGAAGATCTCCGCCGATAGCCGCTCCTTAGCCACGACCTTGCCGGGCCGGCCCATCAACGTTTCCAGCACCGCCAGCTCGCGGCGGCGCAGGTCCAGCACCGCGTTGTCCAGATAGACGGTCCGGCTCGATCGATCGAACATCAGCGTGCCGATGCGGAGCATCGGGTCCGGCGTACCCTGACTGCGGCGGACCAGCGCGCGGATGCGCGATTCCAGTTCGCGCGGGTCGAAAGGTTTCGCCATATAATCGTCGGCACCCCGGTCCAGCCCGTTGATCCGGTCATCGACCATATCGCGCGCGGTCAGGATAATGATAGGTGTGGCGGCGCCCCGCGCGCGCAGCTGGCTCAACACGTCCAATCCGTCCATGTCAGGCAGGCCAAGGTCCAGAATGATCGCGCAATAGGGTTCTTCACCCGCCAGACGCAATGCATCCTCACCGCTGGTCAGAATATCGACGGCAAAGCCGGCTGCTTCCAGCGAGGCGACCATGCCCCGCGCCAGCCGTTCGTCATCTTCCACCAGCAACAACCGCATCTCATCACTCCCGCCTCGAAGGCGGCACCCTCTCGATCGACATTAAATTGCGATACGCATCCCGTGTCAGAATGCAAATGCGAAGTGATCGGCGCCTCAACTTGCCGTTGATTGCCCGATCGATTGTCATGTCCGCCGTGTGTCAGGTTCATGACAGCGACTCCGGTTAGGACAATGATGAAAGACGGACGACAGCGGATTTCCCGCCGTACGGACCGCCAAAAAAAATCGCGGCGCGAAAAGAGCGCTTCGGGCGCACAATGGGGAATAATCATATGACGATCGGTCGATCCTCGCTCGCGGGGGCGCTATTATATATGGGCATGTCGGTTTCCGGCGCCGCGATCGCACAGCAGGCCGCTCCTGCCGATTCGGCGACGCTCGAACGGCTCGATTCTCTCTTTGCCCGCTGGAACAGCGAGGACGCGCCGGGCTGCGCCGTTGCCGTGTCGCGCGGCGGCCAGGCGATCGCCACGCGGGCCTACGGCATGGCCAGCCTGGAACTGCGCGTGCCCAACAGCGTCGACAGCATCTTCGAGGCTGGATCCGATTCCAAGCAGTTTACGGCTGCGGCGACGCTGATGCTGGCGCGTGAGGGCAAGTTGTCGCTCGACGATGATATCCGCAAGTTCGTGCCGGAAATGCCCGACTATGGCGCACCGGTGACGATCCGCCACCTGCTGCACCACATCAGCGGCCTGCGCGACTGGGGCTCTGTCGCTGCGATCGAGGGCTGGCCGCGCAACAGCCGCACGGCGGACAATCAGGACATGCTGGCGATCATGTCGCGGCAGAAGGAGCTGAACTTCGCGCCGGGCGCCCATTATCTTTACAGCAACAGTAATTATAATCTGCTGGCGATCATTGTCGCCCGCGTCAGCGGCCAGTCGCTGGCCGACTTCACTCAGGATCGCATCTTCAAGCCGCTGGGCATGACCCATACACGCTGGCGCGACGATCATGGAGACGTCGTGCCGGGTCGCACCGGTGCCTATGATCATGAAGGCGGCGTCTACCGCAACGATCAGGTGATCGAGGACGCCTATGGCAATGGCGGCCTGCTGACGACGGTGGGCGATCTGGTCAAGTGGCAGGCCGCGCTTGATGCCGACAGCTTCGGTGCTGGCTTCACGGCGGAGATGCAGACGCCGACGAAGCTGAACGACGGCACGCCGATTGCCTACGCTCTGGCGCTGGTCAATCTCGACCATCATGGCGAACAGGAAGTCAGCCACTCGGGTTCGACCGGCGGTTATCGCGCATGGATGGCCCGCTATCCCAAGCAGAAGCTGGCGGTATCGCTGCTCTGCAACACCGGCAATGCGGATACGCCAACCTTGGGTCGCGATGTCGCCGACATCTTCCTGCCCGCCTACAACGCGAAGCCCTACGCTCCCAAGGGCGCGCTCCCCTCGGGCGTCTATGCCGATGGCATGACCGGTTTTCCGGTGCGCTTCGACAACGACGAGAAGGGACAGCTGCGCGCCAATGGCATGGTGTTGGCGCCGGTTGGTCCGGGCCGCTGGGCACAGCGCGAGGATATCTTCGCCTTCGGCAAGGCAGGTCTCGTCCGCGAAAACCGGGAGGGCGAGAAGATCGCCTATCGCAAGGTCGACGCTGTCGCCGCTTTCGATCCCAAGCCCTATGTCGGCCGCTTTTGCGGCGTCGATACCTTCGCCTGCCTGAGCTTCCGGCAGGAAGGCGACAGGCTGATCTACAGTGGGCCGCGCTGGTACAATCAGCCACTGACCCCCGCCTACGCCGACGTCTTCACGGGTGAGGCGATGCCGCAATCCTCGCGGATCACGGTCAAGTTCGAACGCGATGCATCCGGCGCGGTGACGAGCCTGCGCTTCGGCGAAGGCCGTGCCTACGACGTCGCGTTCCGTCGCGTCGCCGACTGATTTTCCAATCACGAAGAGCCGCTCGGGTCGCGGCCATAACAGAAGCAAGAGCAAAAAGGGGACTATTACGTGCGTAAGAATGAAGATGGATTCCGTCGACTATTGATGGCCGGCACCGCCGGCGCTTCGCTGATCCTGTCACTCTCCTCGGCGCATGTCGCCATGGCGCAGGACAGCGCGCCGGCTGCCGCAGCTGAGGAAGAAGCCGAACCGGCGATCGTGGTCACCGGCTCGCGCATCGACCGCAAGGGCTTCGAGGCGCCGACACCGACAACCGTCATCGGTGAAACCGAACTGCGTCAGGGCGCCCGTCCCAGCATCGCGCAGGTTCTGAACGACCTGCCGCAATTCCGCGCGACCCAGTCACCCGCCAGCACCGTCGCGAACACCAATTCCAGTGCGTCGGCGATGGATCTTCGCGGCCTTGGCGTGACGCGCACGCTGACCCTGCTCAACAACCGTCGCTTTACCGGTTCGTCGGACCTCAACACCATCCCGCAAGGCCTGGTGAAGCGGGTCGAAGTCGTCACCGGCGGTGCATCGGCGGCCTGGGGTTCGGGCGCGATCGGTGGCGTGGTCAACATCATTCTGGACGACAATCTGCAGGGCCTGACCATCGGCGCGCAGAATGGCGTGTCGTCGCGTGGCGACGGCTATCGCTACAGCTTCGACGCCACCTTCGGCACCAAGTTCGCCGACGGTCGCGGCCATTTCATGATCGGTGGCGAATATCAGAACGATCAAGGTATTCTCGACCGCAACTCGCGCAAGAATGTCGGCAGCGCCAACCTCTTCTCGCCCGTCGGCGGCGACCATGACTATGTGCTGGTACGCGACGTCAATTCCTCGACCACCAGCCTTGGCGGCCTGATCACGTCGGGCACGCTGAAGGGCCAGACCTTCAATACGGACGGCACGCTGCGCGCATTCCAATATGGCAGCCAGGTCAGCGGTTCATCCATGGTCGGCGGCGAAGGCGTTTCGACCAACGACGAATATGCGCTGACCAATCCCTATCAGCGCGTCAACAGCTATGCACGCGCAAGCTTCGAGGTCGGCGATGCGACCTTCTGGGCGGACGGCAGCTACAGCCGCATCTGGGCGAAATATCCCTTCTATGCGGAAAATGGCACCTACACCCTGTCGGCCAGCAATCCCTATCTGTCGCAATCGATCCGCAACCAGTTGGCCGCCGCCGGCGAGAGCAGCATCAAGGTCGGTCGCTTCTTCGAAGATTATGGCTATCGCACCTTCGGCTATTATCGCCAGAATGTGGAAGGCGCGGTCGGCGTCGACGGCAGCTTCGCGGACGGCAAGTGGCGCTATTCGGCTTATTACAGCCATGGCGAAAACCGCAACATGCAGAGCTATGACAATCAGATCACCGGCTCGAACCTGACCGCCGCGCTGGATGCCGTACGCGATTCCAGCGGCAACATCGTCTGCCGCGTCGCCCTGACCGATCCGTCGACCGCCTGCCGCCCGCTGAACATCCTGGGCGAAGGCGCCGCCAGCCAGGCCGCGATCGACTATGTGTTCGGCAACGTCGCCCGCGTCGTTTACACGACCAAGCTCGACAGCGCCGGCGCCAGCCTGCGCGGCGATCCCTTCTCGACCTGGGCCGGTCCGGTATCGGTCGCTTTCGGCGGTGAGGCCCGCTGGGAAGAACAGGTTACCAACAGCCTGGACGCCACGTCAGCTGCAAAGGGCTTCAGCCGTTTCAACTTCTCGCCGCTCGACGGTGGTTTCAACGTGCAGGAAGTGTTCGGCGAAGTCGCCGTCCCGCTGCTCGATCAACCTTTCAGCAAACTCGACGTCAACGGTGCGGCTCGCTACAGCCGTTACAGCACCAGCGGCGGCATCTGGTCGTGGAAGCTCGGTCTGACCGATCGCCTCTTCGACAACCTGCTGATCCGCGTGTCGCGTTCGCGTGACATCCGTTCGGGCAGCCTGGCGGAACTGTTCACGACGACCACGACCAGCTTCACGACGGTCGCCGAAAACGGGAATACCTACAACATCACCCGCTATGGTGGCGGCAATGCCAATCTGAAGCCCGAAATCGGCAGCACGCTGACGCTGGGCGCGGTGTTCACGCCGACCTTCCTGCCGGGCTTCAATCTTTCGGTCGACTATTATGACATCAAGCTGAAGGATGCGATCACGTCGCTCGGCGCGCAGGACATCATCAGCGGCTGCGGCAACGGCAACACCGCCCTGTGCGACTCGATCGTCCGTGACGCGTCGGGTGCGCCGACGACCATCTACACCACCTATATCAACCTGGCCGAATACAAGACCAAGGGCGTTGATATCGAGGCAAGCTATACCCTGCCGCTGAACAAGGTGAGCGATGGTCTGGGCGGTACGATGCGCTTCCGCGGTCTTGCCACCTATGTGGACAAGGTGCTGATCAACGACGGCATGACCAGCGTCGATCGCGCTGGCGACGTTGGCGACAATGTCAGCTTCGGTACGCCGCACTGGCGCGCGACGGGTTCGGTCAACTACACCAGCCAGGACGTTTCGATCGACGCTCGGGTCCGTTATGTCGGCGGCGGCAAGTTCAACCACGCGCTGGATATCGCCAACAACGACATCGGCAGCCGCGTCTATGTCGACCTTGGCGGTCAGGTGAATGTCGACAAGTTCACCCTGTTCGCCAACATCAACAATCTGTTCGATCGCGATCCGCCGCTCACCACCTATGGCGCGATCCACTATGACACGATCGGCCGCTACATGACGGTTGGGGCGAAGGTTCGTTTCTGATCGGTAGCCGAAAGGATATGCGGGCACGCGGCTCCGGCCCCTGCCCGCATTTCCCCTGAATACAGATGGCGCGGTCAGCGCGCGGCAACTTGGGTGGGTAGCACCGACCTCGGTCATAGCCGCAGACAGTACGGATGATTTCGCCCTGATCCGGTTCGATGAGGCTCGATCAGTTTATCAGGCTGCGTGAGAGCCGACCATGACCGGGCGCTCCACAGGCACCCCAACCGCATAAAAAGCGTGTTCGGATATCTCAGATTCAACCGATTCATTACGACCAAATAGCAGCCGAATGGACGTTCCGGCTTCCGCCTGGATCGCGATAGCACGCATAAGTCAGCGCACTAAATGCTAGGCCGATGGCGCCTGCGATAAAAAAGCAATGCGCGTACCATCACCAGTTGCGGACGACCCAGAAGAATAGCGCTTCAACTAAGCATTTCCGGCAAGAAAAATGTACTAACTAGTTCATATTGCCGTATGCGGGAGGTTGATGGCAAGGCGGTCTGCCCGAATATGTCCATCTACTGATGGGAGCCGACCATAATCGCCGACGAGTCTCCTTCGAAAGTCGGTTCAGTGGAAGAACGGTCAAAGAGCGAGAATTGGATTCAGCTTCGCGAGGACATATCAAATCGGTAAACAACAGTTGTTCTGGGATCTACTTTCCCAAAGACCTCGATCTTGGCAAGCCAAGTCAGGCGCAACACCAACTTTCAATAAGGTCAATCACGCTTTCACGCCGTCGTGCCAATGCCTTCGGTGAGTCCATGTCTCGCTCGAACCCAAAAGAGAAAGTGTAGCGATTGGAGACGTTGTAGAAACACAGCGCGCTGATCGACATATGCAGTTCGAACGGATCGATGCCCTCGCGGAAAAGTCCACATGCGACGCCACGCACGAGCAACCCGCGCAAATAGTCGATCACGGCTCGGTTTCTTTCCCGAATGCCGGGTATTTCGCCGACATGCGCTCCTCGGAGAATATTCTCGTTCATGACCAGCCGTACGAATTCGGGATGCTGGTTGTGATAGTCGAACGTCGCGCCTACCACGTCACGCAAAGCCGCATCCGGTTCCATATCATCCCGCTGGCTATTGGCGTCCACCGCCCGCACTGCCGCATAGGCGCGCTCCAACACTGCACGATACAGCCCATCCTTGCCGCCAAAGTAATAATAGATCATTCTTTTGGAAGAATTGGTTCGTTCAGCGATCTCGTCGATCCGGGCCCCGCTCAGCCCTTTGTCGGCGAATTCCTCGGTCGCTACATCCAATATGTTGGCACGGGTTTCTTCTGCTTCCAGTGCCCGTGTGCTTCGGGTATCTTCTATATTGGTCGGCGCAGATTTAGCCATTCTCTCTTCCTCATAGTTCGGGCACCCGACCCAATGCCCTCATAGCTAGTTGGACTGCGTCGCTCCACACATAAAGGCAACATGAACTACTTGTTCGGAAACCAGCACTGAGTTGGCAGAAATGTGGATTGCACAGCGGAGATTTCCTCCGCAAGGAGGACACTGGCGGGGAGAAGGTTTCGTCATGTCGTGCGCCGCGACGCGAGCCGGCGCGGAATCTAGGCGCATCTCGAAGCGCTCGAGTGCATGTACAAAAACCCGGTCGCCATCTCCGACCAAAGTCCACCGCGCCCATATTACTGGATCGCTGCCGGCACGAATTCTGCGAAGCGCAGCATCATCTGAGCGATAGTTACGCACCAGGTAGCCCATCAATGCCGACAGATGGGCGCAGATCGTTGGAATTGGAGATACGGCCCCGCTAACCCTGCTATCCGCGCGTTGCTGGGATCAGGGCACCACTGATCGAACGTGCCGCCGGCGACGCGAGGAAAAGGATGACATCGGCGATCGCCTGTGGTTTCACCCATTGACTGGTGTCAGCGTCCGGCATGTCAGCGCGATTAGCCGGTGTGTCGATGATGCTGGGCAGGATCGCATTGACGGTCACGCTGCTGTCAGCAAGTTCAGTGGCGAGCGCTTCGGTGAGGCGATGCACGCCGGCTTTCGCTGCGGCATAGGGACCCATGCCCGCAGCCGCTTGGATCGCCGCGCCCGCGCCGATATTGATGATCCGGCCAGCGCTGCTCAACTTGATAACTGGCAGCACTACCTTCGTTATGGTAGCGTTGGACTTGACGTTCATGGTGAACATTCGCTCCCAGGCATCTATGCTGCCTCCCTCCAGTGTTTCCCAAATGAAGCCGCCGGCGATGTTGACCAGCACATCGACGCCACCGAGTTTCGTCGTCACCTCCGCCACAGCCTTGTCGACGGCGGGCATATCCGTCAGGTCGACACCGGCCAGGTCGATAACCCCATCCATGGCATCGGGAGGGCAAGGCGCGAAGTCGATGCGCGCCACCTTGTCTCCTTGGGCTGCGAAAGCCGCCGCTACAACCCGGCCGAGCGCACCGAAGCCACCCGTTACGATGATACTGCGTCCGTTCATGTCATTCCCCTTATCCCAGTCGCGAACCGACATAATCGTCGCCTTCCCGCTTGTCAGCGATGGAAGTCTTTCATGAGGCTATCATCACGGACACATTGCATTGCGCTTCAAGAAGCGGCCAGCATCCTTAGCATCGCGTGGTCGGCGCCGAGCGGGCGAGCCACACCAGCCGCCGCACGCATCGGATCGAGTTGGGCCTGGTCGACATTGGCCAGCGCCTGCCAGTCACGCAGTTCTTCGGGCGTTGCTTCGTAAAGCGCGCAGCCATGGGCGACGGTCCGCGCCATGGGCACGTCGATCAGCAGGCCACCGCCCTGCCGCCAGCCTGCCCAAGCAGCAAGCGCGGCAACAAGGCCAGTCAGCGGATCGGAAATGGCATCGCCCGCGAACAGCGGCTCGTTCCACCCCCGCGCCATGGCTGCGGAGAGCCCTCCCGCCGCCGCCGCATCGTCACCGAAGCCGACCCGGTCCGCCGCCGCACCCTCCCGCCCATGCGCGGTGATGGATATCCAAGTCGCGCCACGCCGTGCCTTCTCTTCGGCGTCGATGCCAATCTGCGCAAGTGCGCGCGGTCGACTGCCCTCAATCACGATGTCTGCAGCAGCGACCAGATCGCCCAGCCGCGCCACGTCGGCCGAAGCGGTAAAATCCAGGGCGATGCTATATTTACCCCCATTGAGCAGATCGAAGAAACGCGGATCTCCGCTTCGCGCGCCATCGGGGCGATGAAGGCTTTCGACCTTCACTACCCTTGCGCCTGCCGAAACGAGTAGCGATCCGGCGAGCGGCCCAGCCCAAAGCGAAGAGAGATCGATGACCAGTGGCAATCTAGTTCGTATCCTGCCCTCGCCTAACCGGTGCATCGCAAAAGGCAGCGCTGGCGCTGGCGGCGCTTCATCCAGCGCGATCGGCAAGCCCAACAACTGGCCCCGTTCGAATAGATCGTCCCGCGCCTGCCCCGCCGCGATCCGCTCGATCGCGTCCCAGTCCGTCGCCGGCTGACCCAGTAGTGCTGGGACAAGATCCCAATCATCCGGCCGTGCAAGGTTAAGCGCCATTCGTCCACCACGCGCACTGATCAGGCGGCAACTACCATTGGCAGAGATACGTCCCCGCCGCCGGAGGCCGAGCAACCGAGCCCGCTCGCCCAGCAACAGCGAACCGCTATCGGGCAGGGTAGCTTGTGGCGCGATAGCGCGCAGGGCAGCAAGCGTGCCATCGGCGGCGGCAGAGAGCGCGACAGGCGCGACCAGCCCTGGCCCATCTGCCCGCCCGGTCACCGCCATCAGTCCGGCACGCCGCCAGGCTAACGCAGGGTGAAGGGCCTTTGGAGTTGGGTCGCCGGGCATGCCCAGCGCATGAAGCAGCGAACGAGCGTGGCGCAGGGCAAGAAGCGTTACTTCGATCGGCATCGGCTATCCGTTTTCGCATGCGCGCGGCACCGAGACAAGCTCTATGCAAAAGCATGCTTGCATCCCCATCCGGGCCGTCCCACTCTTCCCGCGATGGACGACATGCTGCTCGAACCCTGGATGTTGCGCATCGACTGGCGGGAGAACACGCGGCCGTTCTTGCTGGTCGATCTGTCGACCTGGCCAACCGAACAGGCTTTCGCCCCCCTACCGCCCATACCGCTGCTTGGTATCGGCGACCGGTCGCACCCGCAGGCTGGGCGGCTCGACATGCTAGTCGAACCGCCTGTAAAGTTGGAGATGCTGGCCTTCGGTATCGCAAAGGCCCCCGTTGCTGCAACCGCGCTGATCCAGTTACTACGCGCGACTGAAGAAATGCCACAGCGCGCTGCGCTCACCGCCGAATCCTTCGCTTTCGCCATGCTGCAGGGCGGCGCCGAACATGCCGCATGGCGTGATCTCCAGTCGCCGCGTGCAACATTGCCGCCGGGCCTGCTGCACCTCGTGCGGGAGGGTAATACGATCGATCTGCTGATCGACCGCCCCTATGCGCACAACAGCATCGACCGGGCAATGCGTGACGCACTGCATGAAGCATTCCAATTGGCTGTGCTGGACGGATCGATCGCGCATATCCGTTTGCGCGGTGCCGGGCGCTGCTTTTCCATGGGCGCAGAGCTTGCCGAATTCGGCACCATGCGCGATCCTGCCGCCGCTCACATGATCCGTATGTTGACCCTGCCCGCTCTGCCACTGCTAGAGCGGTGCGCAACGCTGGAGGTCCATGTGCAAGGTGCCTGCGTCGGCTCCGGGCTGGAACTGGCCGCTTTCGCTGACCGGATCACGGCATCGCCCGACGCCTGGTTCCGCCTGCCCGAAGTCGGCATGGGCATCCTGCCGGGCGCAGGCGGCACCGTGTCGATCCCCCGCCGCATAGGCCGCCAACGGGGCGCGCTGCTGATGGTGTCGGGCAAACGCCTGACCGCCCGAGCGGCGCTAGACTGGAACCTGATAGATGCGATCGTGGACGAGGATACCGCCAATCCAGGTTGCCCGGACGCGCGCCGCGGAAAGGTCGGCACGTAAAGCCGTCCAGTTCTGCTCCAGCAGGCAGAGGTCGGCAGGAGCGCCGGACACGATCTGCCGCGTTCGGCCGAGGTCAACCGGATCAGCCAGGAATAGGGTAAGCGCATCCTCGGGCGTCAGAGCCTCTTCTGCTCCAAAGATCCGCCCACTCGCTGTGCGCCGCCTGACCGCCGCCGCCATCGCCGCCCAGGGATCGCCTGATCCAAAGGGCGTGTCGGTTCCTCCGACAAGCACAACGCCCGCCTCTCGGAAAGCATCCAGCCGATAAAGATGCGGCCATTCCTCTGCAGGAATATCGGCCAGATAGGCGTCTCCGCGCTCGGCGACAAAGTTGGGCTGCGCCACCACGGGCAGATCGAGCGCCGCGATCTGAGCCACCAACACGTCAGGCGCGACTGAGGCATGTTCGATCCGGTCGCCAGCGATGGTGCCGGCCTCCGCGAAAGCAGCGAGTGTGAAGACCAGTTCGGTTTCAGTCACGCAATGGACGGCAGTCCCCCGCCCCTGTCCGTGGGCGGCGCGGATCGTCGCAATCAGCGCGTCATGATCGGGAAGATGCGCTTCGTGCAGATGCACCTTGACCGGCCCGAGGGTCAGGCCAGGCCCCATCGAAACCGTCGCCAGTGCCGGAAGACCAGCCAGCAGCACCCCCTGCGGTAATGCGCCTGCGGCATGTTGCGCGGCCATATAAACCGCTTCGGCTGCTCCATTCTGCGGGTTCATGTCAGTAAGGCCGGTGACGCCCCAACGCGCCCAGCGCCCCCCCATATCCGCAAGGTCCGGCGGACCGCCGCCCAGCGCAGCGCGTAACCAGCCGTCAGCGTCGAATAGCTGCCCGGATGCAGGATCGAGCGCGTCGGGCGGCGCAGGGTCGGTTGCCAGCAATACCTCCAGCCCAGCGGAATTGAAGATCCACATCCGACCAGATCTATGCTGCACCCGCAACGGGCGGTGCGATACCGCGCGGTCGAGCCAATGCCGGTCGATCATTCCCGCGACGCTTTCATGATAGCCGACGCCGCGCAACCATCCTTTACCCGGCGCTTCCGCGAGCGCACGCGCGAGCGCAGCCCCGTCCGTTATTTCCGGAGGACCACAGCGGACAGAGGCGAACGCGGCGGCTGTCGCCGCGACATGCACATGATGATCGTGCAATCCAGGAAGCAAAAGTCCGCCTTGCACGTCAACGCCAGGGGCGTCTTTGTCTGCGGCGCCCGCCATATCAACGCCGGCGATACGCCCACCCTCAACCCGAACATCGACGCGCCGTCCATCGAGCAAGCTGGCGTTGCGAATAATCGAGGGCTTTGTTGCGGTCATCTCCCCAATCCTAGAGCAGCATGTGGAAAAATGGGAACCAGTTTCGCACGAAAGAGGATTATGGCGGGACTTGTCCGGCCCCATGGTCCGGATACGCCTTAAGGGTCAACATCTGCAAACCCGCGAACAACGAAAGTGGAATCGTCAGCAGGAAGAAGTCATGATAAGAGCCCATCCGGTCGAAGATATAGCCGGCAAGCAATGGCCCCAATCCAACGCCCGCCAACAAGGCCGTCTCCACCACCCCAAACAGGGTGCCGAAGGCGCGCATTCCGAAATAGCGGCTACTGAGATAAATCACCGCATCATATTCGCCTCCCGCACAAATGCCGAACGCGATAACTGCGCAGGTCGCGGTCAGCAGGC
Organism: Sphingobium sp.; assembly: GCF_035511395.1. GTDB lineage: Bacteria > Pseudomonadota > Alphaproteobacteria > Sphingomonadales > Sphingomonadaceae > Sphingobium. Next base: position 21,852 of record NZ_DATKFP010000002.1, read on the forward strand.
CAGGCACGCCGTAGAGCAGGACCAGGCCCGGCGCCATCGCGGTCGACAGGCTGATCGCTCCGATGAGTGGAGAGCCGAACCTGTCAAACAGATGGCCGACCACCAGTCGAGCGGTGAGCGACATAAAGCCGACGATCGCCACGGTTTCGACCGCCTCGTCGCGATCCAGGCCGATCGAGATCAGCATCGGCACGATATGAATGATATACCCCGATAATATGGTCGTCGTGATCAGAGCAGCAATGGCGATTTGATAGAGTTCCCGTCTGCGGAATCCTTCGGCGATGGTCCAGCCAGGCAGCGCGGACCGACCGATAATGGCTTTCTGTGCCGGATGTCCGTCCGTCCCATCATAGAGAAACAGGAACAGGATCGGTATCACCAGGACAACCGTCAGTGCACCCAGACCGATAAAAGCCTGACGCCAGCCGAACTGATCGATCAACCAATGCGCGACCTGCGGCATCAGCGATGATCCGAAGGCCGAGCCGCACAGCATGGCAGCCAGCGCCATGCCCCGCCCGTGGAAGAAGAAGGACCCAACCGCCTTGGACCACACGGCGGGTTTCAAGCCCAGTCCGATAAATCCTACCACCACCCATGCCGCCCACCAACTCCACAGTTCGCTGGTCACCAACGACAACCCCGCCAGCGCGATGCAGAAGACGATGGCGGCATAAATGCCCATGCGCCGAGTGCCCATGCGGTCGAGCAGCACGCCCGCCGCCGCCGCGCCGAGTACGCCGACGGTGGCGTAGATAGTGACCGCCGCGCTGATTCCGGCGCGCGACCAGCCGAACGCCTGCTCAAGCGGGTTGATGAAGATGCCCAGCGTATAGGTCGGCAGGCTCCCGATAAAAGTGCCGCCCGCGGCAGCGAGCACGACAGTCCAATATTTCTTCCATTCCGCCCTAGCCGAGTTCATGCGCGTTCCTCCTTGCTGGGTGTCGGTCTGCCATGCCGGGCGATGAATGATGGTCAGGCAGTGATCGGTCGGACAAGAAGCCCCTCATCCAGCGCGGTGCCAATTTCCCGGTTGTTGCGGATGACAAGGTTGCCCTCAGCCGGTTGCAGCCTTTCCGTCCCAATCCATCGCATTATCCAGCCGGATCGCCGACTCCAGCAGAGGAATGCGGTCGTTTCCGAAATACATGTCGGTGCGGTTGACGAACCAGGTCGGCGATCCAAAGCCGTTGCGAGCGATGAGGTCGTCAGTATTGTCGCGCAGGCGCTGCTTGATCTCGAGACAGGTAATCGCTGCAAGCACATCGTCCGGATCCTCGCCCACGCCCTGGCATAGATCATTCAGCACGTCGTCCAGTGCAAGGTCGCGGCCATCGATCCACAAAGCCTCGAACGCGGCGATCGCGAAAGCGGGAAGCTTACTCCTATCCTGCATCACCAGGCAGGCGCGCATCACTTTGATACCGTTCACCGGATGGCCGCATTTAGGTGGGACGTTGACGGTAAGCCCCAGATAACGCGCCCAATCTTGGATATCCTTGCGGCCATATTCATTCTTGCGCGGTACATCAGGCCGCTCGCGCTGCTCGACCGCCTGCCGGTTCACGGCATTGAACACGCCACCGACGATGATCGGACGCCAGGTTATCTCAAATTCCAGCCGCTCGGACAGACGCAGGAAGCTATGCACGCCCATATAGGTCCAGGGGCTGGTGCAGTCGAAGAAGCATTCGACGCGCGTCATGCTGCTACTCCCCATTGACCTTGCGGTGGATCTCGCCGCCGAGCAAGGACGCCTCCTTGCCGAGCGCCAATCCCCGCTGCACCGCGTCCCGCGCCCGCACATCTGCATACCAGCGGGCGATGGCGGGATAGTCGTCGAGTGTGAAGCGCTGCGACTTGTGCGTCATGATCCAGGGAAAGCAAGCAATGT
>NZ_DATKFP010000003.1:0-28750 GCF_035511395.1 Sphingobium sp.
GTCGGCCGACAGCACCTCTTCCAGCGTCGCGCGGAAAGCCGCGATCAACTGGGTCGGCAGGTCGGACACGAAGCCCACCGTGTCGGACAGGATCGCCTTGTCCAGTCCGGGCAGCACAATCTGGCGCATGGTCGGGTCCAGCGTCGCGAAGAGCAGATCCTCCGCCATCACGTCGGCGCCGGTCAGGCGGTTGAACAGGGTGGATTTACCGGCATTGGTGTAGCCCACCAGCGCGATCACCGGCCAGGGCGCTCGCTGGCGCCGGGCGCGATGCAGGCCGCGCGTGCGCGTCACCTGATCCAGTTCGCGACGGATTTTCGCCATGCGATCGCGGATCATGCGGCGGTCCGCCTCGATCTGGGTTTCACCGGGACCGCCGAGGAAGCCGAAGCCGCCGCGCTGCCGCTCAAGGTGGGTCCAGCTGCGCACGAGTCGCCCGGCCTGATAGTCCAGATGCGCCAGCTCGACCTGAAGGCGGCCTTCATTGGTCGCCGCCCGCTCGCCGAAGATTTCCAGGATCAGGCCGGTCCGGTCGATGACCTTGGCCTCGCACGCCTTTTCCAGATTGCTCTGCTGGACCGGCGACAGGCTGTTGTCGACGATGACCAGTTCGGCCTCTTCCTGCCTGACAAGGGTAGCGATCTGGTCGACCTGCCCGCTGCCGAACAGGGTGGCGGGCTTGCGATCGCGCACACGAAAAGCCTGCGCCCCGCGCACATCAATGCCGATGGCAAGCGCCAGCCCGCGCGCCTCCTCCAGCCGCGCATCGCTGTCGCGGCGGTCTGCACCATGGGTTTCGGCATGAACGACGACGGCGCGCGCGCCGCGCGCCACCTCATCATCGGAGTCGCGGTTGAATATGGCCATGTCGGCTTAAAGCATCTCGCCGCGTGCCGGTCCACTGCAACGGAACCGGCACGCGGCGTGAAGGATCAATCGTCCTGTTCGTTTTCGCCGGTCAGGTCGAGCGCATGGAGCGGCTGGACCGTCGAGATGGCGTGCTTGTAGACCAGCTGCACCATGCCGTCGCGTTCGAGCAGCATGCAGAAGAGGTCGAAGGCGGCGATTTCGCCCTGGAGCATGACGCCGTTCACCAGGAACATCGTCACCGGGCTGCCCGACTTTCGAACCGCAGACAGGAAGATTTCCTGAAGCAGCTTGGCCTTGCCGTTGCCGTCGCCCGACTTGCGCAGGTCGGTCAGGTCCATCGACTGGGCCGGCATCACCGTCGAAATGGCGTGCTTGTACACCAGCTGCGACTGGCCATCACGGCGCAGCAGCACGGAGAAATTGTCGAACCAGGTGATGATGCCCTGCAACTTGACGCCCTTGACCAGGAACATGGTCACAGGGGTCTTGCTCTTGCGCAGGCTGTTCAGGAAAATGTCCTGAAGATTGTTCACTTTATCGGCCATGGTCGTCGCCAGTCCTTTTCTTGGCGGGACGTTACCCGCTCTCGCACCCTATGCAGAGTGTCTTGCCTGCCCCCGCGCACCGGAGGCGGGGGCAGTTCTACCGCAATTGCGAAGGAGCGTCCATGGTCGAGATGCGCTTTGGCCAAATTCCGCAACGGATTGGCCAAACGCGCCCTATTCCTTGCCTTCGGTGATGCCCAACAACTTCAATTTGCGGTGCAGCGCGGAACGCTCCATGCCGATGAAGGTGGCGGTGCGGGAAATATTGCCCGAAAAGCGCCGGATCTGGATGCGCAGATATTCGCGCTCGAAACTCTCCCGCGCCTCGCGGAGCGGCGCGCCCATGATGGCGGACTGGCCGATCCCTTCCCCGCCGCCGCCGCTGGTCAGTTCCGGTGGCAGCATGTCGAGTTCGATCCGCCCGATCCGGTCACCCGGCGCCAGGATCATCGTCCGTTCAATGACGTTACGCAACTGCCGGACATTACCCGGCCATTCATTGGCCTGAAGCGCGGCCATGGCGTCGCTGGCGATTTCCGGCGGGGCCACGCGGCGATCCGCCGCGAAACGGGCGAGATAATGCTCGACCAGTGGGGGAATATCGTCGCGCCGCTCCGACAGCGGCGGAATGGCAAGCGGCACCACGTTCAGGCGATAGAAGAGATCCTCGCGGAAACGCCGCTCCTCGATCTCGTTCGCCAGATCGCGCGCGGTCGAGGAAATGACGCGTACATCGACCTTCACCTGTCGCTGCCCGCCTACGCGCGTGAAGCTCTGATCGGTCAGGACGCGCAGGATCTTGCCTTGCGTCGTCAAAGGCATATCGGCAATCTCGTCGAGATAGAGCGTGCCGCCATGCGACTGCTCCAGGAAACCGGGACGGACGAGACCGCTCGGATCCTCGATCCCGAACAGTTCCTCCTCCACCCGATCGGGGTCCATCCGCGCGGCGGCGACGATGATGAAGGGCGAGTCGGCCCTACCGCTCCAGCTATGAAGCATGCGGGCGGCGACCTCCTTGCCGACGCCGGCCGGACCGGAAATCAGCACGCGGCTTCCCGTACCCGCCACTTTCTTGATCGTGGCGCGCACGCCATTGATCGCGGCCGAAGTCCCGGTCAGTTCGTCATCCTGGCCGAAGCGCGCGCGCAGCACCTGATTTTCGCGCCGCAACCGCTCCGTCTCGGTGGCGCGCGCGACGAGGTGCAACAGCCGATCCGCCTCAAACGGCTTTTCAATGAAGTCGGCCGCCCCCTTGCGGATCGCGGCAACGGCCGTGTCGATATTGCCATGACCTGAAATCATCAACACCGGGATGCTCGCATCGCGGCGCTTGATCTCCTCCAGCAGTTCGAGACCATCCATGCGCGATCCCTGCAACCAGACATCGAGCAGAACCAGTGAGGGACGGCGCGAATCCAGCGCATCAATCGCGCTGTCGCTATGGGCGGCGGTGCGGGTGGTGAAGCCTTCATCTTCCAGAACACCCGCGACCAGATCGCGAATATCCTCTTCATCGTCCACAATCAGAATATCAAGCGCCATTGGCCGTCACTTTTCCTTTGGGCAAGGCTATCACCTGACCCTCTTCCAGTTTCTCCAGCGCCCCTGCGGCAAAACGCAGGGTCACGCATGCGCCGCCCCTTTCGGCATCGTCGAAGCGGATCTCCCCCAGATGCTCCTCGACAATCTTCTTGACGATGGCGAGGCCAAGACCCGTCCCCTTGGACCGCGTCGTCATATAAGGTTCCAATATCCGCTCGCGTTCGGGCGGCAGGCCGATGCCATCGTCACGCACCCGGATCAGCAGGTCGTCCCCTTCCCGCGCCAGCCGCATCCGGACATGGCCACGCGGGCCTCCTTCATCCGGAACCGATTTGGGTTCAATGGCTTCAACAGCATTTTTGACAATATTCGTCAGCGCCTGGCCCAGCTGTCGCCGGTCGCATACCAACTCCATATCCCCCGCATCGGCCTCATATTCGAAGCGAATATCAGGATGCGCTACCTCATGCAGGAACAGCGCATGACGGGCAATGTCGCCGATCGCCTCGCGCCGGAAGACAGGCTTGGGCATGCGCGCGAAGGACGAAAATTCGTCCACGATCCGGCGCAGGTCGCCCACCTGCCGCACGATCGTGCCGGTCAACCGGGTGAAGGTCGCCTTGTCGCTTTCGATCTCGTCGGCGTAGCGGCGTTGCAAACGCTCCGCCGCCAGCTGGATCGGGGTGAGCGGGTTCTTGATCTCATGCGCGATCCGTCGCGCCACGTCGGACCAGGCGGCGCGACGCTGGTCGGACAGCTGTTGCGTGATGTCGTCGAAGGTCAGGATATGGCGCGACGCATCCTGCGCCACCTTGACCGCCAGCGTCCGAAGGTCGCCATGGGCACGAACCTGCACGATTCCGGCATCCTCGTCCGACTCCACGAAGTCGGCCAGTTCGGGCGACACTTCCTCCAGCGGGCGCCCGACCGGATCGTCGCCCTCTTCCACCAGGATTGCGGCGGCCGAGCTGTTGAGCAACAGTATCTCGCCCTCAAGGTCGACCGACAGCACACCCGCGCTGACGCCCGACAGGATCGCCTCGATGAAAGCACGGCGTTCGTCCAACTGGCTGTTCGCTGCCACTAGTGCGCCGGTCTGCGCCTCCAGCCGCTGCGTCATGCGATTGAACGCAGCAGCCAAGGTACCGATCTCGTCCCGGCTCTGCGGACTGGTGACACGCGCTGAAAGGTCGCCCGCCGTGATCCGCCGGGCCGCCGTCACCAGTTCGTTGACCGGCCGCACCATCCAGTCAGCTACGGCCAGCGCAATATAGACGGCGATGCCGACCAGCAGCAGCGACCCCACGAACAGCGCCACGTTGAACCGTAGCTGGAGCGCGCGCGACTGGGCCGAGAAAATGTCATAGTCCGCCAGAACCTTCTGCGCCTGCGTCACATTGCTGAAGGAAGAGGTACCCGCATTGCGCGTAGCGTAGAGATAGATTTTGGAATTGGGATAAAGCAGCGTCACCGCCTCGACCTGGTTGGGCCGGGCCTGCACCACGATATCCTCGCCCGCTGCCAGCCGCTTCACCACCGCGGCCGACAGCATTTCGGACACCGGACGGTTTTCCGGATCGACGGTCGCAGCGGTGCGCGCGATCCCATCCTTGCCCACTTCAATGATCGCCGACCGGTTCAGCTTTCGGGTCACGACCTGATAGATATAGCCTTCTGCAAAGCGCGGGCTGGAGACTTCGGACTGGTTCAGATAGTCGCGCAGGTCACCCGCCATCGTCACCGTCTCGTCCCGCACTTCGCGCAAATTCTGCTCATAATAGCCGCGCGCCAGGTCGCTCGCATTTTGCAGCATCCCGCGCGCGCTGTCGGAGAACCAGAATTGCACGCCATATTGGAACAGCAGCGAGGCGAAGATCACGACCAGCAGCATCGGCACGCTCGCCACGATCGAAAAGATCGCGACCAAGCGGACGTGCAACTGGCCATCGCTGCCAATCGCCGACTTGGCCGCGCGCCGTTTCGCCACCCGCCGCCCGAGCAACATCAGCAGGGCGATCGCCGGAACGAGATTCGCCACCAGCAGCAACGCAACGATCGGCGGCGTCAGCAGGGTGTAGGAGTCACGGCTACCGGACAGAAGATGGTAAGTCAGCCCCGCCATGCCCAGAAACAGGGCCAGCGTAACGCCTTCCACCAGCGCAGCGAGACGTCCCTTGCGCAGGAATGGCGGCAGGTTCCTCCGCCATGCGGAGGCCCGCCTGCGAAGGGTGGTCGCGCCGTTCATCGTGACTTTGTTACAACAAGCCCGTGCCCGTTAAAACACAGTATTTGGAACAATGCATGTCGCTGGTCGACGCGGCCCGTCGGTTCATCCTGATATGCCACTTAAATTTCGTCAGTCCCCGATGCGCAGCTGGAGCGGATCCAGGCCGTAGTCGGTCAGCTTCTTGCGCAGCGTATTCCGGTTGATACCCAGCAGCGCCGCCGCGCGAATCTGATTGCCGTCAACGCTGGAAAGCACCTCCTCCAGCAGCACCGGCTCGATCATCGCCAGCAAATCATCATGCAGGCTGCGCTGGGGCTGGCCGATGCCCACGCCCAGCTGCCGCTTCGCCCAGTCGCGCACGGCATGGACCAGCTGGTCGGCCGGTACCGCATAGTCCGGAGGCACGGCATCGATCGGCAGCATGTTCCGCAGCATCTCGGCGGTGATGACATTTTCACGACTCAGCACCGACAGGCGCTGCATCATGTTCTGCAATTCCCGCACATTGCCCGGCCAGTGCCAGGCCATCAGCAATTGCGCGGCATCGTCCGAAAGCGTCTTGCGCGGCAAACCCTCCTGCGCCGCTCGCTCCAGAAAATGGCGGGCGAGCAGAATCACATCCTCGCGCCGTTCGCGCAGCGCCGGCAGGGCGATCGGCACGACATTCAGGCGATAATAGAGATCCTGACGAAAGCGGCCGTCCTCGATCAGTTGCGGCAGATCCTTGTTGGTCGCCGCGATGATGCGGACATTGACCCGCACCGGCTTCGACCCACCGACTGTCGTCACCTCGCCCGACTGAAGCACGCGCAGCAGCCGCGTCTGCGCCTCCATCGGCATGTCGCCAATCTCGTCGAGGAACAGCGTGCCACCCTGCGCCTGCTCGAACTTGCCAGCCGTCCGCGCATGGGCGCCGGTGAACGCACCCTTTTCATAACCGAAAAGTTCTGCTTCGATCAGCTCACGCGGAATGGCGGCCATGTTGATCGGAACGAAGGGCTTGGTCCGTCGCTGCCCCAGACTGTGGATCGCTTCGGCCACCAGTTCTTTTCCCGTACCCGATTCGCCCAGCACCAGGATGGACAGGTCGTTGGACAGGACACGGGCGATCGTCCGATAGACTTCCTGCATAGCCGGCGAGCGACCGACCAGCGGCAGCCCGTCATGCGGAAGACCCACCTGTTCAGCCTCCTCCGCACTGTCTCGCGTGCCGAGCGCATCGGCGACGGCCCGGGTCAGTTCGTTGAGGTCGAAGGGCTTCGGCAGATATTCGAACGCGCCCTTTTCGGTCGCGCGGATCGCGGTGTTTAGCGTGTTTTGCGCCGAAAGGATGATGATGTTCAGGTCCGGCCGGGTCGCCAGAATGTCCGCGACTCCGTCCAGCCCGTCGCCGTCCGGCAGCATGACGTCGGTGATCAGGACGTCCGGCGCGAAACTCTCCATCAGCGCCGAGCGCTCGCGGATCGACGCGGCGGTCTTGACCTTATGCCCCTGCCGCCGCAGCGCCTCTCCCACCACGACACAGATGGCGGGATCGTCATCGACCACCAGGACGGTGCCGATCGCCGCCATCACGCCATGCTCATCGGCAGGAGGATGCGGAAGGTCGACTCGTCCGCCTCCACATCGCGCGAATATTGGACGAAGCCACTCATATCGCGAACCAGCTTGTCCACCAGCGCAAGGCCCAGGCCCTGTCCGTCCCGCTTGCCGGTGATGAAAGGATTGAACAGATGGTCGAGAATATGTTCGGGCACACCCGGTCCATTGTCTATGACGAGGATTTCGATCGGCAGCACCGCGCTGCCCTTGCCGTCGCCAACCACGACCGAGACGCCATGGCGAAAGGCCGTCTCCACTCGAATGGACGGCTTGACGACATGCTCCAGCGCCTCTGCGGCATTTTTGAGCAGGTTGATCATCACCTGCACCAGCGCATCGTCATTGATGTTGGCGAATGGCAGGGATGGATCATAATGCTTTATGATCTTTACATTTTTTGCAAATCCCGCCGCCGCGATTCCGGCGGCCCGGTCGATCAGCGGATAGATGTTGCCGGCATGGCATTCCAGCGTCCGGTCAGTGGTGAAATCCTGCATCCGGTCGATCAGCGCCGCGATACGGTCCACCTCATTGCAGATGAGCTGCGTCAGTGCGGCGTCTCGCCCGCCGTGGCTGGATTCCAGCAATTGCGCCGCACCGCGTATGCCTGACAGCGGGTTCTTGATCTCATGCGCCAGGATCGCCGCCGCGCCCATGGCCGAGCGCGCGCCGCCGGCAGAGCCACGATGGCCGATCTTGCGCGCCTGGCTCTGGGCATGGAGCGACACCACACGCCAGCCGTCATGGTCGACGATCGGCGCGATCATCAGGTCGACCTCCATTTCGGCGGTACGACCGGCATGGACCTTGATGTCATAGGCCGCAATCGGCTTGTTATTGTGCCAGATATCGAAACGCGCACCCGCCTCGGCAATGCGGATAGTGCGTGCCACATCGCTGCCGATGATCGCCGAGCGCGCCATGTTGAGCAAGGTTTCGGCCCGGACATTGGCGTCGGCGATGCTGTTGTCCGGCTTCACCACCAGCGTTGCGACCGGCAACGCGGTCATCTGCTCGCCTAGCGATGGTCCGTCCTGCTGCATCCGAAGCGGCGGAACGGGCGTCAGCGCGCCATTCATGCAGCCCTGCGCAGCTCCGCCGGATCAGCGCCACTGGCAATCAGCGGCTCATAGAAGCCAGCCAGCATGTCCAGCACCGTCTTGGCGTCCGGCTGCTGGTTCACGGCATGACGGAACTCGGCCGAACCGGGCAAGCCTTTGGTATACCAGCCGATATGCTTGCGGGCCATGTTGACGCCGGTATAGTTGTCATAATGGTCGAGCATCGCATGATAATGCTCTACGATCACACGATATTGCTCTTCGAGCGAAGGATCTGCGACACGCGTTCCGTCGGTCAGCCAGGCCATGACCTGACCGACCAGCCAGGGCCGCCCATAGGCGCCACGCCCGATCATCACGCCATCCGCGCCGCTCTGCTCCAGCGCCGTGTCGGCGTCTTCGATGGAGCAGATATCACCGTTGACGATCACCGGCAGCCTCACGGCGTCTTTGACCGAACGGACGAAAGCCCAGTCGGCGCTGCCCTTGTACATCTGGCAACGGGTGCGGCCATGGACGGTAATGAGCTTGGCGCCCAGATCCTCGGCGATATGCGCGAGTTCGGGGGCGTTGAGGCTCGAATGATCCCAACCCATGCGCATCTTGACGGTCACAGGCACGTCAACCGCCTCGACCGTCGCCTTGATGAGCGACGCGGCCAGCGGCAGGTCGCGCATCAGCGCGCTGCCCGCGTCGCCATTGACGACCTTCTTTACCGGGCAGCCCATGTTGATGTCGATGATCGCCGCGCCACGATCGGCGTTCAGCTTGGCCGCGTCGGCCATTTCGGTCGGCGAGCAGCCGGCCAGTTGCATCGACACCGGTTCTTCCAGCGGATGCCAAGCGGCCTTTTGCAAGGACTGGCGCGTTTCCCGGATCATCGCCGCCGACGCAATCATCTCCGTCACGTTGAGGCCCGATCCGTATCGACGGACCAAGGTGCGGAACGGCATGTCGGTGACGCCGGTCATCGGCGCCAGCACGACCGGCATGTCGATGGTCACGGGACCGATGGAAATGGGAGAAAGTGTGCGCATGACCTGATTTGGAAAACTGCCTAAAAAACAGGCAGCCCTTAGCGGAATTTGCCGGAAACGGCAAGCAGAGCGCGTCCGCCCTTTCAGGGCCGCTCTTCTGCCGCTATGCGCGCTGCCATGACAGCAAGCAGCAAGACCGTCGCCCTGCTCGTAGCCGCCGGCCAGGGAAGCCGGGCCGGTGGAGACATCGCCAAGCAATTCAAGCCGATAGCGGGCAAGGCGGTTATCGCCCATGCCCATGACGCATTGGCCGCCCATGACGGGATCGATGCCATCCATGTCGTGCTGGGCGAGGGACAGGAAGACACGGCCCGCGCCCTGCTCGGCACCCGCGCCATAGCCTCCTTCGTCACCGGCGCGGACAGCCGGCGCGGCTCGGTCCGCGCCGGGCTGGAGGCGATCGCGGCCGCCGGTGGCGCGGACAACATATTGATCCATGACGCAGCCCGCCCCTTCCTGCCCGGCGCGGTGATCGACCGCCTGCTGGGCGCACTGGAGCAGGGCCATGGCGCGATTCCCACCCTGCCCGTCGCCGATACGCTGGTGCGCGACGCGGACGGCGCAATGGGGGACAATGTCGATCGCACCAGCCTGTATCGGGTCCAGACCCCGCAGGCCTTCCGCTTCGACACCATATTGGCGGCCCATCGCGCCTGGGACGAAGCGCAGGAAGCCACTGACGATGCCCAGATTCTCAAGGCCTGGGGCCACGACGTCATTTTGGTGCAAGGCGATGAAAGGCTTGAGAAATTGACCTATCCACAGGATTTCGCCCGCGCCGAAGCGCAACTGGCAAAGCCGCGCACCACGCGCGTCGGCATGGGCTATGACGTCCATCGCCTTGCGCCGAACGAGGAACTCTGGCTGGGCGGCGTGCTGGTTCCGCATGATCGCGGGCTTGCCGGCCATAGCGACGCCGATGTCGCGCTCCACGCGATCGTCGATGCGATGCTGGGCGCCTTGGCCGAAGGCGACATAGGCAGCCATTTCCCGCCCTCCGACCCGCAATGGCGCGGCGCCTCGTCCGACCGTTTCCTCGCCTATGCGCGCGATCGGGTGACGGCGCGCGACGGGATGATCGAGCATGTCGACCTGACCATCATCTGCGAAGCGCCCAAGATCGGCCCGCATCGCGACGCCATGCGCGCCCGGATCGCCGAGATATTGGCCGTCCCGCTCGACCGGGTCAGCGTCAAGGCGACCACGACCGAGCGGCTCGGTTTTGCCGGTCGCCGCGAAGGCATTGCCGCACAGGCGGTTGCCACCCTGTCCCTCCCCGCGCTATCCTGACCCAATGCCCGATACCGTCCTCCCGGCCGAACTGGTCGAACTCGCCGAAAAGGTCATCGTCGCCAACCGTCGCGCCGGGCGCACGGTCGCGGTCGCGGAAAGCTGCACCGGCGGCCTGGTATCCGCCGCGCTCACCGAAATCGCCGGTTCTTCCGAGGTGTTCGAAGCGGGTTTCATTACTTATTCCAATGACATGAAGGCGGAACTTCTGAAGGTTTCGCATGACGTGCTGGACACGTTCGGCGCCGTCTCCATCGCCACGGCCTGGGCCATGGCGCAGGGCGCACTGAACAAGAGCCATGCCCATGTCGCGGTCGCCATCACCGGCATCGCCGGACCGGGCGGCGGCAGCGAACAGAAGCCGGTCGGCACGGTCGTCTTTGCCCGCGCCGAACGCGGCGCCAGCCCCGACAAGGTCGTGGCCGACATGCATCATTTCGCGGATAATGGCCGCGGCGGCGTCCGCCTTCAGGCGGCGCTGTGCGCGCTCGAACTGCTGCTGCCCGAAGGCGCGTAAAGCTCTGCTGCGCGCGTCTCGAACGCGCCGATCATCTTGCGCAGCGCCTTGTCGAAGAACTGGCCGGCCAACATCTCGAACAGCCGGTTCTTGAACTCGAACTCAACCTCGAAGTCGACCAGCACCCCGCCCTGCCCGTCATCTCGGAAATTCCACTCATTGTGGAGATGCTTGAGCGGCCCGTCGAGATAATCGACGCGGACATGATCCGGGCGATGCTTATGCACGCGCGAGGTGAAGCTTTCCTTGATCCCCTTGAATCCGACGATCATGTCCGCGACCATTTCCGACTCGTTGTCCGAACGAACGCGGATCGCGCTCACCCAGGGCAGGAATTCGGGATAGGCCGCGACGTTCGACACCAGGTCGAACATCTGCGTCGGTGTGTAGGGAAGCTGGCGCGTCTCATTATGCTTGGGCATCGAAAAATCAGGCCTTCGCGAGTGCCGCCTTGGCCAGCTTCGCTTCGCGCGCGGCCTTCATCTCGGCGAAATCCTTGCCGGCATGATAGCTGGAACGCGTCAGCGGGCTGGACGCCACCTGAAGGAAGCCCTTGGCCCGCGCGATCGCCGCATAGGCGTTGAACGCTGCGGGGGTAACGAATTCCATCACCTTGGCGTGCTTGGGCGTGGGCTGGAGATATTGGCCCATGGTCAGGAAGTCGATGTCAGCCGACCGCATGTCATCCATCACCTGGTGAACCTCCAGGCGTTCCTCGCCCAGACCCAGCATGATGCCCGACTTGGTGAAGATGGACGGATCCAGTTTCTTCACCGACTCGAGCAGGCGCAGCGACGCATAATAGCGCGCACCGGGCCGGATGGTCGGGTAGAGGCGCGGGACGGTTTCCAGATTATGGTTGTAGACGTCCGGCCGGGCGGCGACGATCATCTCGACCGCGCGCTCATGCTTGTTGCGGAAGTCCGGCGTCAGGATCTCGATCGTCGTGTCGGGCGTCGTGCGGCGCAGCGCCTCGATCACCTTCACGAACTGCGACGCGCCGCCATCGGGCAGGTCGTCGCGGTCGACCGAGGTGATGACGATATGCTCCAGCCCCATTTCGGCGCAGGCATCAGCCAGATTCTGCGGCTCATTGACATCGACCTTGCGCGGCATCCCGGTCTTCACGTTGCAGAACGCGCAGGCGCGGGTGCAGACATCGCCCAGGATCATTACCGTGGCGTGTTTCTTGGTCCAGCATTCGCCGATATTCGGGCAGGCCGCTTCCTCGCACACCGTATTGAGGCCCTTGTCGCGCATCAGCTTACGCGTCTCGTGATAGGCCGGGCTGGTCGGCGCCTTGACGCGGATCCAATCGGGCTTCCGTGCGCGTTCTGCGCCATTGGCGGGCTTCTCGGGCGTGGGGATCGGGCTGATGTCGTTCATCCGCCCCAGATAGCGATGCTTGGGGAGACTTGCCAGTCCTGACTTTGTACGGCACACCTCCCGCCCATGACCGACTTTGCCGACATGCTTCAGGGCTATCGCCGCTTCCGCAACACCGGCTGGACCCAGCAGCGGGAGCGATGGGACGAACTCAGCGAAGGGCAAAGCCCGAAGGTGATGGTCATCGCCTGTTCGGACAGCCGAGTCGATCCGGCCCAGATTTTCGACACCAGCCCCGGCGAGATTTTCGTCGTCCGCAACGTCGCAGCGCTGGTGCCGCCGTTCGAGACCAATCCCGGCCACCATGGTGTGTCGGCCGCTCTGGAATTCGCCGTACAGGTGCTCAAGGTCGGCGAGATCGTCGTCATGGGCCATGGGAAATGCGGCGGTTGCAAGGCAGCGCTCAGTCAGGATCTGAAGGACGCACCTCCGGGCGAAGGTGGCTTCATCCATAACTGGATCGAACTGCTGGACGGCGCCCGCGACGTGGTGGTCGAGCGCTTCGGCGAGCAGCGCGACCGTGATGTGGAGCGCGCCATGGAGCAGGAAGGCGTCAAGGTCAGCCTCGCCAACCTGCGCAGCTTCCCCTGCGTCCGCGCCAAGGAAAAGAGCGGCGAACTGAAGCTGGTCGGCAGCTTCTTCGCGATCGCCGACGGGCAGTTGCACGTTCTCGACGAGCAAACGGGCGCCTTCTCGCCCGCCTGACAGGGGAAAGAGGCCGATGGCGACACCGAAGGAAGGCCGCGGCAATATCGCCCTGCTGATCGACGCGGACAATGCGTCGGCGGCGCATTTCGACTCGGTGATGACCGTGCTGGCGGAGCTGGGCACGGTCAATGTCCGCCGCGCTTATGGCAACTGGAGCAAGGCGACGCTCAAGCCCTGGGCGGCGCTGTCCATCACCCAGGCGATCGAACCGCAGCAACAGTTCGACCTGACCAAGGGCAAGAACGCCACCGACATGAAGATGACCATCGACGCGATGGACCTGCTGGCGAGCGGACGCGTCGACGGCTTCGGCCTCATGTCCAGCGACAGCGACTTCACGCCGCTTGTCACCCGCATCCGGCAGGACGGCATCCCGGTATACGGCTTCGGCACGGCGAACACGCCCGAAGGCTTCCGCCACGCCTGCACCCGTTTCATCGACGTCGCCGCGCTGGAACGGACCGAAGTGCCGGTATTGGAATCAGACACGCCGGTGCCGGAAACTAAAGCCAAAAAGAGCGCGGCCAAGAAACCCGCGGATCAGAAAGCAGCCGTCAAGCCCGCCGCCAAAAAGGCGGCGGCGCCAAAAGCAACGCCTGTCGTCGCAGCAGCCGGGGCAAAGCCCGTCGACGCCGAGGTCGTTAAACTTCTGACCGACGCCTATGACGCCGTGAAGCGCGACGAGAAAGGCTTCGCCGCACTCGGCAGTGTCGGGCAACTGGCCGGCAACCGCTCCAGCTTCGACACGCGTAACTATGGCTATAAGCGCCTGTCCGACCTTGTCCGCGCCATTCCCAATTTCGCCGTCGAAGTGCGCGAAGGCGGCCAGACCTGGATCAAGCGGGTCCGCTGATGCCGGTCGTCGCTCGCCACCTGGTGATCCATGGACGCGTCCAGGGCGTCTGGTACCGCGCCTGGACGGTCGAAACGGCGCGGGATCTGGGATTGGCCGGCTGGGTCCGCAATCGGATGGACGGCAGCGTCGACGCGCTTGTGCAGGGTGAAGAAGCAGCCGTGGATCGCTTCATCGCGCGCGCCTACGAGGGGCCCCCTGCCGCACAGGTAAGCCGGATCGACGCGACGGAAACGCCGCTGGAACCGCTGGGCGTGTTCGAGAAGCGACCGACAGTTTGACCTGAACCTGATACCTGTTTCGCCCGGACAGCCGCTCACGACCAGGAATTGCCCTCCGTTTGTCTCGTCGCTGCACTTGAAATCCGCCGCTTCCCGCAGCCGTCATCCCGGACTTGATCCGGGATCCATTCAGAGCTTCCTCACGAACGTGGCGCTGAATGGATTCTGACTTTCGTCAGGATGACTGCTGTAGGTAAATGGCAACAGGCGACCATAAGGAGACAGGAGCGTTTCAAAAATGGCGGCGTGGTTGCGGACGGTCAGCGATTGAGACATGGATAACAGATGCTGATGCGGTTCTGTATTGCTTGCTGCTTTTTGTTGCTCTTAATCGGCTGCTCTTACGTCTATGAGCTTCAAGCGATTGTGCTCGACGGACGCTTGGCGTTCATTGTTTCTCCCTCCTCCCAACGTAGCGCAGATTGCATTAGAAGCATTGACGTTTCGGCGGAAACGAACGTTCGCGCGACGCCCACCTTTGGTGACGACCGCCAGCTAGTAAAAAATGGCAGTTTTTGGCAGCAAGCAACTGCGATCGAAGCCTGCCTCAATCCGTTTCCGGTAATTTATGGGACGTCGCTGAAAGGCGAACCATTCTCATACAACGGGCAACAAATAAGGGCGGTCCGCGCTAAGCCGCTTCAGGTTGGAGTGATATATCAGGTCCAGACATCGGGCAGCGGTTCGGGAGGTGGCGTGGGCCGGTTTCGCATATTGCCCAACAGGCGAGTCGAGAACCTGCCTTTGAATTGAAGACCGCTTCTGAGCGTGGCGGCTCGTAAACAGACAGTCCCCAACCCACCAATCCCACCATCCCAACACCGCAAATCGCCATCACCGGCCCAACCACCTCCCTACTTCCCCCCGCGCCCATCCCGCGCTAAAGCCCTGTCCCCATGATCCTCGTCATCGACAATTATGACAGCTTCACCTGGAACCTGGTCCATTATCTGATGGAACTGGGGTCTGAGGTGGAGGTCGTCCGCAACGACGCCATCTCCGCCGGCCAGGCGCTGTCCAGCGGGGCGAAGGCCTTCCTGCTTTCGCCCGGCCCCTGCACGCCCAACGAAGCGGGTGTCAGCCTGGATCTGGTCGCTGCCTGCGCCGATGCCGGCGCGCCGCTGCTGGGCGTGTGCCTCGGCCATCAGGCGATCGGCCAGCATTTCGGGGGCAAGGTGGTGCGCGGCGGCCTGATGCACGGGAAGACGTCGCCGGTCCGCCATGACGGCACCGGCCTGTTTGCAGGACTGCCCTCGCCCTTCACCGCGACCCGCTATCACTCGTTGATCGTCGAAGACATTCCCGAAACGCTGGTGGTCAACGCCACTAGCGAGGATGGCTCGGTCATGGGCTTCCGCCATGCGACCCTCCCGATCCATTCGGTGCAGTTCCACCCGGAAAGCATCGCCACCGAACATGGTCATGACATGCTGGCGAATTTCATGAAGATCGCCGGCATGCAGGTCCGCGAACGCGAAACCGCCTGACGCTGTCCTATCCGGAGCGGCCGGGCTATATTGGCACGACCGCTTTGCGGATATTGCGGCAATAGGAAATCATATTTCAAAATCTGCGGGAAATGTGCGAAGTTAAGCACGAACGCCCCCTCGACTCTGCCGCCCACGGAAGACTAAGGCAGGCGCGATGACCAGCCTGCCCGATCCTTCCGCGCCGCTCTCCGGCGAAGCCGCCGCTCAGGCCTTCGACCTGCTGTTCGACGGCGACCTGAGCGATGACGCCATCGCCACCTTCCTCGTCACCATGGCCCGCCGCGGCGAAACCGCGACCGAGATCGCCGCCGCCGCCCGCGCCATGCGGGTGCGCATGATCCCGGTCAGCGCTCCCGAAGGCGCGATCGACGTCTGCGGCACCGGGGGCGATGGCCATCATACGCTCAACGTCTCCACCGCCGTCAGCCTGGTGGTCGCCGCCGCCGGCGTTCCGGTAGCCAAGCACGGCAACCGCGCCGCCTCGTCCAAGGCCGGGGCCGCCGACACGCTCGAAGCACTGGGCCTGAACCTCGACAAGGCCGCCGCCACGGCGGAATCGACCCTTGCCGATCTCGGCATCTGTTTCCTCTTCGCGCAAAACTACCACCCTGCGCTCAAGCGACTCGGCCCGATCCGCAAGGCGATCGGCGAACGCACCACCTTCAACCTGATGGGACCGCTCGCCAATCCCGCCAATGTCCGCCGCCAGCTCGTCGGCATCGCCCGCCCCGCCTATGTTCCCATCTATGCCGAGGCGCTGGCCGAACTGGGTGTCGACCGCGCCATGATCATCTCCGGCGACGAAGGACTGGACGAACTCTCGCTCGCCGGCGGCAACGACATGGCGGAGGTGAAGGGCCATGACCTCATTGCCATGCACCGCCTGACCGCCGCCGAACTCGGCTTGTCCACTCATCCGGTCGAGGCGATCCGGGGCGGCGACGCGACTCACAATGCGGCTGCGCTCCGCGCCCTGCTTCAAGGCGAGCCGGGGCCATATCGCGACGCGGTCCTGCTCAACGCGGCAGCCGCCCTTGTCGTGGCCGACCATGTCCCCGATCTCCGCGAAGGCGTGGAGGAAGCCGCCGAAACCATCGATCGCGGCCTTGCCAATGCCCTTCTGAATTGCTGGATTGCCTACACATGACCAACAAGCTGATCGAAATCTGCGACTTCAAGCGCGAGGATGTCGCTCGTCGCAAGGCTGCAACCACCGTGGCCGCACTGCATGCCCGCGCCAGCGAGCAAACGCCCCCGCGCGGTTTCCGCAAGGCGCTGGACGACGCCGCCCGTTCGGGCTTCGGCCTCATCGCGGAAGTGAAGAAGGCTAGCCCCTCCAAGGGGCTGATCCGCGCCGATTTCGATCCGCCCGCCCATGCTCAGGCCTATGCCGCGGGCGGTGCGGCCTGCCTCTCCGTCCTCACCGACGAACCCTATTTTCAGGGCCATGACGATTATCTGATGGCCGCCCGATCCGCCTGCGCCCTGCCGGTGCTGCGCAAGGATTTTCTCGTCGATCCCTGGCAGGTGCTGGAAAGCCGCTCGCTGGGCGCCGACGCCGTCCTGATCATCGTCGCCGCGCTGGACGACGGGCAGATGCAGGAAATCGAGGACGCCGCGCTCGGCCTCGGCATGGACGCCCTGATCGAGGTGCATGACGAAAGCGAACTGGAACGCGCGCTCAAGCTCCGCTCGCGCCTGATCGGCGTCAACAATCGCGACCTGCGCGACTTCAGCGTCGATTTCGCCCGCACCTATGAGCTGGTGGGCAAGGCGCCTGAAGGCTGCACCTTCGTCGCCGAAAGCGGCCTCACCAGCCATGCTGACCTGACCGCCATGGCCGATCATGGCGTGCGCTGCTTCCTGGTCGGCGAAACCCTGATGCGGCAGGCCGATGTGGAGGCCGCAACTCGTAACCTGCTGACCGGCGCATGACCGGCCTCACCCATCTCGACGAGGACGGCGCTGCACGCATGGTCGATGTCTCCGCCAAGGCCGTGACCGCCCGCGAAGCCATCGCCTCCGGCCGGATCGGGATGAGTGATGAAGCTGCAAAGGCCATAACGGACGGACTGGTCAAGAAAGGCGACGTGCTTGCCGTCGCGCGGGTGGCGGGCATCATGGCCGCCAAGCGCACCGCCGACCTTATCCCGCTCTGCCATCCGATCGCGCTCAGCGCCGTGACCGTGGACTTCGACCTGGACGAGAGCGGCGTCACCGTCACCGCCACCGCCCGCACCGCCGGGCAGACGGGCGTCGAGATGGAAGCACTGACGGCCGCCTCGACCGCCCTGCTCACCATCTACGACATGGCCAAGGCGCTCGATAAGGGGATGGTGATCGACAACGTCCGGCTGATCGCCAAGACCGGCGGCAAATCCGGCGACTGGCGGCGAACCTCATGAGCCTGCTACCGGTCGACGAAGCCCAGGCCCGTCTCTTCGCACTGGCGCAGCGCCTGCCGGGCGAAACCGTACTCATCAACCAAGCCGTCGGCCGCTGGTTGGCACAGGATATAGTCGCACTGCGCGACCAGCCCTGGGCAGACCTCTCAGCCATGGACGGCTATGCGGTTCGGGCGGCCGAATATCCCGGTCCCTGGCACGTCGGCGGCGAAAGCGCGGCCGGCGCTGCTGGCCAGCCTCCTCTCCCGCCCGGCAAAGCGGTCCGCATCTTCACCGGCGCGCCGCTGCCCCCCGGTGCCGACGCGATCCTGATCCAGGAAAATGCCACGCGCGAGGGCGACCGGTTGACCGCCAGCGCCGATCCGCTCCCTGCCGGTCGCCATATCCGCACCGCCGCTTCGGATTTCGCGCGCGACGCCATACTCCTAAAGGCCGGCACCCACCTTGGCCCGGCCCAGATCGCGCTTGCCGTACTGGCCGGCCATGGCGAACTACCGGTTTGCAAAAGGCCGAAGATCGCCCTTCTCTCCACCGGCAATGAACTGGTCGCGCCCGGCACCCCCACGCCTCCCGGCTACCTCCCCTCCTCCAACGCGCCGATGCTGGCCGCCATGCTGGCCGCCATGCCCTGCGATGTGATCGACCTCGGCATCGTTCCGGACGATCTCGACGCCATGGTCGCCGCGCTGGAACAGGGATGCCAAGCCGACATCATCGTCTCGACCGGCGGTGCCTCGGTCGGCGACCATGATTTCGTCCGCCCCGCCTTCGCCAAAGCCGGCGGCTCGCTCGATTTCTGGAAGATCAGGATGCGTCCCGGCAAGCCGCTGATGGCCGGACGCCTGCACGATTCGCTGTTCCTCGGCTTGCCCGGCAATCCGGTTTCGGCCTTCGTCACCGGCACGCTCTTTTTGCTGCCGCTCGTCCGTCATCTGTGCGGCGCCACTGATCCATTGCCCCCCGCGAGCGAAGCAACGCTGGCCTCCACCCTTCCCGCCACGGCCGAGCGCGACGATTATCTGCGCGCCTATAGAAGCGATGGGGGAATCGTCTCCGTCACCTCGCAGGACAGCGCCGCCACCGCCGCTATGGCCATGGCCGACTGCCTGATCCTGCGTTCGGCCGGATCCCCGCCGGCCGGGCCTGGCGATCGCGTCACCATCATCCCATTGCCCTGATTTTCGGGCCCATGAAAAAGGGGCCGTCGCACGGCCCCTTTTCCGTCAGCAATGTCGGGACGCTCAGCGTTGCTGCTTGTTGCCCGGTGCCTTGTCCTGGCGGCGTTCGTCGCCCATCTGGCCCTGCTTGTTTTCCTGCTGCTGCTGACGATCGCGCTGGCCCGCGCCGCCCTGTTGGTCGCGACGCTGGTTTTTGTCCTGATCACTCTGGTTGGGCATTGTCTCTCTCCTGTCACCATCAATGGTGACAGCAGCAAAACCCGCGTTAACCATGTCTGTTCCGTCCGATGCGACCAGCCGTTCGGCGCTTGACTAATCCCGATGTGTTTCCTATGCGTTCCTTATACGTTCCACGGAGGACCGCAGCGATGTTGACGCCGAAACAGCAGGAATTGCTGAGCTTCATTCAGAACCGGCTGGAGGAGGGTGGCGTGTCCCCCTCGTTCGAGGAAATGAAGGACGCGCTCGACCTGCGTTCCAAGTCTGGCATCCATCGCCTGATCAACGCGCTGGAGGAACGCGGCTTCATCCGCCGCCTGCCCAATCGCGCCCGCGCGCTGGAGGTATTGAAACTTCCCGACGCCATGCACCGCGCACCCGCGCCGGTTATCGCGTCACAGCCCAAGGTCGCGCCGCCGCCACTCCCGATTGCGGCCAATGACGTGATCGAAATCCCGCTGCACGGTCGTATCGCCGCAGGAGTCCCGATCGAGGCGATGGAAGGACACAATATGCTCTCCGTTCCGGCCGCCCTGCTCGGCGCCGGCGATCATTATGCACTGGAAGTGTCCGGCGATTCGATGATGGAAGCGGGTATTCTGGACGGTGACTTCGCCCTGATCCAGCGCACCGACGTCGCACGGGAAGGCCAGATCGTCGTCGCCCTGATCGACGAGGCCGAAGCCACGCTCAAATATTTCCGCCGCGAAGGTTCCAGGGTCCGCCTCGACCCGGCCAACGCCGCATATGAGCCGCAGATTTACGACCCGCGCCAGGTTCGTATTCAGGGCAAGCTGGCCGGTCTGCTGCGCCGATACAACTGAACTTTTCCTCCCCTTGGGCGCGCTATCCAGGGATGCGCGTCACCGGGGCTAAGGACGGTGTGAACTTCGCCCTTTTTGAGCGTGATGGACAGGCCGCCGGTGCGCTTCAGCAGCCGGCGGTCGATCTTCATCCAGCGCGGGCGGCACCAACCCGGTAGCCCCCGATCGCTGATGACGATGTCCGCCGCCGCGCAATCCCGCATGAAGTCGCGCCGCGCGATCAGCACATCGCTCCGGGTGAAGAGCAGCCGCCAGTTGCGTCCCGTTGCGTCCTTCATCCTGACGGCACAAAGGTCGGTAGAACATCGAGCCTCCGGCAACGCGGCGATCGCCTCCAGTTCGCCATCATAGCCTGCGCTCTCGGAAAGGACGTCACGCACATAGTCACCGGCCCGGTCCCGCAATATCGCCATTCCCCTGGCCGTCCGCACCACCACATGCCGACCATCGCCGGTTACGAGAATATCCGGCGGAGACGCGGCAAAAGTGATCGCTACGCCAATTACCGCCGGTACCAGCCCCAGCCATCGAACCGACGATCGCCAGAGGAGACACCACAGCAGGCCCAGCATCGCAAAACCGAATAGTCCTGCCCCCATGGTCGGCGCCAGCAATGACGCCATCGGACTGGCCGCTACGCCATGGGCGACGAGTAGCAGGAAATTGAGTGCCTGCTCGGTCAGCCACCAGGCCGGCCAGCCAAGCCCGACCACATCCAGCAGCAGCGCCAACGCCTCCAGAGGCATCACGACGAAGGTGGTAAGCGGGATCGCGATCAGATTGGCGAAAGCCCCAAGCAGCCCCGCCTTGTGAAAATGAAACAACGCGATCGGCATCAACACCAGTTCGACCGCGATGCCGGTCGCCAGCATCACCGCCAGCGCCCGCCCGAACTTGCGAATCGCACCCTCATCCCGCGCCGCCGCAAAGGCCCGGAAACGCGGATGTTCAGCCAGCGCCACCAGCGCGGTCACGGCCGCAAAGCTCATCTGGAAACTGGGCCCCGCGACCGCCTCCGGCCAAAGCAGCAGGACGACCATCGCGCCCGTCGCCACCAGGCGCAGCGTGACCGCGTCGCGCCCCATCGCCAGTCCGCCCAGCACCAGCAGGGCAGCGACGCAGGACCGCACCGTCGGCACCTCCGCCCCCGTCAGCAAAGTATAGCCGATCCCCGCCAGCGCCCCGCCCGCCGCCGCGATCAACATCAAGGGCCATCCCAGCGCGACCCGCTGGCTCAGGGCCATGACACGCATCAGCAGAAATATCACAGCCCCTATCAGCGCCGTCACATGCAACCCGCTGATCGACAGCAGATGCGCCAGACCGCTGCGTCGCATCGCCTCGGCATCGGCTTCGGGAATCGCGCCCTGATCCCCGGTTGCCAGCGCAGCCGCGATCCCTTCGGCCGGTCCGTCGATGCGCTCCAATATATGGGCGAACAGCCGCGCCCGTAATGGGGGGCCAGAAGTCGAAGGTTTAAGCACCTCCACCGGCTTCAACGCCTTGCCTGTCGCCCCAATACCCTGGAAATAGGCACGCGCGGCAAAATCGTAACCGCCCGGAACACTCGGTGGCGCGGGCGGCATCAATCGCACGCGAAAGCGGATGCGAGCGCCCTCGCCCAGTCCAGCCGGCACATCCGCGTCGGCGATGTTTACCCGCACCATCTCGGGCAACTCCGGTGCATCGATCGGCCTCAGCATCACGCGAACCATGGCCTGCGCAGGAACAGGGCGTACCGCCGTGACGTCCCCTGTCATCTGCACGAACGTCGCCCGCGCCAGCGGCGGCTGCCCCAGCAACGCCGCCTTGCCCCATACCAACAGGCAACCGATGCAAGCCAATATTGCGCCCGCAACAATCATCCGTTGGAACCGTCCGCCCACCGGCAACATCGCTCCAATGCAGGCCGCTGCCAGTGCCGCGCAGCAAAAGGCCAGCCAACTCATTGCATGGGGAAGGACGAACCAGGCCGCGATGCCCGAGCCGAGCGCAATCGGCACCCAAAGGCCAAGCTGTTCGCGCTCGCGTTCCAGCCAGCTTTCAACGGCTTCCAGACCCTTCCGGACGAACGCCAGCGCCCCCGCACCAAGGGAGGTTTGTCGTGGCTCGAAAGCCATGCTAGGGGGCGTCGCATTCATGGGTCAGCTAAGGCGAATGTCAAAGAATATGACGGCAAGTGCAACGGGAATGAACAAGCAGGTGGTGACCCGTTTCGCCCCGTCCCCTACGGGGTTCCTGCATATTGGCGGCGCCCGCACGGCGCTCTTCAACTGGCTGTTCGCGCGCCATCATGGCGGCAAGTTCCTGCTCCGTGTCGAGGACACCGATCGCGCCCGTTCCACCGAGGAAGCCGTAGCTGCGATCTTCGATGGCCTGGAATGGCTTGGCCTTGGCGGTGACGAACCGGCCGTCTTCCAGTTCGAGCGTACGCCGCGCCATGCGGAGGTCGCCAACCAGTTGCTCGAAGCGGGTCATGCCTATCGCTGCTATGCGACGCCGGAAGAATTGACCGAATTGCGCGAACAGCAGCGCGCGGCCAAGCAGCCGATGCGCTATGACGGCCGCTGGCGCGACCGTTCGCCAGAGGAAGCGCCCGCAGGCGCGCCCTTCGTCATCCGCATCAAGGCACCGCGCGAAGGCGAAACGGTGATCGAAGATGCCGTGCAGGGCCGCGTAGTCGTGCAGAATGCAGAACTGGACGACATGATCCTGCTGCGTTCCGACGGCACGCCGACCTATATGCTGGCCGTTGTGGTCGACGATCATGATATGGGCGTTACCCATGTCATCCGCGGCGACGACCATCTCAACAACGCCTTCCGCCAGTTGGCCATCATCAAGGCCATGGGCTGGGAAGAACCCATCTATGCCCATATCCCGCTGATCCATGGCTCCGATGGAGCGAAGCTGTCGAAGCGCCACGGCGCGCTGGGCGTCGATGCCTATCGCGACGAAATGGGGATTCTGCCCGAGGCGGTGCTGAACTATCTGTTGCGTCTGGGCTGGGGCCATGGCGACGAAGAAATCATCTCCATCGCCCGCGCCATCGAACTGTTCGATATCGACGGCGTCGGTCGCTCGCCCTCACGCTTCGACATCAAGAAACTGGAAAATCTGAACGGCCATTATCTGCGTGAAGCGGACGACTCGCGGCTTGCAGCTCTGGTCGCGCCCCGCGTCGCCGAACGGCTTGGAAAGGTTTTACCTGAAAACGGGTTGGACATTTTGACCCAGGCCATGGCTTCGCTGAAGCCGAGGGCCAAAACCCTCAACGAAATTGCGGAGGGGGCCGAATTTCTGTTCAAAAATTGCCCGCTCGATTTTGACGAAAAGGCCTCCGCTCTGCTAGACGAACCCGCGCGCGCTCTGCTGATAAAGACAGCCGACGCTCTCCAGCCCGTCCAGTCCTGGACGGTCGAAGCGATCGAAGAAGTGATACGCCGCGTGGCAGAGGATGCCGGCCTGGGACTGGGCAAGGTGGCGCAACCGCTGCGTGCGGCGCTCACCGGCCGAACGACCTCGCCAGGTATTTTTGATGTCCTCTTCCTGATCGGGAAAGAGGAGAGCTTGGAACGGCTGGCCGCTGCAGGGCACGCAACGGCTGGTTGATGACAGTCAAGGAGAACAACATGTCGGATAATAAAGCCAATTTGACCATCGGGGGAGCGAGCAACGATTACGCCATCATGGATGGTACGGTCGGTCCCCAGGTCATCGACGTTCGCAAGCTCTACGCCCAGACCGGCATGTTCACCTATGATCCGGGCTTCACCTCGACTGCCAGCTGCGAATCCGGCCTGACCTATATCGACGGCGACGCCGGCGTGCTGCTGCACCGTGGTTATCCGATCGGCCAGCTCGCCGAAGAATCCAGCTTCATGGAAGTCTGCTACCTGCTTCTGAACGACGAACTGCCGTCAAAGAGCGAGTTGGCCGAATTCACCAATACTATCACGCGCCACACCATGGTGCATGAACAGCTGACCGCCTTCTTCCGTGGTTTCCGTCGCGACGCCCACCCGATGGCGATCATGTGCGGCGTGGTCGGCGCCCTGTCGGCCTTCTATCACGACTCCACCGACATCAACGATCCGGAACAGCGCCGTATCGCAAGCCACCGCCTGATCGCCAAGATGCCGACGATCGCGGCCATGGCCTATAAATATTCGGTGGGTCAGCCGTTCGTCTATCCGCGCAACGACCTCAGCTACACCGCCAACTTCCTGCGCATGACCTTCTCTGTCCCGGCCGAGGACTATATCCCCGATCCGGTGATCGTGGATGCGATGGACAAGATCTTCATCCTCCATGCCGACCATGAGCAGAACGCGTCGACCTCGACCGTGCGTCTGGCCGGTTCGTCGGGCGCCAACCCCTTTGCCTGCATCGCGGCCGGCATCGCCTGCCTCTGGGGTCCGGCGCATGGCGGCGCGAACGAAGCCGCGCTCAACATGCTGCGCGAAATCGGCACCGTCGATCGCATTCCGGAATATATCGCCCGCGCAAAGAACAAGGACGATCCGTTCCGCCTGATGGGCTTTGGCCACCGCGTCTACAAGAATTACGATCCGCGCGCGACCGTGATGCAAAAGACCGCAAAGGACGTTCTGGAGAAGCTGGGTGTCAACGATCCGGTCTTCGACGTCGCCAAGGAACTGGAGCAGATCGCGCTCAACGATCCTTATTTCGTCGAAAAGAAGCTCTACCCGAATGTCGACTTCTATTCGGGCGTGATCCTGTCGGCGATCGGCTTCCCGACCGAAATGTTCACCGTTCTGTTCGCGCTCGCTCGCACCGTCGGCTGGGTTGCGCAGTGGAACGAAATGATTTCGGACCCAGCGCAGAAGATCGGCCGTCCGCGTCAGCTCTACACCGGCCCGACGCAGCGCGACTATGTCCCGGTCGAAAAGCGCTGATCTGCGCTGACATCGCCAGAACGAAGAACGGCGCCTCTCGGGGCGCCGTTTTTTTAATGATGGCCTGCCAAAGACCGGGGCTATCCCAGCGCAGGCAGCGAAAGGACGAAGCGGGCCCCCTCCCCCTTCACGCCACCTATGCGGATATCTCCGCCCATGGCCCGAGCCAGGCGTCGTGAAATATAAAGGCCAAGGCCGCTGCCAGCCGCATCTTCACGCCCCAGCCGCTCGAATTTCTCAAAGACGCGTTCGCGATCTTTCGGTGCGATGCCGGCCCCCTGGTCGATCACCATGATGCGCGCTTCACCATGGTCCTGCTCCGTTACGATGCGGACAGTGCTACCTTCCGGTGAGTAGCGCACGGCATTGCCGACAAGGTTGACCAATATCTGAAGTACGCGGCGAAACTCGCCAATGGCGTTTACCGCGCAGTCGGTCTCAGGCGCCACAATGCCGATCTGGCGATCCAAAGCCTTGACGCCCAGTAGCCCGGCCGCCCGCCGACCAAGATCGGCCAGGTCGATTTCCTCTGCCACCACGGAGAAATCCGGGCGATCAATCGCTTGAAGATCCGCGAGATCGTCGACCAGCGCCATCAAATGCCGACCAGCTGACGCAATGTCCTGCGCATAATCGGCATAGTCCGGGCGCAGCGGCCCGTCCAATTGGGCGCCGATCGTGTCGGCATTGGCAATGATCCGCCCGAGTGGCTGCCGCAACGACCGATCGAGCCGCTTGCTGAAATCGGCAGGGTACAAGATAATGCCGGCATCGGTTCGGACAGGTGCAATCACGGCCTGTTCGACCGGCAAAGCCGCGCCGCGATACCCACTCAACTGACTAGCCATGTCGAACAAGGGGAAGGCGGACAGTCGAAACCGGCGCGTCGCATCGCCGACCAGCACGGCCATCTGATCCCGGAACGCGCGCCGCTGGGTCAGACCACGCAGCATCGCCATGTCGCCTTCTTCATCCGGTTTCAAATCGAAAAAGGCCGAAAAAAGCGTGCCCGGCACAGGCGCATCGACCGGCAATGCACCCTGAGCATCATCGCCCGCAACCACCATCTGAAAGCGAAGATGCGTATCGACCTGCCAGATCCAGCCCTCTGCCAGAGCAGCAATATCCGCCTCCCGTGCGGCAGGATCGGTCGACAGGACCGCAGCAGGCCGCTCGCGCCAGTCGATGACGGATAAGGCCATGCCGCCGCCTTCGGGTCGAGCGCGCACCCACATGTCGATGTCGCCCCGCTCTGCCGCAGCTACCACCAAACGGGAAACCGTCACGCCCAAACGTTGCGACAACCGCACGATTGCAGCGATCTGCGGCACGGCGATCGGCGTTCCAATATCTCCTCCCGCCTCGCGCTGCAACGCCAGTATCGGACCATCCGCGCTTGCGAGACAGCCGCTAGACGTCACGGACGCCCGCAGGACGGCGGGATGAGCCGGGATGTTCATGCGGCAATAAGGCCCATAAGATGATCAAGCTTTGCGCGGAAGGAATCCGGCATACGGAGCGCGCTCATGGCCGCATTCGCCGCCTCCTGCCCTACATCCTGATAACGTTCGGCCTCGGTGATCACGACATTATCGGTCAGCCACGGTCGCACGGGGCGCAGCGCGAGAAGAAGATGTCGATAGTCAGCATCTGACCCGCCGAGCGCACGGCAAAGGGCCGCCAATTGTGGCAGAGGCGCCATCGTCAGGATGTGGATGACCTGAAAGATTGTTAGCCGTTGGCGCCGCGCCGCCAACGCGGCAAAGAGCAGGAAACGTCGCCCGCTCAGCGCGGCAACGAGCAGATCGGGCGCATCGGCAAGGTCACCCATTTGCTCGACCAGTTCTTCGGCGGCAATCAAGGGGCTGACTCTCTCATCATGATCGGCCAGTAAGCTCTCGGCGGCCTGCTCGAACGCAGTCAGCAACGGGTTTACCCGCTCAGGAGCGGCGCGGCGCGCTGCGGCAGCCAGGCAGGCAGCAGCGGTCCAGACCAGTTCGGCGAAAAAATCAGAGGGAAGGTCAGGTCGCATTGGCCGATCCTCTCCTCCCCTTGCGATCCAGCGGCCTTCGGAGAGAGCCAATGCGGCAAGCGCATCGCCAAACCGCATGCCTTCGACTTCTTCCTCATCCTCGGCGGGATCATCCAGTTCGGCATCCATCTGCCCAAACTGACGCAGCATCAGACTGACGCTGGCGCGCAACTGCATATGGGCGAGCAAGGCAGGGCCGAGCAGAGTTGGCTGCGCGCAGATCATGGACCAGCATAGCGGCTCAGGAGCATCGACAAGCGCCTCCGACACGTCCGGCGACCGATCCAGCCTGACCCGCAGCGCTGTTTCGATCGCGGTCAGGCAGCCGCCCAGATGCCGCCGTGTTTCGGCAATCAACGAATCATGCGACGACTGTCCGACCGGGAAAAAGAATGCCAGATCGATGGCATGCCCAACCGGTACTGCGGACATGCCCGCCATGACATGCGCCATTGGCCAGCTGTCCGCCATTGTCGATCCGGCAAAGGACAAATGGGCGCTCATGCGATCGAGAATAGCTGCACGTCGTTAAAATGCACTAAACCTTGGCGGCAAATTCTTGGGCGCTGCCTCGAAATCGGACAGGTATCACCCATCATTTCATTGCTTTTTACCCTCTAGCACTTCTGTGCGGCGAGAGACCGCTAACTGCGCTGACGCAATATGATCGCACCGACCGATCCGATCACGGCCAGCATGGCAATGCGGAACCCCTCGTCGAGCCATCCTGCGACGCCGGCCAGTATCAACAGCAGCAGGATGCTGCCGGGCGTGACGATCATCCAGGATTTTGCGTGACCCGTCAGCCGCCACCGGTCTGCTATCATGAGGATTCCCAGCACAAGCACCAGATCGGCTGCCTCCGTGGTTCCTCCCGCCAATATCAGCGCCACCAGAACCGTCAACGGCACCATGAAGGCCAGCCAGCCCGTAGGCGGCGTCCGCAGAGCCAGTTCATCCAGCCGATCCGCAGTTTCCGCCAACATTAAGGCAAACAGCATCAAGGCAAAGCCCGTCAGCGTCCAGAGCAACTCTATCGGGACCAACGCGATCCCTCCCAGCGCCATGGCCGCGATACGGACCTGCATCGCCGGCACCTGCATTCGCATCAGCGCCGGCCCAATCATCCTCGCGAGCGGCGCAAGCAAAAGATGCTCGATACCGCCGCGCTGCCTTGCGCCCTTGGCGGCGCCCGCGGATGTCACGGCCTGGGCGACCAGATCGGCCTGCTCCTGACTCTCCACCATCGCGACCCGCCCTTCCAGCAGGTCGTCCTGCGGCACCGTAATACGTCGCGCCCCCTTCTGGACTGCGGCGCGTACCAGCGTCAGCGCCAGATCCCAATCGCCGATCATGTCGAGTGTGCCGAATAGCAGTGTAGGACTGAGGCGCGCGATACCGGCCCAGCGCTGTCCAGCATCGATCCGCTCGAACGGCGCACTCGCCCGACTATCATCGGACACAAGCAGCACGTCGCCCTCAATGGCGCCCAGGCTATCGACATGGTCCTGCGCGATGATCGCGCCATCGGCTATAAGCAGCACGTCTGAATCACGCGGTGCATCGCGCACCATCGTAACCATGTCGCGAATCAGGGCGACGGCAATGCCGTCGGCGCTCAGCCGATCGACGGCCTGAGACAGCGCCGGCGTGATGACGCTGACCATGATCAGTATCCGGTCCGCACCAGCGCGGACGGCCTGCCTTGCCTGATATTCGACCAGCGTCTGCCCGGCAAAATGCAGACTCGCTCGCAGGCCG
>NZ_DATKFP010000004.1:0-7319 GCF_035511395.1 Sphingobium sp.
ATGACCTCTATCCGCGGGCCCGCATATGGGTGCCATCGAGACGGCGATGGATCAATAAGATCCAAGGTCAGAAAATCCGGAGCGTCACCCTTTGACGTCGGCAAGTGAATGCGAGGCTCATGAGTCGTTGGGTTGCGGAACATCCCGAAAGTTCCTTTGATGAGATTTGCGAACCACGCTGCTCACCTCATTCGCTCTCGCTTGAAAGCGGGTTGATCGCGATAATCGGCGGCGTTCGGGTAAGGCACTGGCGTTAAGGAGCCGCCGGATGACCGCTCGTGGCAGAATCTGCCGTTAAACCGGCCGAATTGGTGCGGCAGAAATGTCCCAACCCAAGGCGTTGAGGATTACGCGAACGACCCATCCAAGACACTCAGCGGCAAATTTTTGATCCCCAGGTGCGGACGGGCAGCTTTCCGGAAGCTGTCGACCAGATCGCGAAGTTCGCCGGTTGAGCTAACAACGGCAGCTCTTGCCAAAAGCTGCCGCTTGCCCGACGTGAACCCGCCTGGAAGCTACGCGCCCCAATCTCAGCCATTCACGCGCCCGAAATTCAAGCACGAAAGCAGCCGTTCCTTCAGGTAGCGATGATGATAATCATTTGGTTGGAAAGCGGATAAGCCTCAGTCAGTCGGCGAGCGTCGATACCGAGCCGCTCGCCGTGAACCACGGCATGCCGCTCAACCGGTGTGATTTTCACTTCCCGGGCCTGCGGTTAGGATCCGGCATCATCCCTGGCGAGCCGGTCGAGGGCATCAAGGTCAGGGCAGGATTTCCGATGGGTCGAACGAGAGCCGCGAGTGACTAGATGGACGTGAAAATGAACGGTGGTCCGCCTAAAATCGACGCTGCGCCGTTGAGAAGGGCGAAAGCCGCATTCGGTTCCTCGAGACGGGTGACCGGGCCGCCGCTCGTTCCGAAAAGATCCGGCGCCGGTGAGTTCAGGTCCAGGAATCCACGGATGCGGCTAGCCATGTTCACGAAGTGATAGGCCGATCCGTTGATAACAGTAGCGGCATCACAATCAGGCATATTGCCGGTGGCCGTGCAAAGATATCCTTCGGCGATAATCTCGCTACCCTCCGGAGGAACGGGAGAATGAAGAAACGGCGTAGCGGGAAAATCACATGTGAACGTCGCGACGTCGGCCGCTTGGTCGAAATCCGTCACCGCCAGTTCGAAAGCCGATGGCAGCGACATCGCGAAGTCGCACATGTCGACGGCTCCCTCCGCACCCAAACTGCCCAAGCCGATATCGGTCAACACGTGCGCCGCCGTATAGAAGACGCGTCCCGCAGTCTCATCGACGCAGAAGGCCGTGCCCCATCTCGATCCAACGGAAATCCTGACTACCGAACCCGTCTACCCTCTAACCGTCGCCCGCCCCGCGACCCTCACTCGAAACCGTCGATCCCGATTGCTCGGTTTCGTTGAACAAATCTCGCCCCCGTTCTATATTAGACGAATGGCTGACCCAAAAGCGCGAAATGTCTTCCCAGGACTTTGCGTGTGGAGCGGAGCGGCGCATCGGCAGAAGATGCCCATTGATGTTCCTGACGGTCAGCGACGCGGCGAGATCGCCAACGTGTTGGCCTTTCGGAGCCGAACCGGAGCAACGGCGGTCACAGTGACTTGGCCGGTTGAGGACCAGGTCAATTTGTTAAAGGCAGATTTCGAGTACCACAGCCCGCGAGCCGCACTGGACGCCGGCTGTAAACTCGGTGAAAAATACGAGGAAGACGCCAAGTACATGGAGAAGATGGTCGCCATGTACGGGTGATCCGATGCCACCTGTCTCTCGTTCTTTGTTCAATGAAACCTGCCATTTCGCAAACAGGCTAAAAGGCGCTTGATGGGTATTGGGGGGCTGCCGGTCAGCAATGCGCCCCAATCGCGGTCGGCGGTCGCTAGGTTATGCGCTCATGAGAGCGGCCATTCAGGATACTGCAATCAAAAAGCATGTGCCAGTCTGCAAAATCGGGCGGCCAGGTTATTTTTCGGTCAGGAACACATACCTTAAGACGCCTTGCAGGCTCACACATTAAATGAAATTGCGCTTAAGCAGACCTCGGGCGCCCTGTCGGATTACGACGTCACTCTTCGGCGATCCTCTTCCCCAGGCGCTTGCGCGCATATTCGCGCAAGTCGACCGATCCCAGGTCGTCGAGAATCGACGGCGGCAGAGGCTCCGGCGAAGCGAGCAGCTGCCGTGCCGGATGATCCGGATCGAGCAAATCGAGGATCTGGTCGGCGGTCTTGCGGTTCCGTTCGGCCATGGCGTTGGCACCGACCAGCAGCAGGACCCGTCTGCGGTTGACGCTTGCCACGCGCTCGAAGAGCTTGAGCGCCCGCGCAGGCTTGGCGTGGGCTCCGACGAGATGGGCCGCGGGCACCGCAAGGATCGGTCCCGACCTGGTGAGGAAGCTAGGCTGGAGATGCGCAGTGATCGACGGATCCAGCGTCTCGGCCTCAGCGAGCGCGTCCAGCGCGTCGAGCCGTATCCAACGGGCGCCCGGCACGTTCACCAGATTGGAGATCTTCTGCTGAATACCCGCGCCACAGCCATGGGCCGCGGCGATCAGCGCATATTGGCTGAGCAGGCGATCCGGCGTCTTCTCGGCCAGATCCAGCAAGCTGTCGCCGGTCGCGTCCGACAAGGGCGCGTTGTTGGCGATCGCG
This sequence comes from Sphingobium sp., assembly GCF_035511395.1. Taxonomy (GTDB): domain Bacteria; phylum Pseudomonadota; class Alphaproteobacteria; order Sphingomonadales; family Sphingomonadaceae; genus Sphingobium. Next base: position 2,680 of record NZ_DATKFP010000004.1, read on the forward strand.
ATAACCGCTTCCTGTGCCACGTCATAGCTGACGGGGTCCTCATGATTGTGGTCGGCGCTCGACCAGCTGTCGTGAATGAGGCCCAGCAACGTTCTGAGATGGTCGGGATGCGGTCGCTCCGCGATCACCGAGACCAGCGCCCGCCGGACCCGCGCGCTCTTGTCCGAGGCCATGGCGAGCATCGGTGCGGGTAGCGGATCGGGAACCGACGGGGCCAGGTGCAGCAAGGCGGCCCGTCGCGCGTCGGCGCGAGAGTGCCGGCGCGCTCGTTCGACGATCACGTCATCGCCGGCCTCGATCGCGAGCTTGGTCGCGGCGAGCGCATGGTCCTTGCTCGTCGCGCGTGCGAGCCACATAGAGATCGCCGGCGACGCGTCGCCGTCGCTGGCAAGGATGACGGGCGCCACCGAGCTCAGTGTCTCCGGGTCGAGGTCAGCGATGTTGCCGGTCAGGAACGCCAGGGCGATGGCGCCGACGGCGCCTGCCTTACCGTCGCCCGGCGGGAAGGCTGCGAGGATTTCCGAAAGCTCGGGCGCCAATCGGTCCGTGACTTCCTTGAGCATCACCTGCCGATCGTCCGCTTCGAGGCGGAAACTGGATCGATGTATGTCGGTGAGCAGCGATATCTGGCGATCAGGACGCCCCGCCCTTAGCTCGACGGTGGCGACCAGCGCTTGCGGCGCATGGGGGAGTCCAACCCGGGCAAGTGCATCACGCAGCGAAACATCCGCGTCCGCATCGCCAAGCCGCGCCCGGAGGTCAGGCTCGATCTCACCATGCCAATGCCAATCGATCGCCCCCCATGCTTCGGGCTCGGCATCGAGATCCTTTGCAGCCGCAAGCAGCGCACGAATCTCCTCGACCGGCGCCTTGTCGCGAGCGACCAGGACGGCGTGGGCCCAGGCGCGGACGAGTTCGGCGACACGCGGGTGTTCGGCGATCGTGCGCCAGCGGCCGTCCGCGCGAAGACGGCGGACATAGGCATCGACGAATACGCCCGAGGTGTAGCCGTCGTCCTCATGGTTCCACTGCATCGCCTCCTCGGCGGCATAGTCGCGTTCGCCGTCCTCGATCGCGCGCCACTCTTCGGCGTGGGCCTGGTCATAGCTTCGCCGGAGCGCGGCGAGATCGTCGAGGGCAAGCCGGACGACGGCTTCGAAGCCTTCCAGATCGCGGAGCGCGCCGGCGGCGACCACCTCGGCATTCGTCTCGACGCCGTTGCCAACCATCTGGCGAGCAGCATCAAGATAGTCAGGCTCGAGGCCGGTCGCGATGCGGTCGAGCCGTTCGACGAAGCCCTTCCCATAATCGCCGTGATCGAAGGCAAGCTGACCGCGAATGAAGCGCCCGGCAACGATCGCCGAGCAAGGATCCGCCGAGACGGTATCGTACCAGGCATCTTCGAACAGGGGCGGTTTCCAATCGTCGACAAAGACCGACCCGCCGCGCTGGATGCCCTTGAGCAGCCAGAAGGCCACGCGGCTGGGGATCGACGCTTGCGTCCCGACTTCGGAGGCGAGCTCGAGGAGCGGGCCGAAGTCTGACTTTGGATCGACCAGTCCCTCGTCGAGCCAGGCGTCGATCGCTGCATGATCTCCGGCCGGGATGTCGAGGGGCGCATCGATCTCGCTGTGGTCCGTGAACCGGCGCGTCGTCTCGAGCACGCGCGCGGCGGTCTCCATCCCCCAGCCGCGATGGGGTTCAGGCAGGTTCAGCAGCGCGGAAATCAGCGCCTGGATTGCTGCCTCGCTGCGCAGCCAGTGCCGGAGCAGAAAGGCCTCGAAGCCTTCCCGGACGCTTGGATGGGCAAAGGCGATCGTGCGCACCGGCTGGCGCAAATGGCGGGCGGCGACCAACCGGTCGATCAGCTTGTCGAGCCCGTCCGCGAGGTCACGGTCGATCGGACGGATCGCGCGCATGAGGGGCGCGAGCTGCCCACGATCGAATTGTCCACGCGCGGCGAGCAGCGCCCAGACGATCGCAGCCGTGCCCGTCGTATCGCTCGCCTCCAGCGCCTTGACGACGACACCCTCGACCGCATCGCGCTGCGCGAGCGCGAGGAGCCGCGCGGAGAATTGATAGTCCGGCTCCTCCGGCTCGGGCCCCGCGAGAAGGTGCGAGAAATAGAGATCGATCTCTAACGGCGTCTCGAGCCTGCCGAGCACGCCCGAGCGGAACGCATAGGCCTTGGACTGAAGCGCGGGCGGGAGCTGGTCCATCCGGTTGTCGTAGATGGCCCGCAGCTGGCCGCCGCGATATTGCTCGGCATCGAGCTCGACCGACCAGGCGTCCAGCGCTGCGCCGACATGGGCGCCCCGGAGCATGTCGCTGCGGGAGGTAATCACGAACCGGTGCGTGGGAGACGCCTTGGCGAGCATCCGCGGCAGCTGCTCGGTCCAGTCTTGGTGGCCGCTCCGCAGGCTGTACTGGCCCCAGGGGTCGTCGATGTAGAACAGGGTCGGCCCCTTATCGACGAGCTTGCGCGCGCTGGTCGGGCTGTCGTCGGCGCCGAGCGCCACGATCTCCGTCGCCCCGTCGCGCTGCCGGGCCAGGTCGCACAGCTTCAGCGCCGCCTGGGTCTTGCCAGTGCCGGAGGGCCCGCGCACCACGACCGCGTTCTTCTCGTTCAGCAGCTGCGCCATTTCATCGAAATTGGCCGGCGGCACGAAATGCTCGAGGCTGGGAAGGCTCGCTAGAAAGCCGCCATGGTCGCGGACGGTGGCGAGCAGGTCCTCGCGCGTCCAGACACCGGGCTGCGCCGTCCGCGTCCGCCGCTTTGCCTCGGCCCGCAGCTTTTCCAGCAAGGCCTGCTGGTCGACCTTCGGCACATGGAGGAGGTCGGACATCAGCTCGCGCAGGTCCGAGGCCAATTGCTTCTCGGTCAGCTTGCCCCAGATCGCGACGCGCCCCTCGGGCGACTTCTTGAGAGTGGTCCGGAGGCTCGCGGGGAATTTGGCCCTGTCGTGTGCCTCCTCGAACCCCTCAACCAGCAGCCCGCGGGCAACGCCCTTGGCGTCGGCTGTCGTGACGAGCAGGTAGCGTGTGCCGGGGTCGTCTAGATGGTGCAGTGCCTTTCGCCTTCCGCCCGGCTGGTCGGAACCATGTTTAAGCAAGGCGGAGAAGTCGTCGACCGACCAGGGCTCGCCGGTATCGCGCTTGACCTGGATGACAAGCTTGTAGCCGCCGGCCAGCGTCGCGCTGGACTCGATCCTTCCCGGCACGTTCGGCTCGAGATCGACTTCGAGATCCTCCTCGCTCGCGGGTTCGAGGATCAGGCGCGTCGCGGCCTTGGAGATGAGGAGCAGCTGCAATGCCGCGAGAATGGAGACGTCGAGCTGATAGTCGAACCCCAGTTGCGCGGCCGCGGCGCCGCGTATCGAGCCTCCTACCGTCTTGCCTGCAACGCCCATTGATTTCGCTTCTCCGCATCGAGTCGTTCCAAATGTTCAATGTGTGCGGCCGCCTCGAAGATCAAGCGAACCGCACTACCCACGCGCAGTTCGGCATTGCGCGCTAACGCTGCGATCCTATGTTGTGGGGATGAGCGGCGCGCCAAAGCGACATCACTGGATCCCTGTTTGCCATTCGTCGCTATGGGTGGACGAGGAAGGCTGCGTCACCACGATCACCGAAAGCGGCGAGGTCCGGCGGACGACGCCGACGAACACGGCCGTGATCGGCCAGTATAACTCGGTAATGATGCCGGATGGCACCCGCGATCCAGCGCTTGAGATTTATTTCGCGGACGAAGTGGAAAGCCCGGTGGCGCCGGTGCTTGCGAGGATCGCTACCGAAACCCGGCGCGACCCCGAACTCGAAGCACGGTTCGACAAGGCGATGCTCCACCGCGAGAAGCGCCAGATCGCGCGAGACGGCTTCTACGCCGACAAGCGTGCGTTCTCTGCCGCCTTCTCGCTTTCCGACCGCCGCGCGCTGGCGCGCTACGTCGCATCGCTGATTGTGCGAGTTCCGAGCTATAAGGACGAGCTCAACTCCAACCGAATGCTGGAGAATGTCGCTTCGGTGCTCGGGCTCGATCCGGCGGCCGCGCGCTTTAGGGCTGATATGCTGCATGTCGAGATCATCCGCAGGCATCTGCGCGACTATGCAACCAAACTCGAGCGTTGCGGCTTCGTGCTGCTGGACGCGCCCGACAGCACCGAGTTCATCATGGGCGACACGCCGGTGATCCCGGCCGCGCTCGGCTTCGGCGAGGCCGAGGTCCTATGCCCGATCACGCCAAGGCGCGCACTCATGGTCGTCAGCAACTACGTGCCGCCTTTTGCCGACCGCTTGGGGATCTTCCGATCCCGTCCGCCCTCGGTACGGGCGTTCAACAAGACGATGGTGCAGAATGCCGAGCGAGAGATCTTTTGCCGTGCAAGCTTCCCGGTCGACTTCGTCAAGGAGCATCTAGGGACACGCCAGGTCCGTCTCGAGCCCAATCTGGAAACCGCTGCGGGCGCGCATTCGGCCAGAGGGCCGATGCTCGACCGCCCGGCCGCGCCTTGAGCGGCGCATGGAGCGGGCCGCGCCGATCGACGTCTGGGACATCGCGACCTTCGATGCGCAACTTCGCCGCCTGCTCGACGCACGCGCGCAGCTGATCCGGGACTATTGGACTGAATCGAAGCGTTTGT
>NZ_DATKFP010000005.1:0-2682 GCF_035511395.1 Sphingobium sp.
GCGTGGCTGGGTTCGCATCGCCTTTTCCAGCGTCGGTGAAATCGACGAAAAGCTGAGTGCGCGCTACCGCAAGGCGCTCGATAGCCTTCCTGGAACCACCCGCGCGATCCTGCTGGCGCGCCAGCGGGACCAACGCAGTTATGGTGAGATTGCGCACCAGTTCGGGCTGACGATCGCTGATGTCGAAGGCGCTATCGCTGATGCCTTGTTCCAGATTGGCCGGGCGCTTGATCAGGAATGACCGTTCGGCTCGACCGGGCCGTCGCTCTTCGCCCACCAAAGGCGGCGGCGACCCACAACCGCCAGGGTCGATAGCCACTATGCAGGCAAATATGAGCAAGACGCTCGCCGAGACTTATACGATGCGGAGCAAATTCATTCACGATCGGCCACCGTAATTGCCGCCGCGCAAGGGGGGCAAAACCGCGAGCAGCATTGCGCACGCATATGAAGGAAATGCCCGATGGATATGATCACCTGCAGGACCCGCATCAGCGGGCAGGCTCCGCTTTACAGCTATCGGGTCCTGGTCCCGCTGGACCAGCTTGCTCCCCGCCGTCGGCATCATGTCGTCATTCTTCATGTCCCGACACCGGCGGGTCGGCTGCCCTGTACCCGGCTCGCCGACGTACTGGCGCCAGGCCGCTGGTTCGAGCGCTATCTCGCCATGCATTGCGGCCTGGCCGCGCGGCTCAACCTCGTGTCGCGCCGCGTCGAGGCCATCATCCTGCAGGCCATTTTCCCTGAAATGACCACTCGTCTCGTTCCGCCGATGCTTCTGCTCGACCATGAGGCCGGCGAGGCCCGCCATCGCATCTCCGGCATCGATCTCAATGCTGCCTTCGATAGCCTCGCGCCCCGGATCGAAACGCTGACGGCCGCCGATCTCGGCCTTTGTCTCAACGATCACCGCCGCGCGGCCTGAAGGAGGATTGAGCCCATGACCAGCTATGCCCCCCTCCATCTCGAAATCGCCGCCTGCCTATGGGAGGCGGTCCTGACTTTGCGTGACCGGCCTGCCGCCGATCCCGATGCGCTCGACCGCGCCCTGGCGATACGCAGGGCGTTCGACAGGCTTGGGGCTCAGACCCTGCGTCCCGTCATACTTAGCTGGACCGCAACAGTCGAACGGGCATTGCAGCAGCTTGATGACGATTGCCCCTTCGGTCTCGACTGGGCCTATATCGGCCGCTGGCTGGCCGAAAGCGTCGACTGGTCCCATCCGCACCACCCGGTCCTGTGTTCCCATCCAGCCGGACGGGATGCTGCACAGGCTTCAGCAACCGGCATTGGGGAAGAGCCATCGTCGGGACCGACAGATATTGGCGGCCGCGGGGATCACCTCGCTCTGCTGGCGCGGGCACGCTCCGCCATCCAATATCCCGAAAACCTCGCAAACCGTGCGCGCAGCGAACTGATCGCGGCAATCCGCGGCGCTGAGGACCACATCGAACGATCGCCCTTGCCCTGGCCGGTCCAGCTTCATGCCGCCGCTATCGAGCACCGCTACGGCACCAATATCCATGCCGCGATCGATGAGGCCACGCTGGACGCGGAAATCGCCGCCTGGTGCCGGGAGTGGTGGAAAGAAATCGGGGACGAGCACGATCCCGCTACACTGGACGATGAAACCGTGATTGCCATCTATTTCGACGGGCATCCGTCGGACGGATGCGCCAAAGACCTACTCCAGGTCACTCCGCCGCTTCTCCACACAAGCCTCGCTTCGAAATCGGTGGAAACCGGGCGCTATTGCGTGCTCTCGACCGCGCATCTGACGGTCCAGACCGCCGGCCTTCTCGATGGCTGGGCATCCTGGCCGCCGACCGAGCGGCCGATCGACATCGCCGCCTCCGTCTACGGCTGGTTCGTGCCCACCCGTTTGCTCGACGAAGCGCGCCAGGCGCAACTGCCGGCAGACCTGCTGCGTCTGATGGCGTTCGGTCGAAGCCGGAGCTTCCAGTTCCTCCTCCTCGATTGCGACGGTGACCGCTCGGATGATTTGCCTGTCCACGATTGGTAGACCTTGCCGGACATCATGCCGTCAGGTGGGAATCTGGCTCCAAAAGCCGATTTTGCGCCCATGGCTCTGGCGCAGAAGATCAATCCAGTCGATATGACGCATGATATCCGCTCCCGCATCAATGGCGTCCGCGAGCTTGCCTGCAGCGACAAAATCCCGCACGGCATACGCATAATATTTCGACGCGCCACGATCGAGCACGCCAGTGACCAGTTGCCGGTAGAGCAGCGTGGCGCCGACCGGATCGCTAGACGAGAGAGCCTCGGCACAGGGGCGCAGGATGTGATAGGCCCGCCCATCCAGCTGATCGATACGAGCTCGAACCAGCTGGCCGGCGCGCTTGAGATCCGGCCACTCCACGAGGAAGGCGAGGGCGGGGACGCCGGGATCGAACGCCTTTGCCTGATCGAGCGCCTGCTGCTCCGCGTCGAAATCCTCAAAATCCGGCAGGTTCTTGAGCCAGTCGCGCAGTGCCTCGCTGTCCAGCCAGCGATCGAAGATCGCCTTGCGCTGCGCCTGCGCGTCTTCCCTGCGGCCCATGGCGCAGAGGGCCTGCAACTTCAGGTCGGCAAGCTCACGCTCGTTATGCCCGCGCTCGGTCGGCGCTTCGATCCAGCCGAGAGCCTCTTCGCAGCGTCCATGTGCGATCAGCCGTTCGG
>NZ_DATKFP010000006.1:0-9320 GCF_035511395.1 Sphingobium sp.
TGACATCTATTTTGCGTGGTTCGGTGTCGAGACGCTCAAGCGTGAGTTTGCCATCATCGTTCCGCAGGCGCATTTCCACGCCTTCCTCAAGGCCAAGCGCCTTGGGCAGCCGCAACGCCAGGCTATTGCCCGACTTGAAGACCTTGGCCCGATATTCCTCGCCCATTGGCGACCTCCGTATATACAGAGTGTATATACTATTCGGCGAAAGCCGCGTCAATCAAGGCGCCGTCCGCACTCAGCGTGACGACATGCATCGGCGCCATGAAGCGCTTGCCGGTAGGACGCAACACCTCGATAATGTCGCCCGCGCCGAAATTCTCGACCGCGACGATCTCGCCCAGCGCTTCGCCGGTGCTGGAGGTGCAGGGAAGGCCGATCAGGTCGGCATGATAATATTCGCCCTCGCCCAGTTCAGGCAGGGCAGAACGAGGCACGGTCAGTTCCGTGCCACGCAGCGCTTCGGCCGCGCTCAGGTCGCCGACCTCGGCGAAGCGGGCGACCGCGCCATTGGGGCCGGGGCGCACCGACTTCAACGTCAGCATGCGCCCCGCCGCATCGAAGCCCTTGAAGCTTTTGAGGCTTTCCGCCCCTTCGCCAAAGAGCTTCAGACGGACTTCGCCCGCCACGCCATGCGCGCCGATAATGACGGCCAGAGTGACGGGCTTGTCGGTCAAGACAATCAGCCTTCGGCCTGCTCGGCAGCAGCTTCCTCGGCGGGAGCAGCTTCCTCAGCGACCGGAGCAGCTGCGGCTTCAGCGGCGGCAGCCTTGGCGGCTTCGGCAGCTTCAGCGGCTTCCGCAGCCTTGGTGGCGCGATCTTCGGCGCGATCCTTGGCCTTCTGACCCGGCTCAGCCTTATTCGGGTTGTTGCGCGCCTTGCGCTCCTTCACGCCGGCGGCGTCCAGGAAGCGGGCGACGCGGTCGGTCGGCTGCGCACCGGCGGCAACCCAGTGCTTCGCGCGCTCGACGTCCAGAACGACGCGCTTCTCGTCGCCCTTGGGCAAGACGGGGTTGTAGCTGCCGATACGCTCGATGAACTTGCCGTCACGCGGCGCGCGGCTGTCGGCCACGACGATGCGGTAATAGGGACGCTTCTTGGAGCCGCCGCGCGACAGACGGATGGAGGTTGCCATGGAACTTGACCTTTCTAACTAACTACTTGTTTGTCGGTTCGTCATCCCAGCGATAGCTGGCGCCTCCCTTCCCTTTTTCGAGAAGTGAAGCCCCAGCTTTCGCTGGGATGACGGGTTGCTTCACTTCTTCATGAAATTCTGAAAGCCCGGCGGAAGCTTGGGCATGTTGCCACCCAATCCGCCAAGGCCGCCCAGACCCGAAAGATCCGGGCCACCGGCCCCACCTTCGGGACCGCCCAGCCCACCAAGGCCGCCCATGCCGCCACCAGTGAACATCTTGGCCAGCCCCTTGAGGCCGCCCATCTTGCGGATCTTCTTCATCGCCGTTTCCATTTCCTGATGCATTTTCAGGAGACGGTTGACATCCTGCACGGTCCGGCCGGCGCCCTTGGCGATGCGGATCTTGCGCTTGGCGTTGATCAGGGCGGGCTTCTCACGCTCCTTTGGCGTCATGGAGCCGATCATCGCGTCAAGGTGAATGAGCGTCTTGTCGTTGGCGCCGCTATTGGCCATCGCCTGCTGCGCCTTCTTGAGGCCTGGCAGCATGCCCGCCAGCGCGCCAAGACCGCCCATGCGGCGCATCTGGTTGAGCTGGCTGCGCAGGTCATTCATGTCGAACTGACCCTTGGCCATCTTCTTGGCCAGCTTGTCGGCTTCCTCGGCGTCGATCGTCTCGGCCGCCTTTTCGACGAGGCTGACGACATCGCCCATGCCCAAGATGCGCTGCGCCACACGGGCAGGATGGAAAGGCTCGATCGCGTCCAGCTTTTCGCCCGTGCCGGCAAACTTGATCGGACGGCCGGTGACGGCCCGCATCGACAGCGCCGCACCACCGCGCGCATCGCCGTCCATACGGGTCAGCACCACGCCGGTCAGCGGCACCTGCGCGCTAAAGCTGGTGGCAACGTTCACGGCGTCCTGACCCGTCAGCGAGTCGACGACGAGCAGGATTTCGGCCGGGTTCGCGACGTCGGCGACCGCCTTCATCTCGTCCATCAGCGCCTGATCGACGTGCAGGCGGCCCGCGGTGTCGAGCATGACCACGTCGAAGCCCTGAAGCTTCGCCGCCTGAAGCGCACGCCTGGCGATATCGACCGGCTGCTGGCCGGCAATGATCGGCAGGGTCGCGACGTCGGTCTGCGTGCCTAGGACCGCCAGCTGTTCCTGCGCAGCCGGGCGCTGGACGTCGAGCGACGCCATCAGCACCTTCTTGCGCTCTTTTTCCTTCAGCCGCTTGGCGATCTTTGCGGTGGAGGTCGTCTTGCCCGAACCCTGGAGGCCGACCATCATGATCACAGCCGGCGGGGCCACGTCGATCATCAGGTCGCTTGTTTCGGCGCCCAGCGTTTCGGTCAGCGTGTCGGAGACGATCTTGACGACCATCTGCCCCGGCGTGACCGACCGCAGCACGTCGCTGCCGACCGCGCGCTCGGTGGCCTGATCGACGAACTGGCGAACGACGGGCAGCGCCACGTCGGCTTCCAGCAGCGCGATTCGCACCTCGCGCATCGCGGCGCGGACATCGTCCTCCGTAAGCGCACCGCGCCCACGCAGCTTGTCGAATACCCCACTGAGACGATCGCTTAGCGAATCGAACATCATCACCTCATTTGGGCCGAAAGGCCCGAAAAACTGCGCTCACCCATCAAACGACAAAATCGCCGGCGGGCGAAACCTCGCCGGCCAGCGTCCATCCGATGCCCCATTTGGGCGTCCTGGAGTCGTCAGGGCATCGACCGGAAACCGACCGATTGCAGCGCGGCCTTTAGGCGGACGGCGGCAAAATTGCAAGCAGGACGTGGAGTCGCTCGGAAAGATGGTTTCAAGACGCCCCTTCCCTGATCGGGAAAGGGCGTGATTATGTCCGCTCATGATCGCTGCCCTTCCCGCCGCGCTGCGCACCTTTCGCACCCATGGCATCTGCCCTCCACTCCATCTGTTTCCGCCGATGGGGCAATCAGCCCCCTTCCTTTCCCTGCCTTCGATCCCCATAGAGATCAGCCATGACCGACATCTCCACGCCCGCGATCGAGATCCGCAACCTCACCAAGGTCTACAAGGGCGGCAAGCGCGCGCTCGACGGTATCAACCTCACCATTCCACGCGGACAGATTTATGGGCTGCTCGGCCCAAATGGCGCCGGCAAATCGACCACAATCAACATCCTGGCCGGCATGGTGAACAAGACGGAAGGCGATGTCCGCATTTGGGGCTTCGACATCGACGCCAATCCGCGCAACAGCAAGAACAGCATCGGCATCGTCCCGCAGGAAATCGTCTTCGATCCCTTCTTCACGCCGTTCGAGACGCTGGAAAATCAGGCCGGCTTCTATGGCGTGCCCAAGGAAAAGCGCCGGTCGATGGAATTGCTGCGCGCCGTGCATCTGGAGGACAAGGCCAACGCCTATGCCCGCACCCTGTCGGGCGGCATGAAGCGCCGTCTGCTCGTGGCCAAGGCGATGGTGCATAGCCCGCCGATCCTGGTGCTGGACGAACCAACCGCTGGCGTCGACGTGCAGTTGCGCCAGCAACTCTGGGCCTATGTCCGCGAACTCAATGCCATGGGCGTGACCATCGTGCTGACGACCCATTATCTGGAAGAAGCCGAGGAACTGTGCGACCGCATCGGCATCATCAACCATGGCAAGGTCATCACCGACAAGCCGACCCGCGAACTGATCGCCATGGCGCAGGAAAAGGTGGTCCAGGTGACGGTCGACCGCGACGTGACGGCGACGCCTGACGCGCCCTGTTTCGAGAAGGTCGAACTGTCTGGCGAGCGGACGCTTACCATCACCTATATGAAGGACCGCGCCAATGCCGGGCAGGTGTTGAGCGCGGTGCAGGCGAGCGGACTGTCCATCGTCGATGTGGTGACGCGCGACCCCGACCTGGAAGATGTATTCCTCAATCTGACGGCGGCGGCCTAGCAACCTCCGTTTGGTTCAAGCTTGTCGAGAACCGTACTTAACATTCTCGACAAGTTCGAACCGAACGGGATAGGGAACAGGCCCGATACATCGAGAACGACAATGCCCACCACCACCCATGACGTCGTCATCATCGGCTCCGGCGCTGCCGGGCTGACAGCCGCCATCAACCTCGCGCAGGACCGCAAGGTGCTGGTGCTGGCCAAGGGTGCGCTCGACGGTGGGTCCACCAACTGGGCGCAGGGCGGCATTGCCGCCGTACTCGACGCGGGTGACAGTTTCGAGGCGCATGTCCATGACACGATGGTCGCGGGCGCGGGCCTCAACAATCGCGAGACGGTAGAGTTCGTCGTGTCCGAAGCGCCTGCCGCGATCGAGCGTCTGGCCGAACTCGGCGTCCCTTTCAACGGCGGCGAGGAGTTCGGCGAACGCTGGCATCTGACCCGTGAGGGCGGGCACAGCCATCGGCGGATCGTCCATGTCGACGACGCCACCGGCCATGCCGTCCAGGTCGCGCTGCTTAAGGCCGCGCGTGCCAATCCGAACATCACGCTGGTGGAGGATCTGGTCGCGATCGACCTCATCACCAGCCGCCATGGCGAACGCTATTCGGGCGACGGCCATGTCTGGGGCGTCTACGCGTTCAACAAGAAGACCAAGCATGTCGACGCGATCCTCGGCCGCGCCACCATCCTCTGCACCGGAGGGGCGGGGCGCACCTATCTCTTCTCCACCGCGCCGCGCGGTGCGACCGGAGACGGCATCGCCATGGCCTGGCGCGCGGGCTGCCGCGTCTCCAACATGGAGATGAACCAGTTCCACCCGACCTGCCTCTACAATCTGGAGGTCAAGAATTTCCTGATCACCGAAGCGGTACGCGGCGAAGGCGGGCATCTGAAACTTCCCCCCGGCGTGCCGGGCGGCGGCGAGCGCTTCATGCCCCGCTTCGACCCGCGCGAGGAACTGGCCCCTCGCGACGTAGTGGCGCGCGCCATTGACCATGAAATCAAGCGGCTCGGCCTCGACTATGTCCATCTGGATATCAGTCACAAGGATCCGGAGTTCGTGAAGCATCACTTCCCGACCATCCATGCCCGGCTGCTCGACCTCGACATCGATATCACTAAAGAGCCGATCCCGGTCGTCCCGGCGCAGCATTACACCTGCGGTGGGGTAGTGATAGACCTGGACGGCCGCACCGACCTGCCCGGTCTCTATGCGGCGGGCGAAGTCACCGAAAGCGGACTGCATGGCGCCAATCGCCTGGCGTCCAACTCGCTGCTGGAATGTTTCGTCTTCGGCGAAGCGGCGGCCAAGCATATCCGGGCGAACTGGGACGACCTTCCCGGACCGCCGCCGATCCGCCCGTGGGACGAAAGCCGCGTCACCAACAGCGACGAGGAAGTGATCGTCCAGCACAACTGGAAGGAAATCCGCCGCTTCATGTGGGACTATGTCGGCATCGTCCGCACCACCAAGCGGTTGGAGCGCGCCCAGCATCGCATCGACCTGCTGGCGAAGGAAGTCGACGAATATTACGGCAATTTCCGTGTGACGCCCGACCTGATCGAACTGCGCAACCTGCTGGAAGTGGCGCGTCTGGTGGTCCGTTCGGCGCTCCACCGCAAGGAGAGCCGCGGGCTGCACTATACGCTCGACTATCCCGAGACGCTGGAGGCAGCAGTCGACACAATACTGGCGCCCTGACGTCGCCCTGAATCAGGCAGTAAGAAAATCCCTGAGCGCCGCGTTGAAGCGGGCGGGCTGGTCGCCCATCACCATATGGCCGCTCGGACCGATGGCTTTCAGCAGCGCATTCTTTTTCGGCGCATAGGCGGCGCGGAAGCGGCTGGTGATGGCGGCGGCCTGCTGCGCGTCCGATCCGACCGCATAGACCACCTCCAGAGGAGCCGGGAGGCGCGGCAACTGTGGGCCAAGGTCGACATTTGCAAGGTCGCGCAGCGCATTGGCGATGACGTCGGGATCGCTCCCCTTCGCACCCGGCGCCTGCGCCACCATCTCCGCCAGATAGCGCCGCCCGGCGGCCGTCCCGGTCAGATAGCCGCTCAGCTGGTCGGCAAGGAAGCCTAGGCCGCTCGCCGTCCCGCCCACCATCCCCGCGCCGGCGGGCAGCATATCGACCACCATGACGCGGCTCGCAATATTCTTGAGGCCGAGCAGCATCGCCAGCGTGCCGCCCATACTGTGTCCGACGATGGCGGGGCGCTTGAGGCCGGAAGCGGAGACATAGCGCGCTATCTCATCGGCGATCGGCTGGAGCAGCGCGCCGCTGGCATTGGCTTCGGGCGCGAGGCCGGCGAAGCCGCGCACATGGACGAGATGGAAGCGATAACCCGGCAGCGCACCGAGTACGCCGTTCCAGATGCCCGGACCGCTGGCAAGGCCGGGGATCAGCAGCACGTCACGTCCTGCACCGGCGGCCGTCCCGCGCACGTTCATCGCGATGCGGCGCGACGCGAAGGGCGCGGCCCATGCCGTGCCGCTACCCGCCATCATGCCTGCCGCCAATGCGCCGAGCAGCAGCGCCCGCCTGTCCATCCCGTTCGTCATGGCAGAAGCTATTGCCCGTCCGCCGCTGAACCGCAACTGAGCGATCCTTATCCCCGATCAAGAGGTTGCACCATTCAGCCTCCTTACATCGCATTTGTGGAATCATTCGTCGCACCAGCCTTGCCGGAAAGGCCGGCAGGCCATCCCTTGGATTAGGAGCGAGTGCGGGGAAGATGATGAAGGTGAATAGGAACCGGGGCGGATCGGCGCGCCTGGTGTTGTTGATGGCGGCACTGTCCGCGTGCGTAAGCGCACCCGAACCGCGTCGGGCGCAAGCTGCCGCGCCTGCGCCGCAAAAGCCGTTGCCCGGTCGTCCCCAGCCATCGACCAACAGCTGGCCGATCCGTCCGGTCGCCAATCCACCCCAGCCCTATAGAGACATCGACCAGCGCGAAACGCCGCCGCCCGCGCTCGTCAACGTCGTGCGCAATCTGGGGCAGAGTTTCCACGGAAAGGTCGGCATCGCCGTCCGCCGCATCGGCGCGGACTGGACCGTGGCTTGGAACGGCAACGCATTGTTCCCGCAGCAGAGCGTGTCCAAGCTCTGGGTGTCGATGACCTTTCTCGACGCCGTCGACCGGGGCAAGTTGCGCCTCGCCGACACCACCACTATCACCCGCAACGACCTGACCCTGTTCCACCAGCCTTCCGCTGCGATGCTGAAGAATGGCAGCTGGACGACCAGCTATTCCGACCTGATGCGCCGCGCGATGACGCAGAGCGACAATACCGCCAACGATACGCTGCTCCGTGCGGTCGGCGGGCCGGAGGCGGTGCGCGGCTTCCTGGCGCGGCGGATGATCAAGGATATCCGCTTCGGTCCTGGCGAACGGCTGTTGCAATCGGCGACGGCGGGCCTCGACTGGCGGCAGGATTATTCGGTCGGCCGCAATTTCTACGCCGCCCGGTCGCGCCTGCCCATGTCAGTGCGGGCGAAGGCCCTGGACAATTATCTCGCCAGTCCGCCAGACGGCGCTGCGCCTGCCTCCATCGTCCAGGCGCTGGCGAAGCTGAAGGAAGGCGACATGCTATCCTCCGCCTCCTCGCGCCTGCTGATGTCGATCATGTCGGAAGCCAAGACCGGGCCCCAGCGGATCAAGGGCGGGGTGCCGCCGGGCTGGTCCTATCTGCACAAGACCGGCACGGGACAGGATCTGCCGCCGCGCTCGACCGGCTTCAACGATATCGGCATCATGACCGCGCCCGACGGCACAAGCTATGCCGTGGCGGTGATGATCGGGTCGACCACCGTGTCCATCCCCGAACGCTGGGCGCTGATGCAGGCCGTGTCGAAGGCGGTGGCGGCCAATCACGAAAAACGCTGAGCGGTTCAAAAGCGCCGGACGACGCCCAGATAGACTTCGCTGTCCGGGCTGTCCGCATTCAGCCCGATATTGAGGCCGATGTCGAACTGCATGGCGCCGGATGGTTGCCAGGCAAGGGCCAGTCCGCCCAGCGCCTGGGTGCTGTGATCCGCCGGATCATCGTCGCGCATCAGCGACGTCTCGATTGTGGCCGACAGCGTGTCGCCCAGTTCCACTTCCATCCCGACGACGCTACCGAAGGCGAGGTGACGACCGTCGCCATCCTCGTCCACCGCCGCATCGACCTCCGGGGTCAGTTCCAGCGAGAGGCCATCGCTCAGGTCGAAGCTGACCGGCACCAGCACGCCCGCACCCCAGTCCCCCGCACCGATCGCGCTGCCGCCGACCGGCAGGGTCGCATAGGGCATGAGCGCGACCGAAAAGCCCGAACCGTCGGGATTGCGGAGATTCTGCCGCAATGCGAGTTGCACATCGCCGACGCCATCATTCCGGTCGATCGCCCCGCTGGCCCGGTCGCGCGTGCGCACATGGCCATAGGCGGTCCATCCGACCTGAGCCTCCAGACCGTCGGTCAGTCCGATCCGCAGCAGCAGATCGCCCGCTTCGACCGTATCGGTCCGGCTTTGCGGATCGCGCTCATGGGTCCAGTCACCAAGGCCAAGCTCCATCACCATATGCCCCGGTTCGACCGTGCAGGGCGGCGTGCCAAGGCCCGGCCGATCCGTACACAGGTCGCGTGATGCCGATTCCCCTGCATGTGCCGTGGCGGGCACCAGCATCAGTCCCACCAGCATCAAAAGCTTTCGCACCTGCATATCGTCCTCTCACCTGACCGGAAACCGACGGGAAATAATCGGCAGGCGCGCTTGTTCCGTGCAAGCGATATTGCAGGATGCACAATGGCCATTCGCATCCTGCTGCGGCATGGAGACGCCTATGGTATCAGGCACAAAGCTGCTGGATCGGGTGACGCCACGCACGATCGACGAGGCGGAATGCGTCGCGTCGGTCTTGCTGGCGATCCTGATCGCCCATCTGCTGGGTGCGACCCATGTGTCCTGGGCGGCATTTGCGGGCTATATGGTGATGCGTGGCCATGCCGCCGAGACGCTGATGCGCGGGGCGCTGCGCATCGTCGGGACGGTGGCGGGCGGGCTGCTGGCGCTGGGTGCGGCACCGCTGGTGCTGCCGGGATGGCCGCTTGCGGCGCTGGCGATGATGATGGTCGGCACTGTCAGCCTCTATGCCGCGATCACCTCGCGCCGCTCCTATGCCTGGCTCTTCTTCGGTCTGACCTTCGCCATGGTCGTGCTCGACAAGCTGGAGCATCCCGCCATCGCGCTGGCCGATTTTGTCCAG
>NZ_DATKFP010000007.1:0-2574 GCF_035511395.1 Sphingobium sp.
ATCTGATGGAAAAAATGGGCGTGGAGGGCGTTTTCCCACGCACGGCTACGGTCAACAACATGGAATCGATCGCGATGATGATCAATTCCGACACTTATCTCGGCTTCCTGCCGAAGACCTATGTGGAGACGCTTTGGTGTCGCGACCGGTTTCGGGTGATCGCACCGGAAACCTTTAACTTCAGTAGCCGGATAAGCGCCATTACGCGCAGCGGAACTCCGCCGCCTTTGACGCGCGCCTTCGTCGATCGGCTTTCCCCTGCGGCGGCGGTTGCCGCCGAATAGAGATGCAGGTTGTGGCGGGGCAAACCCGTCACGTTCCTGAAAGCGCAACCAAGCTTGCCGCGTTCGGCATTCATGCGCGATGGGCCAGGCGGAACGATAGGTTCATGTCAGAGCAAGCCATCGAGTCCCCGGTTCGGATATCAGCGTTGAACGCGACCATCGTCGATCAGGCGCAGCCTACACGCTACGCCTGGTTCGTTCTCATCCTGCTGATGCTGACCTACAGTTTCAGTTGGATGGATCGCTTTCTGCTGGTGATCCTGATCGATCCGATCAGCAAGGATCTCAACGTCTCCGACACGCAGATCGGTCTGCTGACGGGGTTCGGTGCGTCGCTGCTCTATTCGTTTTCGGGCTTTCCGATTGCACGCATGGCGGACCGGAGATCGCGTTCGACGATCATCGCCAGCGTGCTCGGTATCTGGAGCGGATTGACGACGGTTACCGCGATGGTCGGCTCTTTCTTCGGTCTCGCGGTGATGCGTTTCGGTATTGCTGTCGCCTCGGCGGGCTGCTCTCCGGCGGCCTATTCTCTGATTTCCGATTATTTCCCCGTGCATCGGCGTGGCACGGCGATCGCCATCTACTCGCTGGGTATTTCGATAGGGACCTGGGCCGGACTCTCGCTCGGCGGTTTCGCTGCGGATACACTTGGCTGGCGTAATGCCTTTCTTGTGCTTGGGTTTCCCGGCCTCGCATTCGCCGCTTTTATGATTTTCGCGGTGAAGGACCCCGTGCGCGGTCGTTTCGACGGCAATACCGAAGAGGCGCATCGTCATTATTCGATGGCGGACGCCGTCGGCTTCGTGCTGCGCCATCGCGGTTTCATGGGCATTGCCTTCGGTTTCGCCTTTATCTCCTGTGCGACCTCCGCCTTCGAGAACTGGGTTCCCACCTATCTGATCCGTGCGCACGGGCTGAGCGCCACCGAGGTTGGCTCGGTAAGCGGGCTGGCCCAGGGGCTTATGGGAATCTTCGGCGCTCTGGCTTTCGGTCTGTTGGCCGACCGTCTCGCCCGTCGCGACAAGCGCTGGTATTTGTGGATTCCGCTGATCTGTGCCGGCATTGCAGGCCCCTTGATCGTGCTGTTCTTTCAGCTTCCCAAGAGCTTGTCTTATGCCAGCTATTTCCTGATCGAATTATGTGTCTCGGGCTATTCGGCGCCGCTCTTCGCGGCGAGCCAGATGCTCCTGCCGCCGCGCCTGCGGGCCTTCGGCATGGCGACGATACTCTTCGTCCTCAACGTGATCGGGCAGGGCATGGGGTCCTTTCTGACCGGATTTGCCAGCGATCTGATCGGGGGCACCGGCGGCGCCAGAGGATTGGGACCTGCGATCATGCTGATGCAAACCGTTGGGCTGCTGGGAGCGGCTGCGCTCCTTTACGCCAGCAGGACATTCAGGAGGCTCTGACGAAAGGATGACGTTGCCGGCGACATTGTCCCGTTCGGACCGGCTGATCGTCGAGTCGCTCGAATTCCTGCGCCAGCTCTTCTCGGTCCGCGCCGCGATGTTTTATTGGATCGAGGACGATCTCGACACGGTGAACGGTCCCATGCTCGGCCTGCCACCCGGGTTGACCGATCGCTATCGCAAGGAGATGCGATGGCATGATCCGTTGCTGGCGTCGCGGCTCGTAAACGACGGACAGACCATCGCCGATCTGCAGCGCGAAGCTTGCAGGGTTCCGGATGCGTCGCGGCGGGATTACATGTCGTTCCTGGGCGCATATCGCGTGAAGGACAATCTCGATTTTGTCTTCTGGACAGGCGAGGCGGACCGCCGCCACGCCTTTGCGGGGGCAAGTCTGCTGAGGATGGACGACGATCCGCCGTTCCCCGACGATCAGGAAAAGCTTCAGGCAATCCATCGCTATGTGGCGTTCGGCCTTGAAGTCCATGACAAGTTGCGCCGTGAAAGGCGGCAGGGAGCCTTGCGCGGTCGAATGGGTCTGACCGCACGCGAATGCAGTATTTGCGAACTTGTAGCCGTAGGGGCGACCAATCGCGATATTGCCGATGACCTCGGCCTCACTGTGGCGACCGTGAAGACCTACCTGCGCGCCATATTCGACAAAACGGGCGTGGACACGCGCACAGCCCTTGCCGCGCGGATTGCCGAGATCGCCTGATCAATCGTCAATATCGGTTAGAAAGTCCGAGACAGCTTCATTGCCGCCGCTGGCGCTTTGCTGCAGCAGGGAAATGTCGATCGGCGGCACCGTTGCGGGATCGCGCACGGTCACCAGCGGGTCTTCGAAATTCCCGACATATCCCATGCCGAGGCAACCC
>NZ_DATKFP010000008.1:0-4852 GCF_035511395.1 Sphingobium sp.
ATCTTCGCGCGCGGTTTCAGGCCATATTTCTCGCCCATCTCCTTGTTGCCGACCAGCACGGCGGCCGCGCCGTCGACGATGCCGCTGCTGTTTCCGGCATGGTGGATATGGTTGACCTTCTCCAGCTCGGGATAGCGGAGCAGGGCGACGGTGTCGAAGCCAGGCATCTCCTCGCCCAGCGCGGTAAAGCTGGGCTTCAGCGCGCCCAGCGACTGCATCGTCGCATCGGGACGCATATGTTCGTCATGGTCCAGCACGATGCCGCCGATCACGTCCTTCACCGGCACGATCGACTTGGCGAAGCGCTTCTCGTCCCAGGCCTGCTTGGCGCGCTTCTGGCTTTCGACGGCATAGGCGTCGGCATCGTCGCGGCTGATGCCGAACTTGGTGGCGATCACGTCGGCACCGATGCCCTGCGGCGCGAAATAGGTCTTGTAGGCGACTGCCGGGTCCATCGCCCAGGCGCCACCATCCGACGCCATCGGCACGCGGCTCATCGATTCTACGCCGCCGCCGATCGCGAACATCGCCTCGCCCGAATAGACTTTCGCAGCGGCCATGTTCACCGCTTCAAGGCCAGAGGCACAGAAGCGGTTGATCTGCACACCCGGCACGGTTTGCGCATAGTCGGCGTTCAGCACGGCCACGCGCGCGATATCCGCGCCCTGTTCGCCGACCGGGCTGACGCAGCCGAGGATCACGTCGTCCACATCGGCGGTGTCGATCTGGCTGCGGTCGCGCACGGCTTCCAGCACCTGCGTCGCCAGCTGGATCGGTGTGATTTCGTGCAGCGAGCCATCGGCCTTGCCCCGGCCACGGGGCGTCCTGACGGCGTCGTAGATATAGGCTTCCATGTTCATTCCCTCTCCGTGGGGGTCATTCCGGCGTTCGCCAAATTCATGAGACGCTATCGTGAATGTATTTACGTTTACGTAAAGTGCAAGTCTCTATTGCGATCGGTTCGCCGCGTCAGCGCTGCCGTAACGGTAGTTGCAAGCCAATGATGCAAAACGCGCCGCGACTGTCCAGATCGCTGTCGGGTTTACCCTCTTTTATCGCGCGAATCCCCATGGCATTCAGAGTTATGCGCATTGCCGTCCTCTCCGACATTCATGGCAACCTGATTGCCCTGGACTCCGTGTTGGCCGACATTGCGACGCACGCCGTCGATCGCATCGTCAATCTGGGCGATATCCTTTCGGGACCGTTATTGCCCTGCGAAACCGCCGACCGGCTGATGGCGCTGGACCTGCCGACGATCCGGGGCAATCACGAGCGACAATTGCTGACCCTTGCGCCGGAAGCGATGGGCCCGTCCGATGCCTATGCGAACTCGGTCCTGCAACCCCTTCACCGTGATTGGATTGCCCGCCTGCCGGAGCATCTCTGGCTGACGCAGGAGGTGCTGATGGTCCATGGCTCCCCGGACAGCGATCTCGTCTATTTCCTCGAAACCATAGAGGGCGACGGGCTAAGGGCTGCCACGGCATCGGAAGTGGAAGAGCGGGCAGGGGGCGTCGACGCGCCGCTGATCCTGTGCGGCCATACCCATGTCCCGCGCATCCATCGCCGGCCGGGCGGCGGCCTGATCGTCAATCCGGGCAGCGTGGGCCTGCCTGCCTATGATGACGACTGGCCCGTCCTGCACAAGGTGGCGTCCAGATCGCCCCATGCCCGCTATGCGATCGTGGAACAGGGCGCGGCCGGCTGGACGGCAGAGATTGTCTCTATCAGCTATGACTGGGAAGCGCCCGCCCGGCTTGCGGACATGCGCGGACGCCCCGACTGGGCACAGGCATTGCGGACCGGTACCGTATAGAAGCGTTGCGCCTTCGTTCCTGGGGTCTATATCCCCCCTATGGACAGTGTGACCCAAGCCCCGACCCAGAAATCCCCGTCACCTTTCTCTATTCCCACCTTCCGCGCCAT
Source organism: Sphingobium sp. (assembly GCF_035511395.1). GTDB lineage: Bacteria > Pseudomonadota > Alphaproteobacteria > Sphingomonadales > Sphingomonadaceae > Sphingobium. The sequence goes on from NZ_DATKFP010000008.1 coordinate 1,930, forward strand.
TTGGACGGCGAGCCTCGCGTCCAACTTCGGCGGTTTGATCCAGTCGGTCGGCGCGGCGTGGATGATGACGTCGCTTTCGGCCTCGCCGCTGTTGATCGCGCTGGTGCCGGCGGCAACGACGCTGCCGATCATGCTGCTGTCGCTCTGGGCCGGAGCGGTCGCCGACAATCTCGACCGGCGCAAGGTGATGATCGCCTGCCAATGTGCGATGTTGCTGACTTCCGCATTGCTGGCGGCGACCGCGTGGGCCGGGCTGATGACGCCCTGGCTGCTCCTTGGCTTCACCTTCGCCATTGGCTGCGCTACCGCGATCAACGGCCCCGCCTGGCAGGCATCGGTCGGCGACATGGTGCCGCGCCCCGTGCTGCCGAGCGCCGTGGCGATGAACTCCATGGGCTTCAATCTCGCACGCAGCATGGGGCCGGCGCTGGGCGGCATCATCGTCGCGGCGGCGGGCGCGGCGGCGGCCTTCCTCGTCAATGCGCTCAGCTATGTTGGCCTGCTCGCCGTACTGGCGCGCTGGCGACCGGACCTGCCGCCCAAGCTGTTGCCGCGCGAACGCCTTGGCGTGGCGATGGTCGCGGGCGTCGGCTATGTCGCCGCTTCGCCCAAGATAAAGCTGGTGCTGCTGCGCGCAGGCGCCTTCGGTATCGGCGCCGCCGCCGTTTCCGCCCTGATGCCGCTCGTCGCGCGTGACGTGCTGGGCGGCAGCGCGCTGACCTTCGGCATCACCAGTGGTGCGTTCGGCGTCGGCGCGGTGCTGGGCGCGCTGTCCAGCCGCCGGCTGCGCGCGCGCTATTCGGTCGAGGCGATCGTCCGTTCCGCCGCGCTGGCCATGGCGATCGGCACTGCGCTGACCGGAGCGAGCCATTGGATGGCGCTGGCGATCCTGGGCTATATGTTCGCCGGATCGGGCTGGGTGCTGGCGCTTTCGACTTTCAACGTTTCCGTCCAGATGTCCGCGCCGCGCTGGGTCGTGGCGCGCGCGGTGGCGCTCTATCAGATGATCGCTTTTGGCGGCATGGCGGGCGGCGCCTGGCTGTTTGGCTGGGTGGCGGAGCATCATGGCGTCGTCGCGGGCCTCTATGCGGCGGCCGCGACCCAGTTCGTCGCGGCTCTCCTGGGCTTCTGGCGGCCGCTGCCGCAGACCGGTGACGACAATCTCGATCCGCGCGGCGACTGGCACGAGCCGGATACGGCAGTGCCGGTCGAGCCGCGCAGCGGCCCGATCGTCATCACCATCGAATATCGCATCCTGCCCGGATCAGTCGTGCCCTTCCTCACCGCCATGAGCGAGCGCCGCCGTATCCGCCGTCGCGATGGTGCCCATGGCTGGCAGCTGCTGCGCGATCTCGGCGAGGCGGACCTGTGGGTCGAGCGCTATCATGTATCGACCTGGCTCGACTATGTGCGGCACAATCAGCGGCGTACCGTCGCTGACATCGCCAACAGCGAGGCGATTCACGCGCTCCACGCCGGCCCCGGAGCGCCGGTCGTCCATCGTCGACTGGAACGGCAGACCGGATCGCTGCCGATCAGTCGCGCGCCCGACGCCCGCGAAATGGGCGATGGCCTGACCGATCCGACCCGGTCGAGCTGAGGCGTCAGGCCGGCGTCACTGCTCGACCGCCTGTCAGATCCTCCGGCGTATCGATATCGTGCAGGATCGCGCCGGTTGTCTCGATCTGAATGCCATGGCTCAGCAGGGCGCGCGCGCCCTGATCGCCTTTCAACGCCAGCAGTTCGGGGAAATGCTTTCTCCCGATGAAGGCGGGCGGGGAGGAGGAGAAGCCGTCGGTGCTGGCTACGACCGACCTGATGTCTTCGGCAGCCAGGCAAATACGGTTGTAATGGCTTGGCGGCACGTCAGGCATGTCGGCCAGGCAAATAAGGATGCCGCGTATCTTGTTGTTGGGCATGACATGTTCGACCGCACGGACGATGCTGCCCGATATGCCGTCCTCGGGCTGGTCGTTCACCAATATGGTATAGCCGCGCCGATCCAGCTTGCGATGGATCACCGGCGCCATTTCTATCGGGCGCACGACGGCAATCAGTTCGGCAAAGGCCATGGAGGCGATCGTTTCCAGCGTGTGCGCCGCGACCGGCTTGCCGCGCAGCTCCGCCATCAGCTTGTCTTCCTCGCCGAAGCGGGACGAGGTGCCGGCGGCGAGCAGCACGGCCGCGATACGTTTAGTACGCATGTATAATAAGACGGATTGGCATGATTTTCTTTGCGATCCCTTTTTGATCACCGATCTGCCATCATGGCGGTCTTGTGTCCAGACGGCCCTGAAAGGACTGGCCATCGGCAAGGCGAGACGCCATATGCGGGGCCAACAGCATAAGGAGTGGCCCTGTCCATGGCATATGACCTCGATGCCGAAACCGTTGGCGAAGGCAAGGAGCCGGTTCCGGCCGACGTCAGTGAAGCGATCCGCACGCTCATCCGGTGGGCGGGTGATGCGCCGGAGCGTGAAGGGCTGATGGAAACACCCGAACGCGTCGCGCGGGCGTGGAAGGAATATTGCCGCGGCTATGACGACGACCCGGCCTATCATCTCTCGCGCATCTTCCATGAAGTGGGTGGCTATGACGATGTCGTGTTGCTCAAGGACATCCCATTCCAGTCGCATTGCGAACATCATATGGCTCCGATCGTCGGCCGCGCGCACATCGCCTATCTGCCGGGGCAATATGTGGTCGGCATTTCCAAGCTCGCCCGCGTCCTCCATGCCTTTGCCAACCGCCTGCAAGTGCAGGAAAGGCTGACGTCCGAAGTCGCCAACTGCATTTGGGAAAATCTCAAGCCCCAGGGCGTCGCCGTGGTGATCGAGGCGACCCATGGCTGTATGACCGGGCGCGGCGTGCGCACGCCCAACGTCATGATGAAGACCAGCCGGATGCTCGGCGTATTCCGCGA
>NZ_DATKFP010000009.1:0-4654 GCF_035511395.1 Sphingobium sp.
GGCCACCGATCGCGCCCTCGATATGCTCGGCCGACGGGTTCTTGAAGACATCGAGGCCGGCGACCATGCCCGGGCTGGCGCCCTCGACATTGAATTCGCGGCTGCCTGCGGTGAAGTAGGCGCGCCCATCCACGCGCGACCCGGTCTGACCCGTGAGGCCGCGGATGGTCAGGCCCGAACCGTTGCCGACAGGCGATGACGCCTCGCCGCCGAAGCGGTAGGCTTGGACGCCGGGAACGCGCGTCAATGTCTCCGCAACGTTCGGATCCGGCAGTTTGCCGATGTCCTGCGCGGTGATGGAGTCGACGACTTCCATCGTGTTCTTCTTCATCTGGACGGCGCTTTGCAGACTGGCGCGAATGCCGGTCACCACGATGTCTTCGCTCGTGGCTTCGTTTGGATCCGCATCGGTCTGGGCGAGTGCAGGCATGGCAATGCAGCTCGCGAGAAGTCCGGACGTCAAGCGTACGATTTTGTTCATAAATCCCCTCCTGAAGTTCGGACGCTTTGGCGCATCCTGAACTCTTCGACTCCCTCGACCCCTTATTGGTATCGATATCCGATCTGATATCGATACCAATAACGTTGCGCAATCAGAATCTTGAAATCAAGCAAGGCGGGTCAAAACGAGCAATAATATCAGAGCTATACCATCAGAATCAGCTCAACTAGATTGCGTCTCTCACGCCACGAGCGGGCCATGGCCACGTTGTGACCACGGATCCGCAGGACGTGCTCGCTGAGCGGCGAGGTCGAGGGCGAAAGACTGCGCCCAGAGGAGGCTGCACCTTTGGGAAGTAGATAGACTGTAATTGCGGCGCAGATTTCGAAATCGCTGAAGGCCTGATGCCATCTCCGCCCCGGTATCCCGTTCAGCTTCGGTTTGGGTTATCCCTCTATCCGCCGGACCGGAGGTATCACATGCGCATATTGGTGATCGAGGACGACCGCGCTCTCAGCGACGAGATCGCGCGCGCATTGCGGGTGGAGAACTTCGCCGTGGATGTTGTGGGGAACGGGGAGGATGGCCGTCATCTGGGTGAGACCGAGCGCTACGATGCGGCCGTCCTGGACCTTGGCCTCCCCAAAGTGGACGGATTGACGGTGCTCCAGTCCTGGCGCGCGGGAGGACATGACCTGCCGGTACTCATTCTTACCGCCCGCGATGCCTGGGCGGAGAAAGTCGCCGGTTTCAAGGCGGGAGCCGACGACTACCTCATCAAGCCATTCCGCGTGCAGGAACTGATCTTGCGCCTGCGCGCGCTCGTCCGCCGGGCAAGCGGACACGCAGCCAGCCGAGTGACCTGCGGGGCCCTGGTGTTTGACGCCCAACTCGGCCACTTCGAGATGGACGGGCTGCCGGTTCGCCTGACGGCATTCGAGTGGCGCGTGCTCTCTGCACTCATTCTTCGCAAGGAAACCGTGGTGGACCGTCGGGAACTGCTCGATCGGGTGTACGAATACGACACCGACGTCGATTCCAACTCGCTGGAAGTGATCGTCGGCCGGCTGCGTCGAAAGATCGGCGCGGAAATGATCCGCACGATCCGCGGGCGCGGTTATCTTCTGACCGAAGCCGCGGACTGAGGGTCAGCGCGGTAGCGTGAGCACAACGCGCAGGCCCCCCGTAGCTGCCCGGCCGAGTTCGAGTGATCCGCCATGGAGTTCGGCAAGTTCACGCGCGATCGGCAAGCCGAAGCCATGCCCTTCCTCGCGCTCGTCGAGCCGACGCCCCGGCACCAGAGCCTGATCGATCGCTTCGGCGGCAAGGCCGGGACCATCGTCCTCGATCGCGATGCGAACGGCGCTGCCAACCTCCTCGGCGGCAACGGTGATCCCGCTTTCGGCCCACTTCCAGGCATTGTCGAGCAGGTTGCCCAGCATTTCCGCCAGATCCTGCGGATCGCATTTGACCGCCAGATCCGGCGAGACATCCGAGACGAACGAGATGCGCCGTTCGGCATGAATCCGTCCCAGCGCCAGAACGAGTTCGTCCACGGTCGCGGCGAGTGGCACAAGCGGATTGCCTGGCGCGCCTGGCGAGGCGGCACGGGCGCGTCCGAGATGATGGCGAATCGCACCGTCAATCCGCCCGACGAGTTCACCGAGCTGGCCCGTTGAATCGTGGTCCAGTTCTGTCAGTCGTATGCTGAGCGTGGCGAGCGGCGTTTTGAGACTATGCGCGAGATTCGCAACGTGACCGCGCGCCCGTGCCAACGCCGCTTCGTTCTCGTCGAGCAAGGCGTTCAGTACGGCTACCAGTGGCGCCAGTTCGCTCGGTTGGTGCGCTGGAACCCTATCGAGCCGGCCGGTGCGTACCGCCGTCAACGCCTCTTGCAGTCGCGCCAGGGGCTTGAGGCCGAAATGCAGTTGGACGAAAGTGGCGGCCAGCAAGGCCAGACTCAAAACGCCGAGCGTGGCGATTACCGGCAGGATCACCGTGCCCCGCAGGCGGTTCAACACCCCGATCGGCGCGAAAGCGGTGATCCGGATCACACCGGCCGCGGTCTGCTTTTCCAGGGTGCGGACATAGGCCGCGTCGGTACGCCCGGCCCGCAGGCTTTCGGGTGCCCCGCGGAAATGCCCCTCGCGCCCGGGAGGGCCTTCCCAGTGGATTCGGTCCAACTGCGCGACATCGCGTGATGCGTATGTCCGGCTTGGCGCCTCGATCACCCATCCCCAGCCTCGCCGATGCTGGGTGAAGGGGCCGATGTCGCTCAACATGGTTCCATCGACGGTCCCGTCGGGACGAATGCTGCGCAGCAGGAGCGCAATCTGCGTGTCTAGCCGGTCGTTGAGGCTGCGCCGCACGAACTGTTCGAGGCTTCCGCTGATCGACAGGGAGGCCACGAGCAACGCGAATCCCGTCAGAAACGCGCCGATCAGGAGCAGGCGGCTGCGGATCGACCGCGGAAGCAGAGTCATGTCCGGTACGCCCTCGTGTTCCCCAGCCTGCACTCGGGCTTTCACGCTCATACCTGATTACCCCCAACCGAACATGAACCGACGGCCCGCGACAAACCCCAACCGGACCTGAACCAGACCATTCAGGCTCCATACGCACAGCATCGCTATTAAGAGTCACTATCAAAAACGGCAATCATCGAATTGTGAGGGACAATGCAGCAGCAGGCGGTCGGTCGACCGGGCGAGGGCTCGAGCGGGATGAGTTGCGCCCGCCGTCTGTTCAGCGTTCTGACCATTCAGGAACGCCGGGTGATTACGCTTCTGCGCGCATACTGCGCCGGTGTCGGCGCCGGTGAGGTTCCTGTGCTCGTGCATCGCGCGTTCGCTACGCTCGCCGCCGAAGTTCGCGCCAATGCGCTGGTCGTATTTGCGGTTCGGTCGATCTACGTCAGTGACGATGAAGTCGCCATCCTGCGCTGGCTGTCGATGCTTCAGCGCCCCTCGCAGTCAGCGCAGCTACGCATGGCCAACCCGTTCCAGAACGCGCTCAAGTCCTGCGCCGACGCGCTCGCCGAGGATGGCGGGCGCCTGCCACCGCGTTCGGTGCTGGCAGATGCCTGCATCGAACGCGACGGTTGCTTCGGCATCGCGCTGAGAGCCGACGGCCTGGAGCGCGAGATTCCGACTGTTTCGGCCGACAGTCCAGAGGCGAGGGCGCTTGCCTTGGTCGAGGGGCGCAAGTTTGCCACTGCATCGCAGTTCAGGGCGCTCGGCATCTCCACCCAGAAGCTCAGCCGTCTTTGCCAGCGCGGCTATGTCGAGCGCGTAGCCACCGGGCTTTACAAGAAACCTGGTCCTGCCGCCGAAGCGCGGTAGCCACCTGGCCGCCGGCCGGGTTCGTTCGCGGCCGACATTTCCTTCCGTCATCATTGAAGATTTCAACCAAGGGGGTTTTTGTGTCCTATTCCCGTTATAGTCGCTCGCGATCGAAAGTCGCACCCGCCTATCTGGCGCTGGCCTGCGTGGGCTTCGCCTCCTCGCCCGTGACCGCCCAGGAGGCGAAGGAAGACACGACGCCCAGCCTCGGCGGGGTCACCGTTTCCGACACCGCGATCGAGGAAACGCCCTACAAGGTCGATCGCGCGGATTCGCCCAAGTACACCGCGCCGCTGCTCGACACCCCCAAGTCGATCGTCGTCCTGCCTTCGCAGGTGATCCGCGAGAGCGGCTCGACGACCTTCGTCGAGGCCCTGCGCATGGTTCCTGGCATCACCTTCGGGGCCGGCGAAGGCGGCAACCCGCAGGGCGACCGTCCCTTCATCCGCGGCTTCGACGCCCAGGGAAGCACCTACATCGATGGTGTGCGCTCCGTCGGCGGCCAGTCGCGCGAGATTTTCGCGATCGAGCAGATCGAAGTGGTCAAGGGCGGCGATTCCACCATGGGCGGCCGCGGCAGCGCCGGCGGCAGTCTCAACCTCGTCAGCAAGATGCCGCACCTTGGCACAGCGCGTATAGCGTATCGCCTCGGCTGCGGCACCCTCGCCAGAATCGCGACGAACGAGCGTCTTGCCGCCGTCGGCGAGCTCGAGCTGCATCCGGCGATCCTACTCCTCGCCCTCGCCGCTGAAACGGTAGTCGGCGACGATCCGCTCGGCACCGCTCTCGCGAACTCTAGCGAGTTCCCCATGCGATTCGAAGAAGCGCAGATTGCTTCCATCGATCACCAGCGCGGTAAGGTCGGTGCCCC
>NZ_DATKFP010000010.1:0-3288 GCF_035511395.1 Sphingobium sp.
CCGATCATGATGTTCGAGAACAGGCGCGAGACACCGAACAGGAAAGCGGCGACGCCGCCCACGAAGCCCAGCGGCCCCTTCACGCCCTTGTTCACGACGATATCGTAGATGTCGTAGCCGAGATCGCCCTGGGCGGGTGCCGAGAAGGCATGGGCCGGGCCGGCGATCAGGGCCACCATGCCCAAAGGGACGCCGATATTCGCCGCCGCAAGAGCCTTTTCACCGAATGTACGCATCATGGCATTGCTCCAAAAGGAGCCGTCCGGACATTCGCCTGCCGGCATCGACGAGGATCGGTGTCGGCCGGGGCGTCGGTGGACGGCTCCATGAGCCCGCCGCCGCCGGCATCCTTGTTCATCCGCCGGGCCGGGATCGGCCCGATTGGATGCCCTCCGGAAAAGAGATCGTCGCTTCGCGCGGCGGTGCGTGTGAACTCAGTGCGGCGCATCGGTGGCGACCTTCGCCAGCGCGGGCTTCGCGTGCCGGTCGAGGAAGGTCTCGAGTTCGGCCTGCTGGAAGCCCGAGATGAGCGTGCCGTCCGCAATGAGGGTCGGCGTTCCCGACACACCCACTTTGGCGACCAGCTCGGCATCGGCGGCGACCTTGTCGTGACCGCTTTCGCACTGGCGCAGGACCGGCGGGGTCTGGCCCGAATAAACGGCCCTGAAAGCAGCCTCGCGATCGGGCGAGCACAGTATGTGCTCGGCTTTGGCGGCAGCGGCCGGATGAATGCCGCTTACGAAGAAGATGAGCCGCCGGACCGGCTTGCCTTCGGCCAGCTTGGCGTTCCAGTAACGGTCGAGCGCCTGGCAGTAAGGGCAATCGGGATCGGTGAACTCGATCACCGTCGGCGCATCGACCGGCCCGATCGCCAGCGCTTTTGCGGGATCGATCGCCTTCAGCCGGCGGCTCGTGCGCTGTTCCTGGGCGAGCGCCGTCAGGTTGACGCCATCGCGATCGTAGACCGTGGCGAACAGCAGGTGCTCGCTCTGCGGCGCGAAATAGATGATCTTGCCGCCGGCGTAGGCTTCATAGATCGGCCCCTTGACCGGCGCGGGGCCGAAGTCCTCGAAGCGCAGATTGGTGAAGGTCTGGTGGAGTTGCCGCTCGGCTTCAGCCTGCGCATCACCGAACAGTCTAGCATCCGTCTGACCCGTAGCTACACGTTTGGAGTGGCGCGTGATCTGATCCTGATCCGGTTCATTGGCATGGGCGGAAGCAGACGACATGAGCGCAAGCCCTGCGACACTTGCCCCGGCAAGAAGCAGGCCCGGGCGCTTCGGCCAGGATAACGTCGCGGCCGCGTCTTCCCGCCGGCTCACAGGGTGTCGGGCCCTGGGCGCAAGATGCATTCTGGCCGCCATCGCCAGTTCACGAAAATCGTGGAACATCGACACATGCCTCCTTCTTCCGGCGCGCAGCGGTAGCGCGACGGGTCTTGTCATGCGGTTCGGGCTGGGAGCGTGGATAAGGGCTGCGCTCGCCGTCACCATGATGATCGGATGGATGAAGGATGATGCGAGCAATTAGCCGCGGCAATGGGCAGGGCACTGAGATACCGGATCGGAAATGCAGTACCGCAATCGGCAGTCCATTGCCGGATATGGTGCTTTCTCCGACTGTTTTTGCCGTCTTGTCTGTGGAAGCGCAGCCCTTGCGGGATCGCTTCGTGACCGAATCGGGCGAGGGAGTGACGGTGTGAGGGCGTCCAGGAGCTACAAGCTGCAACTCTCCGGGAAAGGCGTCGATGCGTTCCTTGCCTGCCACTGCCGGCTTGCGCGGCTGTCGCGCGAGTTCATTCCCTACGGACTGACACTCTACGTCGCCATGAGCATGCTCGACTCCAGCGATCCGGCCGATATCGCGGCCGAACTGGAATCACCCGATTGTGCAGTACTGGGCGGTAAATCAACGCGTTTTGTCGGCGCGACGACCCGGCTTGCCGAACTTGTCGACCGTATCAGCCGACGGCTTGCCGAGAGTGGCCAATACGGGCGCCCGGTTGCGACATGGCGTCTTTACAATGCGGGGCTTAGTCTGCTCCTGAGCCTGGACGACGCCGAGTTGGAGGCGATGTACGAAAGTGCCTCGATGATCATTCCCGCGAAAAGAGCGCGGTAACGCGATGATGGCACGTTCGAGTTCGAAGAAAATGGTTTCATCATGAAAGCATTACTGTTTGACCCTTGGCGTTATCAACAACATCCTTCCTCACGGGCTGCGCGTGGGAGCTTGAGCCATTGGCAAGGGAGACCTGGTCATGCCGCTTCGGGCGATACACAGCGCACGCGATCCTGCCGTACTTGAGACGATCAAGCTGATGTCGGGGAGGCGCATCGAAATGACACGACGGGCAGAGAAGATCACGCAGGAAAGCTTTGCCGCGCAGGTCGGGATCGGCGCGCGATGGCTGCGCGAGATCGAGGCCGGCAACCCCAAATCCCGGCTCGATGACCATTTCCGCTGCGCGCATGCACTGGGACTCTCTACCGGCCATCTCGTCATTCCCCTGCTCTTCATGGAACACCAGCGGGTGTTTCCGCGCGGCCTGCTCGAAGGCGATCTTTCGAAAATCGAAACCGTGTGCATCGATGCGATCGCCCGGCACAATCTCGATATGCTTTCATTTCAACTCCTCCCCCGCGATGCCGATCGTCGCCCCGATAGCCGGGAGGACGACTGAACGACGATGTCGCCGGGAGCCCGCCAGCATGAAACGGTCTACGTTCAGCTCAAGCAGGTTCTGCTTTCCGGCAGCTGTTTCGCGGATCGCGAACTGTCGGTGACGCAGCTCGCAGCAGACCTGGGAACCAGCGTTTCGCCCGTTCGTGATGCCTTGCACCGGCTCTACGGAGAAGGGCTGCTCGCGATGGGCGAGCATCGCGGATTTCGCCTCATCGGCTGGAGCGAGGAAGCCTTGCGCGATTGTTACACATGGCACGGACATCTCATCCGCATGGCCGTCAAGGCCCGGAAATCCAGGCGGCCCGATGATTCGCCAGTCCTTCAAATCTCTGCCATCGACTGTAGCTCGCCCGACCGGCTCGTCGAAAGCGCCGAAGCCATGTTTCTGGGTATCGCGGAGAGTTCGTGGTCGAACGAACTCGCCGCCGCCGTCAGAAACGCTGGTGAGCGCCTTCGGGCGGTGCGACTCGCCGAGACGGAGCGCTGGTCCGACTGCGGCGATGAACTGCTGGCCGCCAATACATTGGCGAGATCAGGAACCGGCCGAGCTCTTCTCGAGGTCTTATGGAACTATCACCGACGGCGTATTCGTGCCGCTAGGGG
>NZ_DATKFP010000011.1:0-8966 GCF_035511395.1 Sphingobium sp.
CAAGGCATCGCTTCAGCAGGGGCAGCGCTGCGCTAATACGGAGGCTACGCGCAGCCCCTGCTTTATCTAGGTCCGAGTATGCTTCCGAGTATGCCAGGCACCCTTACTTCTTCAACCGTGCGCAGCAGGACAGTTTCCTGCCCTTCGTCGAGAACGGCACCGTCACGCTGGTAGGGGCGACCACGGAAAATCCGAGCTTCGAGCTGAACGCAGCGCTGTTGTCGCGGGCGCAGGTGCTGATCCTGCGCCGCCTCGACGCAGCCGCGTTGGAGCAGTTGCTCGACCGCGCGGAAGCGCTGATCGGACGCCCCCTGCCCCTCGACGCCGCAGCGCGTGAGGCATTGCTGGCGAGCGCGGACGGCGACGGCCGCTTCCTGCTGAATCAGGTCGAGACGCTCTATTCGATCGATATCCCCGAGCCGCTCGATCCGGCCGGCCTGTCGGCGCTGCTGCATCGGCGCGTCGCGGTCTACGACAAGGATCGGGAGGGGCATTACAATCTCATTTCCGCCCTGCATAAATCGCTGCGCGGATCGGATCCGCAAGCGGCGCTCTATTATCTGGCGCGGATGCTGACGGCGGGCGAGGAACCGCTCTACGTATTGCGCCGCCTCGTCCGGTTCGCGACAGAGGATATCGGCCTGGCCGATCCGCAGGCAGTGGTCCAGTGCCTCGCCGCCAAGGATGCCTATGAGTTTCTGGGATCGCCGGAAGGCGAACTGGCGATCGTACAGGCCTGCCTCTATTGCGCGACCGCCCCCAAGTCTAACGCCGGTTATATGGCGATGAATGCGTCCTTCAAATCGGCGCGCGACACCGGATCACTGATGCCGCCGATGAACATCGTCAACGCTCCCACCAAGCTGATGAAGCAGGTCGGCTACGGCAAGGGCTATCAGTATGATCATGACGCGGAACAGGGCTTTTCCGGCGCCAATTACTGGCCCGAGGAAATGGCCCCGCAAACCTTCTACAGCCCCACCGATCGCGGGTTCGAGGCGCGGATCGCCGAACGCATCGCCCATTGGAACAAGCTGCGGGCGGAGCGCGGTTCGGCGTGACGCCCCGTTTCGCGCGCTTCGCCGCGATCGACTGGTCGGGGGCCAAGGGCGCGCGGCACAAGGGGATTGCCGTCGCCCTGTGCGAGGCCGGCAATGCCGTACCGCAATTGATCCCGGCGCCCGACGGCATCTGGTCGCGGCAGGCTGTCGCCGACTGGCTGCAGGAAACGGCGACGGCATCGCCCACGCTGTTCGGTTTCGATTTCAGCTTTGCCCCGCCCTTCGTGGCGCGGGGCGCCTATCTGCCCGGTGATGCCGTGCCAGAGGACGCTCCCGCCTTCTGGGCCTATGTCGATGCGATCTGCGAGGATGTCGATCTGGGCGCGGCCAGCCTGCTGGAGGTCGCCCATCGCCGCCATTTCTATTTCGGCAAGGCCGATGGAGAGAAGGCCGGCTTCATGCACAATCGCGCCTGCGAAGCGCATTATAATGCGGGCGGCGGCGGCAAGCCGTCGACCGTGTATGACGCGATCGGCGCGGCACAAGTCGCCAAGGCCAGCTTTGCGGGGATGCGCCTGCTGCACCATATCCGCGACCAGGTGCCGGTCTGGCCGTTCGACCCGCTGCCTGCCGAGGGATCACTGGTGGTCGAGATCTATACCAGCATCGCCGCCCGCGCCGCCGGCCGGCCCAAGGGTCGCACCAAGATTCGCGATCTGGCGACGCTGAATGATGCCCTGGCAACATTGGGATCGCAGGATCATCGGGATACCATGCCCGACGATCATGGTGCGGACGCCATCGTGACCGCCGCCTGGATGCGAAAAACCGCGCTTCGCCCGGACATGTGGACTCCCGCGGCGCTGACCCCGCAAATAGGACGAACTGAGGGCTGGACCTTCGGCGTGATCTGATAGTAAGGGCGTCGCACACGAAACGGCGCGCCCCGATGGTGGGCAAGCAAAAGAGTATATTATGGGTTCGCCAGCCCGCGATTGACTGCCCATGGGGTCGATCGTATGGCGAATCCGGGCCGGCTTAGCTCAGTTGGTAGAGCACCTGATTTGTAATCAGGGGGTCAGGGGTTCGAGCCCTCTAGCCGGCACCATCCCTTCCCTAATAACGCCTTCAATCAAGGACGTTGGGCAGATCCTCGAAACTCTTGCGCAACGCCGCGCTCCAGCCTTGGGAAATCATGGCGAACTCCTCATTGTCCGCCTCGATCCGGGTGCGAACGCGGAAGTCGTAGGTGTCGGTCGGGATCACCGTCAGGTCGAGCGGCATGCCGACCGACAGGTTGGACCGCAGGGTCGAATCCATCGACAGCAGGACCGCCTTGGCCGCATCCTCCAGCCGGGTTTCGCGGGTGATGATTCGGTCGAGGATCGGCTTGCCATATTTATGCTCGCCAATCTGGAAAAAGGGCGTGTCCTCGGTCGCCTCGATGAAATTGCCGGCGGAATAGATGAGGTAGAGCCGCGGCTTGCCGCCCTTGCGCTGGCCCGCCACCATGATCGATGCGCTGGCGCCCGATCCGCCCATTTCGATGCTCTCGCGGTAGCGGCCCTGCATGGTGCGCATCGCTTCGCCCACGATCTGCGCAACGCGGTGCATCGTCTCGCAATTGCAGATCGTCTCGACATCCGGATTCAGCTCGGCCTCGCGGATCGCCTTGCTGAGCATCGCCTTCACCCCTTGGGTGATCGACAGGTTGCCCGAACAGAGCAGGGTGATCGCCCGTTCACCGGGAACATGATAGGTGAAGCTCTTCCGGAAGCGCGCAATATTGTCCATGCCCGCATTGGTGCGGGTGTCGGACAGCATGACCAGTCCCTGGTCCACGCGCACGGCCACACAATAAGTCACGGCCCCCCGGCCTCCTGCTTTTCTCTGCCGCGATGCCCGAGTCGTCCGATGGGCAATCGCGCTGTTCAACCCGCAGAGTGGGGCGGCGGGGTGCTTTGCTGTTGCTGCTTTTGCAGCTGCCGCTCCTCAACTCCATCCTCCGCCTGCGCGATCCGGACGTCGGCGTCAATCCATATGTCGCCCGCCACCGTGACCGAGCCACGGATCGGCGCGGCTTCATCTGCATCAAGACCACTGGCGACGCGCAGATAGCGTTCGGTCACGCAGACGCGGTTGGATGGGTCGAAACCGATCCATCCAAGGCTGGGAACATAAGCCTCTGCCCAGCCATGGGTTTCGTGCAGCACATCCCCCTCGCCGGCCAGCAGATAGCCCGATACGTAGCGGGCGGGAATGTCGATCGAGCGCGCGGCCGCGATGAAGACCTGCGCATGGTCCTGACAGACGCCGGCACCAAGCGCGAAGGCCTCTGCGGCGGTCGTGTCGGAGGTGGTGACGCCTGCACGATACTGCACCGCATCGCTGACGGCCGCGGACAGCGCGTGGAGCATGGCGAGTGGGCCATCCTGTTCAGGCAGGTCGCGCGCCATGGCGGCGATGCCTTCCGACGCACGGGTCAGGCGGGTATCGCGCAGGAAATAGCGGGGGTCCACGCGGCTTTCCAGATGGCCGACCACGCCGTGGCTTTCATGGGTTTCGACCAGCCCCTCTGCCACGATCACCGCATTATCGAGCCGGTCATGGCGAATCCAGATCGCCTCCTTTTCGCCATAGCTGTTGGGGCGGAAACCGGTCAGCAGCTCGTCATTCACGCTCACCTGCCATTCCAGCACCTTCTGCGCGGGTGTATTCACCGGCATCAGCTTCAGCCGCATCGCCACCCGGCCCGCCGACGCGGAATAGCGGTAGATGGTCTGGTGTCGGACGAGCAGCTTCATGGCTCCAGCCTTCCCTCCCCGCCTCAGCCGAAATGATAGGTCTCGGCGATTTCGGCGCCGAGTTGGTTGGTCATGCGCAGACCATTCTGGACGGTTTCGTGCAGGCCGCGACGGAAGATTTCGCCGCTGTCCTGGCTTTCGAGCCCGGCGACCAGCTCCTGCACCGTGTCATGGCAGGCGCCGCGCGCGTCATGCCAGCCGGCGAGCCGGTTCAGGCGATAAGCCAACTGGTCGTAGCAATAGGCGACGCTGCGCGGAAACAGGCGGTTCAGCATCAGGAAGTCGGTGATCTGCCAGGGTGTGTAGGTGCCGCCATAGACATGATGGTAGGCACGCGCGCCCGACAGGGCATAGAGAACCGACGTCCATTGATAATGGTCGCGATTGCCGCCGATCACCTCGGTTTCGGGCAGCAGGACATAATATTTGACGTCGAGCAGACGCAGGGTCATCTGCGCCCGCTCCAGCGCCGAACCGGTGCGCAGGAAGTCATGCCCCTCGTTGCGGAGCTGGCCCGAATGCGCGGCGCCGCGAAAGGTCATGACGCGCGTCTTCACCCAATCGATCAGCGCAGGAAGCTGTTGCCGCGCCTCGCCGACATCATAGCTGTCGAGCTTGCGCCAGCCTTCGTTCAACGCTTCCCACATGTCCTGCGTCAGCATGGTGCGCGCCGACTTGGCGTTGGAACGGGCCTTGAGCAGGCAGGAACGGATCGAGCTGGGATTGTCGAGGTCGAGCATCAGGAAGGCGATGGCGTCGCTCTCGGTGACGATCGTGCCTTCGGGGAACTGGTGTCCTCCACCGGTCGCACGGACGACTGAGCGCCATTCGTCGCGATGATGCGCGCCGGGCAGGATCGCCATGCGCTGCCCCATGGTGAGGAGGCGCGAGGTGGCCTCCGCGCGCTCCATGTAGCGCGCCATCCAGAAGAGATTTTCGGCGGTCCGGCTCAGCATGGGTTGGCCTCAACATTCGTCATCCCCGCGGAGGCGGGGATCCATGTCCCACCCCTTCCGCTTGGTGAAATGGCAGGAGATGGATTCCCGCCTGCGCGGGGATGACGGGTGGGGTGTTCAAGTGGAATGAGCATCATCAATCCTGCAACACCCAAGTGTCCTTCACTCCGCCGCCCTGGCTGGAGTTGACCACCAGCGACCCTTCGGTCAGCGCGACGCGGGTGAGGCCGCCGGGGACGAGGCGGATCTGCTTGCCGACCAGGCAATAGGGCCGGAAATCGGCGTGACGCCCGACCACCGCCGCCGGGCCGAGCGTCGGCACCGTCGACAGGTCCAGGGTCGGCTGAGCAATGAATTCGCCGGGATTGGCCTTGATCCGCTGGGCGTAGGCCTCGACCTCTTCCCTGGTCGATTTCGGCCCGATCAACATGCCGTAGCCGCCCGACCCATGGACTTCCTTGGCGACCAGTTCGTGCAGATTTTCCAGCACATAAGCCAACTCGTCCGGCTTGCCGCACTGCCAGGTCTGGATATTGTCGAGGATCGGCTTCTCGCCCAGGTAGAAGCGGATCATGTCCGGCACATAGATATAGACCGCCTTGTCGTCGGCGATGCCCGATCCGGGCGCCGACGCCAGCGTCACGCCGCCATTGCGATAGACGTTGAAGATGCCCGGCACGCCCAGCAGGCTGTCGGGGCGGAAGACGAGCGGGTCGATATATTCGTCGTCGATGCGGCGGTAGATGACATCGACCGCCTTCGGCCCCAGCGTGGTCTTCATCCAGACGCGGTCATTATCGACGAACAGGTCTGCCGGCTCGACCAGTTCCACGCCCATCAGGTCGGCGAGGAAGCTATGCTCATAATAGGCGCTGTTCAGCGAACCGGGGGTCAGGACCACCACGACCGGATCGCCCTTGCAGGCGGGCGGCGCGACTTCCTTGAGGCTTTTCAGCAATTCGGCGGGATAGTCGTCCACCGGCGCGACCACGCCCTGCGCGAACAGTTCGGGGAACATGCGCGTCATGATCTCGCGATTTTCGAGCATATAGGACACGCCCGAAGGAGTGCGGCAATTATCTTCCAGCACCTCGAAACTGCCCGGACCGGTGCGGACGATGTCGATGCCGACGATATGGCTGTAAACCTTCCCCGGCGGGGTGAAGTCGGCCATTTCGGCGAGATAGGCGCTGTTCTTGTAGATGATGTCGGCGGACATGATCCCGGCCTTCACGATCTCCCCGCGATGATAGACGTCGTGGAGGAAGGCGTTGAGCGCGCGGGCGCGCTGGCGGATGCCCTTGTCCAGAGTGCGCCATTCGTTCGCGGTGAAGATGCGCGGCAAAAGGTCGAAGGGGATCAGCCGCTCCGGATCGCCGCCCTCGCCATAGACGGCGAAGGTGATGCCGATACGACGAAAGATCGCCTCCGCTTCATCCATGCGGCGATTGAGCCCGGCAATGCCCGTTCGCTCCACCCATTTCTGCACTTCGTCATAACAGGGGCGTATCGAACCATCGGGTTCAAACATTTCATGGAAGGGCAAGTTGTCGATCCTCCCTCGGCCACGCGGCCGGTTGTGCAATGCAATATTAGTGCGCCGCGCCGTGGCGATTGCAAGGCAAAAATGGCTGACAGCCAAAAGGTTTCCGCGCCGTTCACCTTCATGGCGGAAAAGCCGTACGCTTTCGTTTAGGCTGCAGGTTAATTCGCGCCAGGCTGGTCGCTGCATTTTTTTCGATTTTGATACAAAGGCCCGTTGACCGACCCCAATTGCCTGCGTATAGCGCCGCCTCACCGCAGGGCGAGCCGCCCCGCGAAGCCCTTGGGGCGGAGTAGCTCAGCTGGTTAGAGCAGCGGAATCATAATCCGCGTGTCGGGGGTTCAAGTCCCTCCTCCGCTACCATTTCTCATTCTATAGCAGCCTATATCGGGATACGACCCCTTGATTTCCGGGGGTTTTGACCCTCTATAAATCTCGTCCGCGACTATGGAAGTCTACACGCGTCTACCATGGCGCGGGGTATGATCCATGGTAGCGGCCATGGAAAACATGGTATCGAGGTTGATGTGCTCACTGATGCGAAAGTGAAGGCCGCCCGGCCGCGTGAGACGGCTTACAAGCTGGCCGACTCCAACCAGCTCTATCTTCATGTCTCGCCCGCCGGCGGGAAGCACTGGCGCATGAACTATACCTATGGGCGCAGCGCCAAGAACCCGCACACGCCCGCGCAGAAGACGCTGACCTTCGGCCCCTACCCTGCCGTCACTCTGGTGGAGGCTCGCCGGCGGCGCGACGAGGCAAAGGCGATGCTGCTGGAGGGCCGCGACCCCGCGACGGAGCGCCGAATCGCAGCGAAGTCCAAAGCGTCCGCCACGGTCAACACATTCCGAAGCGTTGCGCAGACATGGTTCGATAAGAAGAAGGGGACATGGGTCCAGCGCCACGCCGACAAGGTATGGGAGAGCCTGGAGGAAAATGTGTTCGACGCGATCGGCGCGCTTCCAATCACCTCCATCGATGCGCCCCGTCTGCTCGACCTGTTGACGCTGGTGGAGAACCGCGGAGCCGTCGAGACGGCTCACCGGCTGCGCCAGCGCATATTCGGCGAAGAGGATCATGAGGTCGCGGACACCGGACGCCCGGACCTCGCCCGTGCCGATGGTAGCGGCCAGCTCCATGGTAAGCCCAGAGCGTCGCAGATGCCGCGACGCAGGCTGAGCGGGATGCGGACACGCGGGAGGAAGCAATTCGCATCCGCGCTGAGCGTTTGGGGACTGAGCGAGCGCGTCGCAAGGCGCTGCGCCAAGTGCGTAAGACGTTCGCGCCTGGCGACAGGGTTACGGTGACCGAAGTTTCCGCGCTGGCCGGACTGGAGGGCTCGGTCATGAAGAGCGATGGAACAAGTGCGGTGATCGACTTTGGCGGGATTCATACCATGATAGTAGAGGCTTGGCGCATCCTGCCTGTTGTGCTACGCATGGGCCAACCCTAATTGGGTACCGCTGCCATAGCAGCTGACGGGGCTAGACGAACTGGGGCATCGACCCTTGCGCTCCCCGACCAAACTACCGGACGCCGATGGGCGGTCGGTAGGTGTGCAACGCAATTTCTGTTCCCGCTCTGGCTGGCTTGGTGCATGCGCCGTTCCAGCTATCGGGCTTGGTGACGCGGCGTTGGGGATTTACCCAGCAGCCCAGACGGGCCGGCTCAATTGGACCGAGAGGATCGCCTCGCGTCACATCATTTCCGCCGCCGCCTTGGGCGGAAGCCGCCAGTCAATGTGCATCCCCCTGGCATCGGCTGGCGGTTGATCGAAGTTATTGCGGAGCATCATCGGCAAGATATCAACACCGTATGGTTGCGCACACAATAACGGTGCCTTCCGTTGCGCGGGTTGATGGCCGCGAGCCAGATAGCGTTTGTCGGGTGTTCAAGGGGTCACTGCCTGCGTTCATCACGCAGCTAGGACATGTTCAAGCGTGAGGCTGGTACACGAGGCGAAAAACGGCCCGGCACCTTTCGATACCGGGCCAGACGAAAGCTGTCTGGCTTGGAGCCTCGGCCTTCGGGTCGCTCGATCGGCTTACATCCTCTGTGGGATATAGCGATCACCATTAAGGGGTAGACGGACATGCCCAGGCGTCCGCCCGCGCTGAAGCAGAAGCCCCGTGCCAAGGCATGGGCGAGCACGCGCAAGAGCAGACATGAGCGCGGCTACGGGCGCGATCATGATCGGATGCGAGCGATCGTGTTGCAGGAAGAGCCCCTGTGCAGGCCATGCCACGCGCGTGGCCGTGTGACCCCGTCAACCATCGCCGACCACATCACTCCCCTGAGCGAGGGCGGCACAGGCGAGCGTGATAACTATCAGGGGATCTGCAAGCCCTGCCACGATGACAAGACGGCAGAGGAGGCAGCGCGGGCACAGCGGCGCAATAGGAACTGACCGATGTCCAATGGCGTGAACATGCTGATGGTAGTGATGAAGCCTCCGCGCTGGGACGGTGGCCTGCCCATGCTGATGCTCTGCGATCAGAACGGCGACGCCCTGCCCGGCCAGACGCAGTGCCAGGTGACGACGCGGGCAGACGGCACGTCGCAGGTCGTCGCGACGTTCGAGGTCAGCGGCACCGACGTCCAGATGAGCCGAGGCTGACCCGAATGGGCCGGATCGGACCGATCTGGGGGGGGGGGGGGGTTG
>NZ_DATKFP010000012.1:0-3737 GCF_035511395.1 Sphingobium sp.
CTTCGCCGTGGAGGTAAGGGCATCCGTGATAGGGCAGACCAGCGCAGGGCTGGACATCGATACCAAGGGGCGCGTGCGTGATCGCAACGGTATCGCGATTCCCGGCCTCTACGCGGCTGGCGAGATATTGGGCTGTGTGCAGGGCAATCGCTATTCCGGCGGCGGCATGGGGGTCGGCAACGCGCTGACCTTCGGCCGGCTGGTGGGAGAAGAGGCCGCCGTCGCGGTCCGTGCGAACGCCTGATGTGACGTCCCGGACCGGGAGAATATATATGTCGATTTCCGCGCGCCTGCTGCGCTCGCTCAACCGAACCGCTTCGATCATCTATGGTGAGGAGGTCGTCTATGCATCCAATGAGGAAGCAGTGGTCGCCTCGCTCAAGATATTGGAGACGCGGGAGAGTTTCCATGATCCCCTGTTCGCCGGATGGCGCGATAGGCTGGACGCGCAATTGGTTGGGCTGATCGATCGACTTTCCCTGTCCGACATGGCGCCGGATTTGTTCGACCGGGTCGGGGCCATCCGTGCAGCGCTGGCCGATGCGCCCAAGGACAAGGTCGGCCGCGAGGATATGCAGCGCGCCACGATGCGGGACTGGTCGCTGCTGGTGGAAAAGCTGGCATCCGACCCGCGCATTCCGGCGCAGGACCGGATGCGGATCGTCTTCGAAACATCCGATGCGGAATTGACGCGGATCGGGGAATTATGCGGCGACTTGCTGCCCGCCGCCGATGCGCAGGACAATGCGGTCACGGCGCCGCGCCTGCAAATCTATCTCGCCGACCGTTTTTATGACGAAAGCATTCGCGTCACGGACTTTCGTCCGTTGCCCGGCGGCTATGGCAAGGAAACGATCCTGTTCATGGTCGAGGGGCGGGCCCTATCCGGCGCTTTCGTCATGCGACGGGATCGCGACGAGCCGACCATGGACAATGACTGCCATCGCGTCCGGAAGGAATTTCCGGTCATTCGTGCCGCCTTCGATCATGGCTTTCCGGCCCCCGAGGCGCTGTGGGTCGATGAAGAGCATAAGCTTTTACCAGGTGGCGATTTCTAAATCATGACGCGCGCGCCGGGAACCAGCGGCGGCAATGTCCATGGCGCCGCGGGCAAGGTCGATTAGTCGCTGGTCGACCTGCTGGCGGGCAGCGTTGCGCGCCTGCACCAATTGCCGCCGATGCGAGAACTGGGCGATCTGACTGACGGGATCGCCACCCATCTGTGGGATCTGCCGGTCCAGGAAGTGACGCGCCGTTACATCCAGTCGATCAAGGATCTGTACCTGCGGGAAATGGCGATGCCGTCGCCGGCGGTGCTGGCGCTCTATGGCTGGCTGATGGACAATATTCCCGATCCACCTGGACGTCCTGTTCTGTTGCATGGCGATATTGGTTTTCATAACTTCATCGTGGATGATGGGCGGCTCAGCGCCGTGGTCGATTGGGAATTTTCCCATATCGGCGATCCGGCCGACGATGTCGGCTATGTGCGCAACACGGTCGGCAATTCGCTCGACTGGGATGATTTCATGGCGGCCTATCGCGCGGCCGGCGGTCCAGAACTGGACGAATCGCGCGTGCGCTTCTTCCAGATCTGGGGCCATGTGCGCAACCTGACGGCAAGCCAGCTGACGACCAACTGTTTCGAGACGGGGAAGCTGGACGAACTCAAGCTGGGCCATGTCGGCCATTCGATGATGGCCGGCTTCCTGCGGCCGATCCGCGACATGATGGCCGGTTAACCGGCCATCGGGTTCACCATGACCTTGGCGGGGTGCGATCCTGTGCGCATCGCGTCGAACCGGGCGGGCAGGTCGGTAAGGGATATGGTTTCCCCCACCAGCGCGCGCGGTTCGACGGCGCCGGCGTTCAGCGTTTCCACGCATTGCCGGAAATCGGCAAGGCCATAGGCGACGCTGAATTGCAGCGTGATATCCTTGAACATCGCAATGGCTGGCAAAATCTGGTCGGGTTGTATGCAGCCGCCCAGACTGACCACGGTGCCACCATTGCGGACGAGGGTGATGGATTGCTGGATCGCGCCGGCCGATCCCGCACCTTCGATCACCACGTCCGGCGTGCCGCCCAGCACTGTTTCCAATCGGGTCGGAAGGTCATCGCCCACGGTCAGGAAGCCGTCGGCACCCATGGCCGCCGCCAGCCCCTCATTGCGGTGTGACCGGGCGATCATCGCTACGCGGCCTGCACCCAGGCGCCGCGCCCAGAACGCCGCCGATGCGCCTATCGCGCCTGCACCCACTATCGCGACCCGTGTCTTGGCGTCCAGATTTCGGATGCGCCGCACGCCGCGAAGCGCAGACGCCAATGGTTCCACCAGCGCCCCGTCTTCGAAGCTCAGGCCATCGGGCAGGCGAATCGCCTTGCGTGCGTCGATCAGCGTATATTCGCCATAGCCGCCCGCCATCGATTGAAGCCCGATACAATGGAGCGGCATGTCCGCTCGGCAGGCCGGGCAGTCGCCGCAAGCCGACATGGGGAGCGCTGTGACGCGGTCGCCCACTTTCAGGGACGAGGCATGAGGGCCGATATCAACCACTTCGCCCGCATATTCATGGCCCAGCACCGTGCCGCACGGGATGTCGAAGGCGCTGCCGCTGGTCATATGCAGGTCCGACCCGCAAATGCCGCACCGGTGAACCCGGATCAGCGCCTGATAAGAGCCTGGTTGGGGAATAGGGCGATCCTCGATCGCCAGAGGCTGCCCCGCTTGGACGAAAATCGCTGCTTTCATGCTTCTTCCGCTCCTGTCTTTATAATATATGCTAGCATATCATAAACTAGCGTGCATATGGTGTGCTGACAAGGAGAGAGCCATGCCCGATATCATGACCGTTCCCCTGACCTATGCGGATGTCGATATTCCCTGGGTGACGGAGGCCCTGTGCAAAAGCTGGCCGGACGTCGAACTGGCCCGCGTCGAAAGGGGGCCGGTCTTCGGCTTCAAGCAGAACAAGTTTCGCATCACCGTCGATTATGCGGCGGGTGGTGAAGGTAAGCCCCGCAGTTTCATCGTCAAAGGTAATTTCCCCGGCGAGAATGATCCATCGACCGGTTCCGCCTGGGCGATGGCGAATGAATTGCGGTCCTTTCGCGACATCGTGCCGCTGATCGCCGCGCCGGCCGGACCGAGATGGCATCATATCGACGTGATGGACGATGCGTCGGCGATCATCATGGAAGATCTGACGCCCGAGGGCGCAACCTTCTTCGACGCCTATCGTACGCTCGATCTGGGGCAGGCGATGGCGTTTATGGATGCCTTTGCCCGCATGTATGCGAGCAGCTGGAACAGCGCAATGTTTGCCGAAGGCGGAGCGATGGGGCCGGGGACGCTGTCGCATGAGAATCGCCGGATGGTCAACGACGTCTATTTCCCGACCTTCTTCGCGCGGGAGAATTGGCAGGCCTATGTCGCATTGCCACGCGGGCGGGCATTGCCCAAACGGTTCCAGGATCTGGGCAGAGCGCAGGAGGCCTGGAACCGGCTCTGGGCGCTGCTGCCGCAGACCGCGATGGTGGTGATCCATGGCGATGAGCATCTTGGGAATCTCTATGTCACCGCGTCCGGCCAGCCCGGATTGATCGACTGGGTTGCGCGCCCCGAACATTGGCCGATCGGCCTGTCCTATTTCATGCTGTGCGCGCTGGACATTGCCGACCGGCGGACGTGGGAACGGGCCTTGCTGTCGCATTTTCTGGCCCGGTTGCGCGCCTAT
>NZ_DATKFP010000013.1:0-16736 GCF_035511395.1 Sphingobium sp.
CAGATCATCAACCGCAGCATCATGCTCGAGTCCACCCTGCAGAACTCGATGACGCCGGGCATGGCCTCCGCGCTCAATTTCTCGCGCGGGCTGAATGCGCAGGGGCTGAACTAGGGCGGGAGCGCGGCGATGCTGGAGGTCTTCACGGTCGGGGGCGGCGAATATCTCGTAAACGTGTTCAATGCCGTCGCGGCCTGGTCCGGGGGAGGGGGCTATCGCTCGCTCCTACGGGTGGTGATGGTGATGGGCCTGATCTACTCGCTGCTCGTTGTCGCCTTCACGCTCAACTACAAGGCGTGGATGAATTGGTTCTTGCAGGCGACGGCCATTTACCTTTGCCTGATGGTGCCAACGGTCAGCATCAAGGTGACCGATCGTATCAACCCGAGTCTCGCGCCGGCGACGATCGACAATGTGCCGATGGGTCTGGGCGTGTTGGCGAGCTTCACCACCCAGGTCGGCGACTGGCTCACCCGCACGGCCGAGACCGTGTTCGTGATGCCGAGCGAGCTCAACTACTCGACGAACGGCATGGTCTATGGTGCGCGTCTGTTCGACGCGACGCGCAATTTCGTGGTGAGGGACGCCGAATTCTCGACCAATCTCGAAAGCCACTTCAAGAACTGCGTCTTCGGGGATGTGATGCTCTACCAGAAGTCGCTCACCAATCTCGCCAAAGCGCCTGATCTTTGGGCGGCAATCGGGCCGGGGTCCGAGGCGCGCTCGCAGGAATGGCTCGAGCGGCAGGGCGATGGCACCGTCCAGAACTTCATCGTCACCTGTCGGCAGGCCTATCAGGCACTCGACGCCCAATGGGCGCCGATGATCGAGGCAAACGCCCCGCTGTGGGGCAAGGAGGTCTACCCCAAGCTGAGCAACGCCCTGGCTGCCGACAAGCTCAAGCACGACGTGCCGATCGCGAACACGGCCTTTACCGGATCGGGGAGCAATTTCACCGAAACGATGCGCCAGAACACGGCCATCAACGCCTTCATGCAGGCGCGCAACAGCATGGCCGGCGGGGCCGGCGCCGCGGCAATCGACACCTTTGCGCAAACGAGGGCCGACATTCAGGCCCGCAACACCTACAACTCGATCGCGCA
This sequence comes from Sphingobium sp., assembly GCF_035511395.1. GTDB lineage: Bacteria > Pseudomonadota > Alphaproteobacteria > Sphingomonadales > Sphingomonadaceae > Sphingobium. The sequence continues at coordinate 1,104 of NZ_DATKFP010000013.1, forward strand.
GCAGGCGATGGCCTGGGTGCCGATCCTGAACATCGTGCTGACCGTCGTCTTCTTCGCGATGTTTCCTGTGATTTTCCCGCTGTTCCTCATGCCGCAGACAGGCGTCGGCACGCTCAAGGGCTATGCCATGGGGTTCTTCTATCTGGCGGCATGGGGTCCGCTCTACGTGATCCTGCACATGATCTGCATGACGAGGGCTGAGTCAGCGGCCAACGGCGTGGCCGGGGGAGGGGTGACGCTCGGCAGTTATGCCGGTATCGGCGCGGTCAACGGCGAGACAGCGACGATCGCCGGTTTCATGCTCATGAGCGTGCCGTTCCTGGCGGCCGGTCTTGCGCGGGGGGCGATGTCGATCGCCGGCCAGTCCATGTCGATGCTGGCGCCCGCGCAGAACGCAGCCGAGGCGGCGGCGCTCGAGCAGACTACCGGCAACTATGCCTATGGCAATGTGAGCTGGGCGAACTCGACGTCGAATATGCGCCAAGCCGATCAGTGGACCACAGCACCGAGCTATATGGGCGGCGCGCCCAGCGTGGGATGGCGCCAGGACAATGGCGCCATGATCAACGGGTTCGGCAATGGTCAGGAGGTGTTCGACACCTCCAGTGCGATCTCGCGCCTCGGCTTCACGCCGACGATGACGACGGGATCGGTCGCCGAATGGCGCGAGATGGCCAGCGAAGCGCACCGTCAGGCGCAAGCCTATGAGAATGCTGCGGCCGAGGTACTCACCGCAACCCACGCCAATCGCAGCGCCTTTGGCACATCGACTGAACGGTCTTCCGGTTGGGATTCCAGCAGCGGACGGCAGGCGAACACCTCCGTCGATCAATTCGATCGGCGGACCGGAAGCAGCACACAGGGTCAGGAGGAACGGGACACGATCTCGCAAGGCCAGCGAATATCTCAGGGCCATGATCGCCAGGCGCAGACTAACGATCAGATCATGGGATCGGTCACTGCAAATGTCGGCGGGAACCAAAATGGGGGGCGGGCAGGTGGTCGCGGCGGAGCGTTGGGAAGACTGCCGGGGATTGGCGGCAGCGTATCCAAATCCGGCAGCCAGATCGATGGGCTCCGTTACGGGACGGAGGAAACCCGCGGCAGCGACAGCGCCAATACATCCTCAAGTGGCGTGCGGGACGAACATTCAAGCGGAACCGGTGCGTCGATGTCCGACGGGACATATTCGCGCAGCGGCAGCTTCAGCCGGGCATCGGCCACATCTTCGGCGTCGGCTAGCACTGAAGATTCCCTGGCGCTTGCGAAGTCCTATTCGGAAACGGCCCGCCGCCTTGAGGAGCTTTCCCAGCAGTTGTCGCGTGATGCCAGCTATGCCGAGACGCATGGCATGCAACTCAGCGAAAATCTGAGCCAGGATCTCGCTCAATGGTATCGACGCCAGCAGGTCGAGAATCCTGGGCTTGATGCGCCGGAGCTTTGGGCGACCGACTTGACCGACCAGCAGCGGGTCGTGCGCCAGGAGATGATCACGCGCTGGATGCACGACAAGCAGGACGGCATTCGGGCCGAGATCGAAGGCCGTCTGCACGATCCGGACCTCGTCGACGTAAGCCGGCCGAGCATCTCAAGTGCGGCAGACGTGAGAGGGTCTTACCGGCCACATGGACCTGGGCGTCTGCCCGCGGGCCCCGGCGGGGGCGGCGACGTGGGCGCCGCCGCGATCATCGAGGCGGGCAAGACCGAACTCAGCGGCGATCGGGCTGCTGCGCAGACAATGCGAGGACAGCGCGTTCAGGGCTCCACCGATCTCCAGCAGGAAGTGAACCGCGACCACGATCGTGGGTTCTTCCAAGACCCTAAGCTTCGCGAATAAAGCTTAGAGGAGGTAGAAAATCGCTCCAACGAAGCCGGCCATCAGAAGATACGCAAGCGCGTAGCCGATCATTCCTCCGCGAGTAGGATTGCCGTGCTGATCGGTGAACATCTCGATGTCAGCCAGTTCCTCTTCAACGACACCAAAGACGGGGCCTCCCGGGAGGTCTTTAGTCTGGTTGTATGTGTTGAGATCAAATTTGAGGATGCGCATGGCCATCTCCTGGCAGCGGAGAATAGCCGGTTCGAGCTTTGTTCGCAACGGATTGCAGGGGATTATTGGGAGATTGGCGAGTTTATGAAAAAGCCATAGACTGCCGTAACCTCGCTATAGATCCATGACCGTGGGCTTCGCTGTGAGGCCATCGTCTCGGGACAGAGGGCGTCCGATATCTTGAATTATATGTCCCAAATATATCTCTGACATATTAGTTCATGAAATTCCGAGGGATTGAGGAACCTTGGAATTTATGCCAAAGATAGACCATGAAGGTAGGTCGAACCGATAAATTGAAGTCGTTGCTCGACGCTTGGGAGCCGCACACCGTGGCGACCAGCCCGCATCTCAAGGCGCTTGGGCTGACGGCGCAGGATCTGCAGAACTATACCGCCTCACAATGGCTGGTCTCGCTTGGCCGCGGAGCTTTCAAGCGCCCCATGGAAACCGTGACCTGGCAAGGCGCGCTATACAGCGTTCAATCGCAGCTCAAGCTGCCGGTTCATGTAGGCGCCCTGACGGGCCTCGAGATGACGGGGAACAGCCACTATCTGCGCTTCGGAGAGAGCAAGGCCTATCTCTTCTCTCCGCTGCATGTCGTCCTGCCGGCCTGGTTCCAGACGCATTGGGGGGAAGAAGTTCGGCACATGCAAAGCAAGCTCCTGCCGAATGACCTCGGCCTCACCGAGCAGCGAAGTCCGGAAGGCTATCCACTGACCACGGCGACGCCCGAACGGGCCATCCTGGAGCTGCTGCACCTTGCGCCCAAGGAATTCGATCTCGTCGAGGCCGGCCAGATCGTCGAAGGCATGACGTCGCTTCGCCCCAAGCTCATGCAATCGCTGCTCGAGGCCTGCGCGTCGGTGAAGGTCCGGCGGCTGTTCCTCTATCTTGCGGAGCGAGCGGAACTCGCCGTCATGCGCCATCTGAAGGTGGAGCAGATAGACCTGGGTTCGGGTGATCGCAGCCTTGCGAAAATGGGGCGCTATGTCCCGAAATACCGACTGCTCTTGCCCAAGGAGCTCGTTTCGGGTGGCAACTGAGCAATATCGCGATCAGGTCCGGCTCCTGCTGGACGTCCTGCCGCTGGTCATGGCCGAGCCCGTCTTCGCGCTGAAGGGCGGCACCGCGATCAACCTGTTCGAATGGGATCTTCCACGCCTCTCGGTCGACATCGATCTGACCTACCTACCGATCCACGACCGGGCCCAATCCTTGCGCGCGATCAGTGAGGCTCTCGCCCGGATCAAGGCGGACATCGAACGCCGCCTGCCACCGACCCGCGTGCCCCAGACACGCCAGGGCCAGGAAGGGATGGAGGTCAAGCTCAACTGCCAGCGCGGCAAGACCCAGATCAAGGTGGAGGTCAATCCCACCCTGCGCGGCCATCTCCTTCCCCTCCGCGACTTGCCATGTTCGGACCAGGTGCAGGAGAGGTTTGAGGCGTTCGTCGAGGCGCGATGCCTCTCGCACGGTGAGCTTTTCGGCGGAAAGATTTGTGCCGCGCTGGACCGGCAGCATCCGCGCGATCTGTTCGACGTGAAGCGCCTGCTGGACGCAGAAGGGCTGGTCGACGAGGTTCGTCACGGCTTCGTCGGAGCGCTGGTAAGCCACGGGCGCCCGGTCGCTGAGCTGGTCAGCCCGAGCCGAAAGGATCAAAGCGCTACGTTCAAGGCTCAGTTCGAAGGAATGCCCTTCGAGCCATTCACCTATGAGGATCATGTCGAAACGCTCGATCGCCTTGTGCAGACGATTCATGCCTCGCTCGATGCCGACGATCGACAGTTTCTCAGGAGCTTCGAAGCTGGGGATCCGGAGTGGGAAAGCTTCCCGCTGCCCGCTGTCCGTGAGCTTCCAGCGCCGCAGTTCAAATTGATGAATATCCTTAGGTTCAGAGACGCGCAGCCCAAGAGGCATCAGGCCGGTCTGGCAGCGCTGGAAGCGGCGCTTTCGTAACCAATCCATCTCGGTCGTGAACAGGGCGCAGCTAGGCCGGCAGTTGGTCCAATTGAAGGCGGTGCGTGTCATGGGCAGTGACGGCGTATTCAATCGCGCCGGGGAGCCAAGGCCGGGGGAGGGGATTGGCGGCGAGTGGATTGTGAATGACGTAATATGGCGGTTGGCCACAGAATTTGTCGCGGTCATCGGGAAAGGCATAGAAACCGGAGCAGCCGACGATTGCGCTGACGCAGCGATAGTCCTCCTGGAGGAAGTTGTCGGTGGGAATCTCTTCGCCGTTGGCCTTGAGCACGGTGTCTTGCCATGAGAGCTGCCAGCCACCGAGCGGCTGACCTGTCTGCACGTCGACATGGGCCTGCGGGCTGCCGAAGGGAAGTACAGCCATAGCCGCGAGCGGGACGCCGCCAATGCCGAGGGTATCGCCGCCAAGCCGGCAGGTGTTCACCGCGATCACGAACGGGAGTTTCGGATCGACTGCCTCCTGCTCCAGACATTTGAGATAACCATCACGCTTGGCTTTGATGACAGACGTCCAGCGCAGGAGCATCTGATCGGTGGGAACCATACCGGCGCCGTTGGCGCCGCCATCCTGCCACTCCTGCGGCAAGCCGCCCTTGGCGGCGTCGCCCGGCTGCGCGGCGACCGCTTCGATATAGACCTGATCATCGATCAGGAAGTCTGGCCCCTTGTCCTCGCTGGCCATGTTCCAGCCGAGGTCCTGAAAGCGGCCATAGAGCATCGCTTCCCAGATCCGGCTCGCCAGCTTGCCGAGATCGCCGCGCTGGAACTCGACAAGGAAATGGCGGTCGCGGCAATCCGACCGCGCGAACCTCGCGACCATTGGCGTCAGATAGTTCGCGATGTCGGGATCGCTACTTGGCCAGATGCGCGAGAATGTTTCGCGAATGAGCGCAGTCAGTTCGTCGTTATCGCTCATTTCGTGCCGGGGCGACCATCAAGGCAGGGAAGGGGGCGACGCCTCGGTCCTCAGGGGGCTCGAGGCGTCAATCTCGACTAGCCGTTGAGCTTGTCCTTGACGGCTTTCGCCACAGTGAAGGTAAGTTTCCGGGAAGCGGCGATCTTGATGGTCTCGCCATTGGCCGGGTTGCGGCCTTCGCGGGCAGGCACGTCTTTCACCTTGAATTTTCCGAAGCCGTTGAGGCTTACTTCCTCGCCCTTGGCCGCCGCATCCGCGATCGCCGCGAAAACGAGATCGACCGCCTTGCGGGCATCCGCCTTGGTCGTGCCCGTCTGGCCGGCGAGGGTTTCAGCAAGCTCACTATTGTTCATTCGGATAGTCCTCATTTCAGTTGAAATTGCTCACTGCATAGCCGCCTGGACCGACCTGCGCCATCGGTGTGCTACGTCTGCATGAAAATGTCTGCCTTGTGGGTGTCCGACAGGCTCATCACACGATGGGCGAATGCTTCGTTTTCATCGGTCGCCTGATCAAACAGACGTGCGAGCTTTGCCAGATTTTCAGTCTGAAGGTCGCTGAGCGCCGCGCGATCAGCTCGAACGACGTCGATTTCGGTGCTGACGACATAGGAGAAGAACTTGCCCAACAGACCCGCGACGACGTCGCTGACCTGGATCAGCGGTTCGTCCTGCGAGTCCACGAACCTGAAGCTGTCGACTGGCACGCCGTCACGCATGAGGGGATCGGCCAGCAACTGGCGGCGGACGACTTCCTCGAGGTCGAGAACATGCGTCGAGTTGCGCAGCAGTGCGATCCTGTGGCGGAAGAAGATGTCGAACCCCTCGATCAGGATATGCCGATCCTCATCGTCACCTTCGATGAACGGAAAGCTCTCACCCTGAATGGCGTCCTCGAGAGCCTGGGCAAGAAGCCTCCCATAGAAGGGATGAAGGTGATCTGCTTCCTCTTCGACCATCTGCAGCACGACATGATAGAATTGCGGGCCATCGCGAGGATCGAGCGCGGGATAGTTGAAGAGCCGGAACAGGTCCGTGGTCGCCTCGAGGTCCCGGCGCAGGGCAAGGTTGAGCATATCCTTGAGAGCCGGTGCGACCAGCATCAGTTCTTCACGATCGCCCGCGATAAGTGCGGCGTCTACAATGTCGACGAGCGACCAGTAGATTACGTCCAGGCACTGGTAGTGGAGGAATAGCCCGTTGGCCGCGATCCAGTCGAGGAGGTCCCCCAGACGCCGTGAGCCCAGCAGGTCGAGAAAGTCGCCCTTGCCGATGTGCGCGAGCTTCATCTCCTTGGTGGTGGGCTGTAGTTTGAGAGCCGCGCGTAGAGGGGCGATGTCGATGGGTTTGCGAGGACCGCTATGGGCAACGCCGGCGAGGACAAAGCATCCCGGATTATCGACGTTCAACCCATCGGCCGTGACGTGCAAACGGCGGATGTTGTTCGTCTCGTCATAATAGAGCGTATAAGGCGCGTCGGCGCGATCCAGCCCGTGAAGGTGAATGTCGAGCCCGCGCAGATCTTCGATATCAATTCCCTGTTTGCTCTCCGTCATCCGCAATGTCAGCGTTTCGCGATCCTGAGGCCTGAAATGGCGCGTGCGCGAAACCGCGCGGCTCCGCCTGCCTCGCGCACCTTTCGAGCCTTTTCGGCATAGCGGCGCGCCATCTGCCGGTGCGCGAGAATGCGATCGATGCAGGTCGCCCGGCTAGCCGCACGATATTCATCCGTCGTGCGCAGCTCGTAATGTTTGAGACTGAAATCAGCCACGCTGGTCTCCGACAGTTTGCCATTGCCTTAGTGCCAACTGTGTCACTTTACCTCACGCCGGGTAAAGTGACGTAGATGGCAAACGTTACGATCCGTCTGGCTTGCGGTTGGATATGCGGATGATGTTGACGAAGGCCACGACGATGCCGAGGGCCATCACGATGAGCAGGCCCCAGGGACCGGTGCCGGCAAACCTGTCGATGATCCAGCCAAGCAAGGCACCGCCGGCAACGCCGCCGAGTAGTTCCGCCAGCACGCGATTGCCGAGGCTATAGCTGGCATCGGCACCTGTAGAGGCAGGGCGGGTTCGTTCCTCTTCGGCCGAATGCGCCGCCTCGAGGCGATCCTTCAGGCCATCCAATCGGGGATCCTCTCCGATAAGATCGGGGTCTGATTCATCTTTGCTCATGGGGCGGGTCTAGCATGGTGTGAAGACGAGAAAAATGATGAGGAGGGGTGAAGTGACACGGATGGCAAAAGTGCCGTCTCGCGTCTCCATGAGCATTTTGGGGGATTCACAAGAGTCCAGCTTTGTGCTTGATTCGTTCCATGATCCAGCAGGACCTCTTCGCGGCGACGCCCCAGCGAACGACGGGCATGCCCGATATCGTACGCATCATCGCCGAGCACTCCGCGCGGCCGCGCTATACCTTCATGGTGCTTGATCTGATCGCGCGGGTTGCGCGGGCCAACGGGCAGGCGGGACCGCTCGTTCGCGAAGGCGAAGCGCTTGTGCCGATCCGCGAATGGCTGGCCGCGACGATCGCACCCAGCGGCGCGCGTCATCATCAGCGCCGCGCGACCGCCGACAAGGTTCGAGCTGCGCTCGTCGGCCGGGGAGAGTTTCCAGGTGATCCGGCCGAGGCCGACCGCCTGGTCGAGGCGGAAGTCAGTGAGCGTGTCCGCGAAACCGGCATGACGGCAATCAGCCGGGCGGTGTCGGAGCTGGTGAGGGCCGGGCTGATCACGCGGCACTACCAGGGGTTCTTCGTCGATCATGAAAACCGCGGCGCCCAGCGTCATGCGGTCTACACCGTGACCGACGCGGTCCGAGCCGCGCTTCACCCAAGCATCGCCATTAGCGAGCACCGGCGGCAACCCTATGTCCGCGGCGCGCATGGGCAGCCCCGGGCAGAGGCAGCGCGCGCCTCAGGCTAAATCCCCGGTGCGTGCTGCGGCAGAGCGCGCTTTTCTTGGCGCTCCCAGGTCTCGATCAGGAACAGGGCCAGCGAACTGGCGGCGTTGATCGCGAGACGTGCGATGCGCGGGTCGATCCTCCGGAAGCCCTTTTCACGCCCGTGAGCGTCACCACCATGCGTTCGCAGCGCACCGATGCCTTTTGCAACCGATGTCAGGCCGCTCAGGATCTGGCGGACGTCTGCTTCCACTTCGGCGGGCAGGTCGCTGCGCCCCGGCGACAGGTTCAGCGGCTCCTGGACGGCGCGGATAAGGCCGTCGATATCCTTGCGGGGCGGCAGCGGCAACCCGAGCTCGATGAGGATGGATCTGCAGACAGCCTCGATGAGCGAGCACGCGGCGGTTACCGCATCTTCGGGGTCATCCTGAAGATTGGGGAGGGCGCGCGCTATCTCCATCTGCACCGTGTCGAAGTCCAGTGTTTCGACTTTCTGGATGAAGGGTTCGACGATCGTCCCGGAGCTCTGGCGTCTGGTCAGCACGGCCTTGCCGCCGACGATGACCACCGCCAGCTCGTCCGCTGCGAGCGCCTTGTTGAGATGCTCGCGAACCGCGGTCGCCTTATCGGGCTCCGTCAGATATTCGCGCGGATCGCAGACCTTCTCAATGATCCGCGTGATGTAGACATCGCCCTGGCCGTCATAGTGATTGGCTGCCTGGCGCAGGAAATCCGTCGTCGCGGGTACGCGAGAGCTCGCGCCGATACGCATGTCGAGGCCGCAATCGAGGAAGAATTGTTCGATCTTCGGGCCCGACCGATAGATTCCGATCGCCGGGCTGTTATCATTGCCGGCGCCGCCCGTGATCGTGTCGACCAGCGCCTTGATGACAAAGGCAGAGAATTTGCCGCTCATGGCTTGTCTGCCGCGAGAGAGAAGGACGCGAGCTTCGGGCAGCCTTCAATCTTCACTACCCACATGCTCAGCCTTGTCCGAGAGTGATTCCGTCAGAATTCGATGCGTAATTGCTTGGGCTGCCGTGACCAGATGGCTGTATCTGTCGCGGTACAGGAGTTGACCGATGACTGTTTCGACGGCCTTCGGGTTGACCTTTTCTACGACGTCTAGCGCCTTTTGGCATCGCTCGCGGCCGCATTCGCGCAACGCTGAGACGAGATAGTCGTCTCCATGATGCTCGGCGATTGCTGCCAAGTCGAACATGTCGCGTGGCTGCAAGTTCCAGCCCCGGAAATAGACCTTCTTGGCTGCGATTTCGGCCGGTGTCTCCAGGTCGACGATCTGCCCTCGCACATCGTGACGCTCGCTGGCGATATCGAGGATGGCGGAAGAGCAGATGAAGTCGATCTCGCCGAGTTCGTCAAAGGCCAGTTTGAGCGCCTGCGTCCCGTCGGTCTTATATTCGTCCGGTCGGCGGGTCATGGCGAAATCTTGGATCTGCGGATTGAGGAAGGGTAGGATTTGCGGATCATCGAGAAAGATGTCGATGTCGTGGCTTTCGCGATGGTCGATCTGGAGCATGAGAGCGGTCCCGCCGCCAAAGCTCCACGAAGGCGCAAAGCCTACGGTTTTCTCTAAATGGCCGAAGATTTCCATCGCGAGGTCGAACAGGACTGGCCACTGGCTCGGGCCCCGCTCGACCATACGTTACGCTGCCAGCGGGAGCGCGTAGCCCGACAGGTTGGAAAACTGGTCTGCGACCGCGCAGACCTTATCGGCATCGACACCCATTTCCTGGACGAACTGCAACTGCAGAGCCGGGCTCACTTCCGAGAAAAAGGAGAACACGGGCGCGTTGAAGTCGCTCGCGCTCTTGGGGTCGGTGATCAGCGCGGCGAGTTGATGCGCGGAGAGGTTCGCCCCATAAGGAGCGTTCACCGTCGCCAACACCAAGCTTGCAGCCTTTGCCATCTCACAACCTGTACCATGATCCCATCGATCACTCCGTCTATATAGCTCTGGGGCGTTATCAAAACAAGAACGGGGCAATCTGACGAGTAGCTGGGTGAATGTAGGCGTCAGATTTCCGGCTTGAATCCGCCCTCCCCGCGCGATTTTCCCACTTACCATAATGGGAGATTATGGTAAGTATAGGAGCGCGAAACCGGCAGGGTAGGGGCAAGTTCCGCAGATGAAGAAATTGCAGCAATCACGCGGCACAAATGTGCCGCGCATTGTGCCGCAGGCGACCGAGCGGCTGGCGTCACTCGGCGTCGGACTCAGGAACCTCGAACAGTTCGACCGCGAAATCCGCGATCTGGTCGGCGGCCAGGTGCATCATGGCGATCGGCGCGCTCTCCATATCAACGCGCTCGATCTTCCCGTCCTTCATCTGGACCAGGAAGCGGTCGCATTGCTCGAGCACGACCATGCGAATCCCGTCATCCTCGTCGAGCGTCAGCCGACGCACGCTTCCTTCATAGGCGATCCAGGCTCCGTCATGGCCGCTGGTCGTCCGCACATAACCGACGGCGACATGGCCGCCAGCCTCGACCTTCTGGACGATCGGCAACAGCCATCCGAAGCGCAACGGATCGGCCCTCGCCGTAATCGGCGATGTCCGGGCAATCGTTTCACAGATCCAGCCCATCAGCACCGCCAGTCCGAGGAAAAACAGCAGTTCCAGTTCGATCGCAAGCGAGGACAGCCCCTGTGGCGCATGGCCGCTGAGCAGCGCCTTATAAGGGTTGGGTTCGTAGGACAGCCTGATGAGTGGCTTCCAGGCCGCGATCAGTTCGTTGAGCGCGAAGATGCCAGCGCCGAAGACATGCGCGCCCAGCGCCAGCGCCACAACCAGGAAGATAGTGAGATTGGAGTTCGGCCGATCCGGTCGCGGCGAGACAAAATCGCGCGCTTCCCCGATCCGAAGTCCGAAATAACCAGCGAAGCCCGGAAGCAGCAGAACGAGCGCGCCGAGCAGCGCATATCCGAAGGTCATGCCAGCTTAGGCCGTTTCGGCGGTCTTCTCGGCCCTGGCGGCGCGAATCTTCTCGCGGTCGATGACATAGACGCCGTTGCGCTGGACGGCCGCCTCACGCGCTTTCCTCCAGCTCCCGAAGGTTTCATGGACCTCGCGGCCCAGTTTCAAGGCTTGTGCCGAGTTAAGCTGCATCATGTCCTCCAGAATGACATATAGCGAGCAATGGCTGAGAGTTCCACAAGATCCTCCGATATGGAAATCATCGTCGTCAGAACCGAGGACGCCGCACTGCCGATGCGGTCGCGGAACGCGGACGCCGAAACGGTCGATATGCGGTTGCTCCGCACGATCGGCGGCATCGTTCCCACAGATCTGCCGCCGATCAGCCAGCTCGGGCTCGAGACGACGCTTTCGGCCATGGCCGACGCGACCAAGGCGGCGATTGCCGCCGATCTCGATTGCTGGCGTGACTGGTGCGGCGAGGAAAGCCGAAAACCACTGCCCGCCGATCCCGAAGATGTGGTGCGCTATGTGAATGCGCTCGATGCCAGGGGGAAAAAGCCCGCGACCCTCGCGCGACGTATCGCGAGTCTCGGTTCGGTCCACCGCATGATGGGACTGACGGGCGATGCCGCGCCCACCGACGCGCCGATGGTGCGGGCAGCGCTCAAGGCCGTCCGCAGGCGCAAAGGTGCCCTCCAGCGCCAGGCAGCGCCCTTGCGGCTGGGCAAGGCACTCGATCCTCATGCCGCCAAAGGTTTTACCCTTGCCGCGCTGCTCGATGCCTGTGGCGGCGATTTGCAAGGGCTGCGGGATGCCGCCCTGCTTTCGCTCGGCTATGATGCCGGCCTGCGGGTCAGCGAACTCACCATGGTGGAGGCAAGACAAATCGATCCACAGGAGGATGGCTCGGCGACGCTTTTCATCCCTTACTCCAAGACCGACCAGGAACAGGAAGGCGCCTGGGCATGGCTTTCCGCGGAGACGATGCGGCGCGTCGGCGCATGGCTGGTTGCAAGCGGCATCGAAGAAGGCCCGCTGTTCCGCAGGGTCGGGGTCGATCGACGTCGCGCACGGGAAACCGTACCGGAAACTGCGCTCGCACGAACGACCTATTCCATCGGAACGACATCTCTAACCCGGCAGGGCGTCAACGGCATCTACCGCCGTGTGGCGCTCACGGCCTATGACAAGGGACTGGTTACGCTGGCTGTTGGCAAGCTGGACGACGCGATCCAGGCCTTGTCCACACATTCGCTGCGCGTCGGCCTTACCCAGGATCTCTTCGCGGCGGGAGAGGATGGCGCTGGCATCGCGCAGGCCCTGCGCTGGAGTTCGCCAACAACCGCATTGCGCTATGGCCGCAAGCTCGCCGTGCGCAGCAATGTTGCCGCACGCGTCTTGTCGCGGGTCCGTAAATGAGCTGCCAGCCCTGCCTTTCCAGGCCGGATTTGCAAAGACTCTCATATTGTTGGAGACTCCGACGAGGACGGTTTCCGAAGAAATCGAGGAGAATGAGTTTGCCGACCATCACGATCGAATTGAGCAAAGAGGATTCGGCGAACCTGGCCGAACTTACGCGGCGTTGTGTCGATGCAGATCAAGCACGAAATGGCGCAACGACTCATGGACCACTTGAGAGTGCCGCGGACCTTCTAACGATGCTGGCGCAGGATGCGGCGATGGTCATTCGCCGGCCCGGAAGCTGGGAAGGTGCCGGCATGGCTCGACTTCTCGCGGGTCACGGGTATGAGGTGTAGCGCGCCCGCCAAAAGCGGGGCGAAGATCTCGAGAGCGAATGAACGGCTCGTCCGAAGCGCAGCGCCACATGTTGCGGCAAGTGGATACCTGACAGGACCATCACATGACCTAGAACGGGTCTGGGCCTGTCTTGCGGCGGCGATTGAGACGGTCCCGGTGTCGAACCCAGCCTGAAGCGAACGGACGAAGGATAGAGGAAGGAATGTTCACGCTCGATGACGGTTTGGTCCACGCACAATCCGCCGGTACTTGCGCAGCCCTCTATTGTGCGAAACGCGTCCAACTTGGAGTGAAGGGGGATTGGAATATACCGCCGGTGATCGAGGCATGTCTGACGGGACCCTCTGCCCAGGCTTTGGCACTGGCCCACAGCATGCCTTACTGGAATTTGCGGAAACTTCACCGTGATAGGGCTCGCGTCGGCGTATATGCGCTCGTCCTGCGCTCGGGGAATCTGTCGGTTCGATGGCAGCCATTCGGTTGCGATTTCGATAGCAATATCGCCAGATTCGATTTCGAGGGGGACGCTGATACGGACTGGATCCGTTCACCGATCCTGGGCCCGCAGGTTATGCAACGGCCGGACAATGAACTCTATTTCATCGAGGATTTCGCCGGCCTGATGCACCGCGTGGACCGAGCAGAGGAACTGTCGCCAAGGGAGCGGCTCCTTCTGGACATTGAGTGCGAAGCTCTCGTGGCATTGCTCAAGAATCTCATCGGAACCTTGTCCTGGTTCGTCAGGCCGATCTGGGAAGACACGATTGTCTGTCGATGGAAGCCCCGTCCGGAAGATAGCGGCAATAAGGGACTTCCAGCCTATCTTCTCCCTGGGCAGAGACACATTGCCGCGCTCGAGGTCCGAATGCGGCACGAGCTGGAGGCGAACTTCTTTGAGGGCATCCTGTCCTGGGCACTATCGCAACTGAAAATCGAAGAGGGAGATTTCTGTAGCGTGCTGGCTGACATCGATCCGAAAGAGCAGAGCCATCATGCGCGCAGCCAGCGCGTGAGCACGGCCATCAAAAACATGACCGGTGCCGGCGGCCCCAAGCGCGTGGCCCGCGCGCTTGGGGCGCTGAAAGCCCTGAACCGGCTTCCCAAAGGATGGTCTGAGGCCGTTGTCCCGAGAGAAGATGATCCTTGGGAAACCAGCATACAGCAGCACTTCGTGGACAGCATCAGCACAGCCGGCTAAATGCCAGTTGCGGCTCCTGGGCCACCGTACCTGCGTGGCGGTCGTAGACCCTCCTCATTGGATGAATGATAGACAGTAATTTCGCGCGCGACTTGGCGTCGATGGCGCGTTTCAACAGGCTGGCATTGTTCGTGGCCAGCACCTTGTTCCTGCCGCGGCCCACGCAATCAGTTCGAACGCGCGATCATATGATCCCGAAATTGCGCTGCCTCGGGTGGAAGCCCCCGAAACCAGTAGCGCCGGACGGGGTAAGGGAGCCAGCGCATCGGCACTCTGCCGAAACCGAAGAACGCCAATATGCACCCCGCAATGAAAGCCGTCATCACGCCGGTGCGGATCAGATCGCCCGCCTGTGTCGCCGGATAGACGGGGAGGTAGATGACGACCAACAGCATGATCAGCACGGCGAGGGTCAGCCTGAATGAGAGCCGCCACCAGTCATCCATCCGATGCTCGAACGTCACCAGAAAGGCCTCCCGATCCGCACGCCCCTGCGGGCTGTCAAGATACACCATGTGGGGGTTCTCCGGCTCCGGCGCGGCCCCGACCGGCACCGGCGTTGGCGGATACCGGTCCGGCGGACACGGCGTCTTTCGCCAGATGACAAAGCCCAGAATCTCTTTCCGGTTCGCCTGACGCTTGCGGTACGGCCAGTAGATTTCGTGCCAGTAGGTCAGGTTCGATTTGCCTTGAGCGGCCAGCCACTCGTAAATCGGTTCTGGCGGCGTGGGTGCCGGACCGTAATCCGTCACTGCCCCAAAGGTGCAATGATAAACGAAGTGGAGGAAGGCGCCGACGAACACGACCTTGGCGACCACGGTCGGAACGGCGCCGGCAAGAACCCCAAAGAAGGTCTGCCAAAGTTGTGGTTCGAACCAGCAGAGAAAACGCGCTCCCAGAATGACCGTGCTGAGCCCAAGCAGGAGCTGGCCAAGCCAGAATAGCGCGCGGCTGCGATTCAGCGGGCCATAGCGCGCGCGTTGCAGGGTGAGGATCGCCGTGTCGATCTGGCGCTCCCCCTCGCCCGGATCGTCCGGAGCCAGATGGGCGGCCAGTGCGTCATAGGCGCGTGGTTGTCTGGTCATTTCTGTTTCTCCTGAAGGGCGCCGACAATTTTTGAATGCCTCGGGCAAGGCCCGCCTCGCGGAGTCCGGCCATCTCGTCGCGCCTGCGGCAGGAGCGGAACAAGGATGCCCGACACACGGGTATGGCTTCTGCTGCCTCCATCAGAGGCTCTCAGGCCGGGTAAGCATGATGCGCGTCTTGAGATTGCCATCGGGCCGGCGATGCAGGTCGATGATATGCCCGGTCCGCGGCTCGAAGCTCATGAGCTCCGCAACCGTCTCATAGGATGTGTTCGATCCGAAAAAGTGCGCCGGGCCATGCCATTTCTGGCCCTCGATCAGCCGCATCCTGAAGGTGCCTTGCGGGACCGGAACGCGAATGCGGTCGTTTTTTGAGACATAGACCGAGATGATGTGCCGGCCTGATGCCGGATCGAAGAGCTGCACGACCGCGTTCGCATCCGCGGTTTCGATGGTGAGGAAGCTGGAAATGCGCTTGCGCGTGACCCCGTTTTCGACGGTGACCGAACCCGATTCCGGGAAAGGCATTGCCGCCGCGCCGTCAGGCAGCCATCCCGCCCTTTGGGCTTCCCCTAAAAAGGGAATGGCAATGAGGAGCAGGCTCAACGCGAAGGGCAACCAGCGCAGTGTCCCGCCGGCATTACCGCGCAGGCTCCAGTACCGGCTACGCTGATAGTCGAAGCCGCGGTTGACGGAATCGAACCAGGCGCCTTCCATCCGCCCGGTCGGGGTTTTCTTCGCACGGTCGCGATAGCGCTCGCGCATATAGTCGCGATCATCGAGTCCCATGGCCGGG
>NZ_DATKFP010000014.1:0-4074 GCF_035511395.1 Sphingobium sp.
GCGACTACCGGGCCGGGGAGGCGAGCCGCGTAGGCCTGCAGGCTGTCCTCGCCAGCGGCCGGGTGAGCATCGAGCGTGTCGGCAGAGATGATTACGGTCGGACGCTTGCCCACATCTACGTCGACGATCGCGACGCCGGCGCCTATTTGGTCGAACGAGGGCTGGCGCGCCCTTGGCGTTGAAGGCCGGGCACGTCGCGTCGATCGCACGGCGCGGCCCGCTTCCGCAGGCGAACTGAAACCGTTCGCCCTCCTGCGAAGTCTTCACCATGGAGCATCACCACAATAGGAGAAGATCATGTCAGGCGGCGGAGAATACGAGCCGCAGGATTCCCGGAAGGTCACCGGGACGGCGGGCGATCCGAAAAAGTCTTGGCGCGAGCAGGAAAACGCCAGGGATGGCAGGGGCGAATATGAGCCCCGGGATCAGCGAAATGTCACGGGGCAACCGTCCGAAGAGAGCGACCGCTGGGAGAAAGACGAAGCCGAGCCGCCGCTGGCAAATGGCGAGCCTGCAAAGGGCACGAGGTCGCCAGACGTGGTACCGCCGAAGCCACACTCATAGCAGCACGGCACCTGGATCGGACGCCGATCGCGAGCGGCCCGTCCCACACCCTGCACAGCGCGAAAGCCTCCTCGGGCGTCCCGTCGGTCCATCGCGACCAGTCTTCGCGCCTTAGGATGGTTGGCATTCGATCATGCACGTCGGCCATCTGCTCGCAGCCATCGACCATGACCATCGAATAGGCCTCGCCCCATTCCGCGGTCGGCCGCCAGACGCCGGCGACTGCGAAGAGATCCTGCCCCGGCAGCGAGTACCAGGTTCGGGTCATGCTGCCCTTGGCGCCCTCGGCTTCCGCCCAGGCGGTGACGGGGATCAGGCAGCGGCGCTTCACGAAGCTGTCGCGCCAAAAGCCGGTGCCCAGCTTGTCCTCGCGCGTGTTGTTGACCGGCTTGGGCTTCAAGGGCGCGCCGGTCTTCTTGCTCTTGAGGACCAGCGGGAAGCCCCAAGTCATGGCGCGGACGCCATCGCCCTCCGCAACGAGGCCGGGGTAGCCGGGGTAGACCTCTGCGGCAAAATTTGCGCCGAGTTGCGATGAACGGCCGAACCAGTTCGCCACCTCGGCTGTTGCCTTGTTCATGCGATATAGGTTGCACATGGCGCCGATGATGGGCGCCCAGTGCATGAAGTCAATGAGGAGAGCAGATGATGGTCACCGTCGAAGTCCTGCGCGCAACCACTGAAGATGACGTGGCTCAGGCGCTCATTGATGTGGGCGCGGCGCTGCCGGTGGCCGAGGTCGCCACGCTGTCGATCGTCATGGGTCGCCTGCGCGGGCGGGTGGTGGATATGGTCGATCTGGATATCGCCTTCCACCGGTCTGCATTGAAATTCCCGATCAATACGCTTGCCGGGCTTGTGGAAGCAGTGAACTGCTATCTCGACTACGAGCAATCGCGTACTACGACCGGCGGTGCCTAGTAGCCCAGACCGCGCTGGACGGCGCGATCTGAACTAGCGCTTTCCCGTCGCCACGGTCGTCCACCGGTTGACGCAGATGTTCATATCTCGGCTGCGGCAATATGGGTCCATGCGATGCTCACCCGGCGGCGTCGTGATGCACTTCCAGAATTGCTCGACCTGCCACGCTTCCGCGACGCCGTTGTGGGCCAGCCATGCCAGCGCCAGCCTCACGGCCGGGTTGGGGTCGATAGGCGCAGGCTCGGCATTCTCGCGCGCTGCATCAAGAATCTCGATCGCAAACCGGTTCATGCGACCTGGAGAGGGTGGGGGAATCGCCATTGCCGTTCCATACCGATTGCGGAACGAAAGTGGAACAGATAGGATGAAGCATCACATCAACCCGGAGTGATTCTCGATGCCACCCTTCTCAGGATTGAGCCCCAGCGACCTGCGTGTGAACGTCAACGAGGCGCCGACCGAGGCGCTGCCTTTCGGCCGCTGGGTACTGCAACAGATCGATCGCGGCGGTTTCATTGGTGATCTGGCGAAAGCGGCAAAGGCCGATCGCGCGTTTCCCAAGGACGGGGATCCGGTGGCGGTTCGCAAGCGCCTGAGCGCCCAGGGGGCAGACCCCGACATGCACGACGCCCTGGACGATGCCGAACTGGATTGGGCCGCCCTGTGAGCACAGCAGGTCCGGAGCGCGAAGTAGCAGACTGGATTTATGCCGGAGATCTCACTCGTCACCTCGGCCGCGCCGCCGCGTGCATGGTCGTGAACGAAGCCACACGGGTTGCTCGTAACGGCGATCGGATCGGTACGACCTACTGGAAGGCAATCCTCGAAAAGGTCGATGCCCTTCTCCACGCCCAGCTCGATACGTCGCGCCACTAGGGCGGCGTCTGAACATATCTGCCATCGGAATGCGACAAAATGACTGACCGAGAACTAGCTGATCATGCCGAGCGGCTTCACGGCCTGGCGGCAGCGCGCACCGGAACCCGCGACGATCTGATCCAGCTGC
Organism: Sphingobium sp.; assembly: GCF_035511395.1. GTDB lineage: Bacteria > Pseudomonadota > Alphaproteobacteria > Sphingomonadales > Sphingomonadaceae > Sphingobium. Next base: position 2,489 of record NZ_DATKFP010000014.1, read on the forward strand.
GCGACATCATGCCCCGCGTGATCGAGCGCTTCCGAGCCCAGCTCGAGATTACCGACGACATTGTGACCCTGCCGAAAATCAGGGTCGAACGCTTTCCGCAGCTCGCCGTAAATCTGGCGAGCACCCCATAGGCGCATAGACGCCCCGAGCGTTTCCCCAACGCATCCTGAGCCGCTGCGCACCCGCGTGGCGGCTTTTTCTTTGGGCTTGCGATGTGCTAAGGCAGTCGGGCCGGAACGAGGGTGCAACCTCGAACCAGCCCTAACCAATAGCGAAAAGGACTCGCCATGGCTAAGAGCCCAATTCCGACGCCGGAAGAGCTGCGTCAACTCCTCGATTACGATCCTTTGACCGGAAAGCTCTTCTGGCGGGAGCGATCATTGGCGCTTTTCGAAGCGCGCGGCGTCAAGCATCCTCATCGAGCGCAAATTACCTGGAACCGCCGGCTAGCAGGTAAAGAAGCCTTCACGGGACTAGATGGGGGTGGCTATCGGCAGGGAACGATTTTCGGCAGGTACTTCAAAGCGAGCCGGGTGATCTGGGCAATTTTCCATGGCGTATGGCCCAGCGAAGAGGTCGGGTACGTTGACGGCGACCGCACTAACACGCGCATCAGCAATCTTCGCGATGTCCCTCATAGCGTCATCCAAAAGAATAGCCGCCTCAACAAGACCAACAGCAGCGGTGTCTCAGGTGTGAGTTGGAACCGCGTCCACGAGAAGTGGCAGGCCAGCATCGGATGTAACGGGAAGCCCAAGGCGCTTGGAGTTTTCGTCAAGCTGGAAGACGCGATCGCCGCGAGAAGACTGGCAGAAAAGGAACTTGGCTATGCCGCTGCGCACGGCATGCGGAGACCGGAAAATAACAAGTTCGTTCCGAAGTCGCAGCGATAGTCTGACACTATAAACTGCAATTAATGTCTAGAATGGGGTGTCAGACAAAAATCGCGGTTCCTATGCGCTTATCTTATTGATTATCACTAGGTAGGACCCGCGATTTATTCATGGACGCGCGCGATTTAGTATTGCAACCATCCCCAAGTTCTGCGCTTATGTCCCTGCGCCGCCGGTCGTTTCACCGGCATGAACACGGGAAACAGAACATGCGCCCAATTCTCCTTCTCCCCATCATCGCCGCGGCTCTCCTCGGCACTTCGGCCCTACAGGCTACCCTCACCAAGTGGGGCCCGACCGAGCCCAGCTATCAGCTGGTCATGCAGTACCGCACCGATGCCTATGTGCTCGACAGCGGCCTGACCAAGGACGACTGCGATGATGCGCTGCCGTTCGGGGACAACATCAAGCACGTGCATTTCTCGTGCGTGGTGGGGGGCTGAGCCATGAACGCTATCGCACTCCCCACCACCGTTGCCGATATCATCGATGAGTACGCCGCCAAGAACGCGGCCGTCGAGCAGGCCATTGCCGAGTTCGAGCAGGCCTATGATCGCCTTGGCATGTCCGCCACCGTGCAGGGCGTCTATGTCGAGAGCGTGGGCGGCTCGAAGCCGTACCTTCACGCGTCGAGCCTGCGCGGCAACCTGCTCAAGTCGGCATGGCGTGCGGTATACAACCGCCTGCAGATCG
>NZ_DATKFP010000015.1:0-8749 GCF_035511395.1 Sphingobium sp.
TACTGGAAATCTCCACCAGGCCGGAATTTGTTTTCCGCCACAAGTGGACGGTGGGCGATGTCGCCATGTGGGACAATCGCGTATCGCTGCATCGGGGATTGCCCTTCGACGACGTCAATCATCGTCGCGATCTTCGCCGCATTTCGACGATGATCCCCGCCAACCAGGAAGCGGAGGCTGTTGTCTGATCCTGTGCCATACCATGTTTCGACCGCGCGTTAAGGGATGAATCGGAGCGTCAGCGGGACCTTGTCATGATTGTCGGATGATCCGCCTCTTTTTCTTTTCCGAGCAATGCTCATCCGGTTGTGATATCTCCCCAACGCGTTCATGGGGAGCGGAATGGTGGGTGATGACGAACCGGAAGAACAGGCGGAATCCGAGACCAAGCGCGCCGAGACCCTGATACGCGAGCTTGAGCGGGACATCGTGGTCCAGGGCCTTTTGCCTGGCCATAAGATTGGTGAGGAAAGCCAGCTTGCGCGCCGGTTCGGCCTTAGCCGCTCGGTCGCACGGGAAGCTATTGCCATAGGGGAATGGGAAGGCTTTCTCGAAAATCGGCGCGGCCGCAACGGCGGTTTATATGTAGCAGCACCGTCAGCCGAAGTCGCCGTCTATGCTGTGCGCAATTATCTTTTCCTGAGTGGCACTACCCTTGATGATATCATTGGTTGTCGCGATCTTCTGGAACGCCCTCTGCTTGAACTGGCAATGCGTCGCGCACGTCCCGAGCAGATTGATCATCTTGCCACACTGTTGGAAGAACAGGGCGGGGAGGTAGGCAGCCGATTGCATATCGGTCAGCTTAAGACTTTCGTCGATGAACTAAGCCAGGCCGCAAATCTGCCGCCGCTGACGATTTTCAGCGCGGCATTGCGACATTGCTATGTCGACAGAACCCGCGTCAGCGACCTGGATGACGCGCGTTACCGGCGCGTGGCTCTGAAAGTCGTCAAAATCCGGCAAAAGCAGGTCGAGGCGGTCATTTCGCTGGATTTTGCGACGGCGCTGGCGCTGCATGTTGAGGCTCTGAAGCTGTGGCGGGGGTTCCATGCGCACCCGCCCGTGGGTACTAGCACCGAGGCGGAAATGGTCCAGCGACTGGTGCAGCCGGATCCGGCCACGCCAATCTACGAATTCGTGCGGCAGGTGAAGAAGTCGGAAGCGATCGCGCGCGTCATCTCGCAGCGCATTGCCGATGCGGGACTGATGGCTGGGGACCGTCTCGGAACGGAAGCTGAACTCATGCAGCAAATGCAGGCCGGTCGGGGAGGCCTTCGCGAGGCGATCCGTATTCTGGAGCGATATGGCATCGTTGAGCCGGCGCGCGGGAAAAGGGGCGGGCTTGCCGTAGCCGAACCGAAGATCGAGGCGTTGCTCCGCGTGACGCAGCGCTTCCTTTTGGCGGGTTATGCCAAAGAGCCGAACGCCTATCTTTCTCTAACGCGCATGTTGCTGAGGGAAGGGACTAGAAACGCGGCCGCGCTATTCGGTCACCGAACGGGATGCGAAGATGCGGCCAGGCTGTTCCCGCCCAGTTTCGACTTCCGCGCCCCGCCCAGTGTGCAGATGAAGCAATGGGGACAGGCCGTGGCCCATCTCTGCCATGATCGCGCCCTGCGATGCTTCATCCTCATCATGGTCGAACTTGTCTGCATGCGCCCCGATGAGCGAGAATGGCCCAGTTTCGGCGAAGATGTGGCACCGGATATGGCCCGCTTGTTCGACAGCATCGCGACAGGCGACGCGATTTGGGCGCCGCGCCAGAGCGATCGGCTGTTCGAATGCATGTGGCCGATCGATCATTAAGCGCGCCGCCCTTGGCATGATTGTTCCTTGTCACCGGCCGCGCTTGGCGGCTTCGATATGCCGACTGGAAAACTTCCGCCAGGCCTGTCGAAAAGGCCCGCGCACCCCACATAATCCGCGTGGCGGTGGCAGCGCGCGAAGTCAGGATCCCTGCACGCCCGATATCGAGATCCCCCGCAAGGTGCTGAAGGGCGGCTCCCACCTTTTCGCCCCAATTTTGCCCGAGATACCGGCCGGCCGCCCACTGTGCGCAACCGGTCGATACCTCCACCAGCCATGTCGGCTTTCGATGCGTCGTGCGAGCCGCCTGAACGGGCCGAGTGTGCTATCGCGCTTTCCGGCCCTGCGGTCCCAGATCGAACACCAGCTTTTTCAGATCGCCGGTAAAGCTGCCGGAACCCTTGGTCGTCTCGATCACGGGTATGCCGGTATCCAGGCCAATGTCGAAATTCTCGGCATGCGGCGATGGATTTATGATCGTCCTCTCTATCCGCTTTTCGGCAACCTTGCGGCCGTCGATGAGAATGGAGAGAAGGCCGCCCTTCGCCGCGCCGCCGCCGTCATAGTCGAAGTTGAACATGACCTTCGCCGGCTGCCCAGGCTTGATCGTGTCAGACGAGACGAGATGGAACTGGTCGGCCGGCATGACAGAAAGGGCGTGGTGGATGACGGGACGGCCATCCTCCAGGGCGAAACACCATCCACCCTGGCTGCTGCCGACAGCGGCGATCACGCCGTTGCCGCCAGTCAGGTCCGCCGTGATCGCGAAGGAGCGCGCGACCAAGGACGGTGCGACATCGACGTCGAGCATGATGCCCTTGCCCCAATACACATATTGATTGCGGGGTGTGAGATAGGCGCGCGCCTCACCCAATATGCGCTGGGAATCGGTGCGGTCGTTCACCGGATTGACGTTGAACTGCTGAGCTTGCTCATCGAACAGCTTTTTCATGTCTTCCAGCTTGCCTGGATTATTGGCGGCCAGATTGACCGTCTGGTTGAAATCCTTGTCGAGATTATAGAGTTCCCAGACGTAATTGGGAGCCTTGTTGATGCCTGCATCATTGCTGTGGCCCATCTCCCACGGGCGCCGGAGCGGCACCGTGGAGGCAAGCCAGCCATCGGCGTAGATGGCGCGGTTGCCCAGCATTTCATAATATTGGACACGATGGCGATCCGGCGCCTTCGATGCAGCGAAGGTGTAGCTGAAGTCCGTGCCATCGACCGGCTGCTGCTTCACGCCCTCCACCTCCTCGGGTGCCTTGATTCCTACGGCAGTCAGAAGCGTCGGGAAAATGTCGATGACATGTCCATATTGGGTCCGAAGGCCGCGCTCCTTGATCTTTCCGGGCCAGGAAATCACCATCCCGTTGCGCGTGCCGCCGAGATGGGACGCGATCTGCTTGTAGAAGGGGAAGGGCGTCGCCATGGCCTGCGCCCAGCCGGTGCCATAGTTGCTGGCGACTTCCGGTCCGCCCAGTTTGTCGATCATCTGCCAATGTTCCTGCGGCGTCAGGCGCTTGTTGGAGATTTCTCCGCCTTCCGCCAAAGTGCCGGCTGCGGTTGCGGCCGCGTCCGGTCCATTGTCGCCTTCGACGAAGACAATCATCGTATTGTCGCGTTGCCCCATCCGCTCCAGTTCGTCGAGGATCCGCCCTAGCTGCATATCCTGGAAAGCCACCTGCGCGGCGAACACTTCCATGGTCCGTTCCTGGAAAGCCTTTTCCTGCGGCGGCAGGCTGTCCCATTGTGGCAATTCATCGGGCCAGTTGGGCAGCTTTACGGTCCGGGGTACGAGGCCAAGTGCCTTCTGACGGGCCAGCGTCTCCTCGCGGACCTTATTCCAGCCCTGAGCGAACTTGCCTTTGAAGCGAGCGATCCATTCGGCGGGTGCCTGGTGCGGCGTATGTGCCGAACCCGGCGCCAGATAAAGAAAGAACGGCTTGTCCGGCGCGGCGCCCTTCTGCTGGTGAAGCCAATGGATCGCCTCATCGCCGAGCCGCTGATCCAGGGGCGGCTGGGCCGCTTCGTCGACGACCTGTACCCCGTTGCGATACAGCCTTGGACGCCATTGATCCGTATCGGAGCCGACGAAGCCGAAGAAATATTCGAAGCCCAGATTATTGGGCATGTAATCGAACGGTCCCGCCGACGCGAATGGACCCTTGGGCACATTATGATGCTTGCCAAGGAAGGCGGTGTTGTAGCCGTTATCGCGTAGAACCTCGGCAATGGTTGCAGCGCTTTTCGGTATCATGCCAGTATAGCCCGGCGTACCCATCGGAAAGTCGGTCAGTGATCCGGTTCCCACGGCATGATGGTTTCTGCCGGTCAGCAGCGCCGCGCGGGTGGGGGAGCACATGGCCGTCGTATGGAAGCGATTATATTTCAGCCCGCTGGCCGCCAGACGCTCCAGATTGGGGGTGGGGACCGGTCCGCCAAAGGCAGACGCGACGCCGAAGCCGATATCGTCAGTGAGGACAAGCAGAATGTTGGGCGCCCCTAGAGGTGCCCGCGCGATTGGTGGATAGGCATTGGGCAGCGGATCGGGCTGCTGGCTCGGCGCCGCATTTGGGGCATTCCCCGCCGCCATGGCGGGCAGCACCGCAAGGGCAACCGCCGCGATTCCAGTAAATAGCCATGCCACCTTGAGTGTCATCACATTCTCCAATAAAAACATCGTTATTATGATAAAAAATCAGACAAAACGTCCAATACTTGTCAGGACTATTTGAAAATTTTGATGAATATTAGTACTATACTTGGTAGATAACGCAAGTTATGTGAGGTTATCGTCTAACGGTTGCTTTTAATCTTCATAATAAGGATAATGTTTGCGATTTTATTATCAACCTCCAGCTGCTTTCCCTTGCTGCCTGGTTGCTATTACTTAGACGTGATCTGCCGTTTTGCGCCTATCGGTATAGGGCCTGCCCCATCGACGCGGATGAGTGATCCGGTGGTATAGGATGACGCGGCGCTGGCAAGGTAAAGCGCGCTGGTGACAATCTCGGGTGGTTCCCCGATACGGCCGAGTGCGATATCGACCCCCATGTTCGGATCGTCCGCCCAGGCTGTTGAAATATCCGTGCGGAAAGTGCCAGGCGACAGGATATTGACCCTGACCTTGGGTGCATAAGCCATAGCCATAGCCATGCTCATGGCGTTGAGCCCCGCCTTGGCGCCCGCATAGGGGCCTATCGACGCAGCGGGCGTCAACGCACCGCTTGACGAGACGTTGATGATCGATCCGCCACTTCCCTGCGCCATGCGTTGGCCGATCAGGGCGGTCAGGCGAAACGGACCCTTGAAATTAATGTCCACGACCTTGTCGAACAGCGCTTCGCTCGTTTCATGCGGGCTGGGTGCCAAAGGCGACAGGCCCGCGTTGTTCACTAAAATGTCGACATGACCCTGCCAGTTCCATGCAGTGTCGGCGAGCGTCGCCAGTCCGTCCCAGTCGCCGACATGGGCAGCAATGGGCAGTGCGCGGCGGCCGAGCGCCTCCACTTCCGCAGCCACCGCTTCGCAAGCGTCCAGTTTCCGACTGGCGATGACGACATCTGCGCCTGCAGCGGCGAACGCCAGGACGATCTCACGGCCCAATCCCCGGCTGCCGCCGGTCACCAGCGCGACCTTGCCGGTCAGGTCGAACAGTTCGGCGGGTGCGCGCGTCACTGCCCCGCGTTCCTGGCTGTCGTGCATTGCCTCAAGAGCGCCATCGGCATCCTCCCGGTTCGCTTTTTTGATTCATTCGCTGGATAACTGTCTGGCAAACTTCACGCAATTAGGTTGGGGTGGTGCAAGGTCTTGGCAATAGCGAGATATCACCCTTGCGATGCCTTCTGATCGGCGGCCAATTGTTCAGGGCCGATCGCTTCGTAGAGGACTGCGCTGATCCCGTTCATGTCCAGGCCGAAAGAAAAAGGTATCCCCGCTGTGCCGGAACGCGCCTCCAACACAGCCAGAGCGGCTTGCGGATCATCCGTCTTTAGCCCGTAAAGTGCCAGATAGCCAATCTCCCCTTCCACGGCGGTCGCGAAACGGCGCGCACTCGTGAAGCCGGCTACGGTCACGCCGGGAATATGCTAAATGTCGTACCAGCGGTTATAGTCCTCTCTTGCCCCTCCAAGGGTTTCGTCGATACGCGGAAACAATAGTCTTTCATTTCACTCTCAATGATGTCTCCGGGCACGTCTACCGACATTTCGCTTCAATGAATCTTGGTGAAAATCTCTCTGGTTATAGGGATGACCACAAGGAGAGGGGCGCCAACGACTATCAATAAATATATATGTGCCTCGGCGTGCCTGGCGTATCCGGATTGATCCCGCCGACTTGCTGACCTACGCCCTTTCCGGCGCCACACCTCCCCATGGCGACAAGGAGAAACATCCCGCATGACCGCGTCAAAACCCGTTACCCGTGAGGACCAGCGCAAGTCGACGCGGCGGCGGATCGTCAATGCCGCACGCGTCTGCTTCTACCAGCATGGACCGGCGGACGTGTCGATGGAGCAGATCGCCCGCGCGACGCTCTACCTGCATTTCCCGAACCGGGACGCGCTGTTAATGGAATTGCTGTCGCAGAACCTGACTGGCGTTGCGCGGATCTTTGCCGATCTATGCGCAATGAAGCGGGTCGATCTGCAAGGCGTGCGGCACTGGCTGCAAAGCTATGTCGACACGCTGCGGGAGCATCGTGATGCGACCCGCCTGATGCATGTTGGAATCGCGGCGACGGATGAGGCCCGCACGCTGATCCACGGGCATCATCTCGCCTTGGCGGACAGGCTCGTGGCACGCTTTCCTGCGCTGCATGACGAAACGGTTCGCAGCCGGACGCGCCTGATGCTGATGATCGGCCGGATCGACGATTTTGCCAGCGCCGCTGCGGCGAAGCCGCCCCGGATCGATCCCGAAGCCGGGCTGGAACTGGTCAGCGAAGAATTGATGGCGATGATCGCTCCCATGATCGATTGATGATCTGACTGGACACTTGTCTATCTTAAATGCTTTGTCGCCAAAAAAAGGAGGCAGAGCGATGAGCGCACCTTTCGGTCCCGAAGCATTTGAACGGTTGGATGCATGGCTGCGGACGCATTTGCCTGCGCTGGGCGATGGCCTGTTACATGCCGAGTCCGTGAGCGGCGGAACCAGCAATGTCGTGGTGCGCCTCAGCCGCCCTGATTGCACCCGCCCGCTGATCCTGCGCAAGGCGCCTGATCGCGCGCCGCCCGCAAGCGAGAAGGCGATCCAGCGCGAGGCGATGGTGCTGAAGGCGCTGACCGGGTCGCGCGTGCCGCATCCCGGTTTTCACGGTTTCAGCGATGATGCCGGGATAGTCGGAGGCCCCTTCTATATCATGGATCTGGTTGACGGCTGGGCTGCTGATCTCAACCCAGTCACGGACCAGATGAGCTATCGCCCGGACTTCATCGGTTCCGACCTTCATTATCTGGCGTTCGCGATGATTGACGGTATCATCGAGATGGCCAATCTCGATTATGTCGCAGCGGGATTGGGTTCGTTCGGCAAGCCCGAACACTTTCTGGAACGGCAGGCGGAACGCTGGCGCAGCCAGATGGACAGCTACCCGCAACGCTATCCCGGTTATGAGAGGCACGATCGGCCGGGCCTTGATTATGTCACCGACTGGCTGGCAGCCAATGTGCCCGACACGGGTCGACCGGGTCTGATGCATGGCGACTATGCGATGAACAATGTGATGTTCGCTAACCGCCCGCCTGCGCGGCTGGCCGCAATCATAGACTGGGAGACTGCGACGATTGGTGACCCCATGGTGGACGTCGCCGCCTATGCCGGGCAATTGCGCCGTCGGTCCGGCGTGCAGCCGGTGCGACCCTATCTCGATCCGGCGCAATTTCCCTATTTCGAGGATGCCGTCGATTATTTCGGAGAGAAGACCGGGCGCGACGTATCGATGATCAATTATTATCTCGTTCTGCAAAAATTCCGCATGACCTGTATATTAGAATATAAGGTCGCGGAGGCGGCAGTAGGCATTGCGCCGCTGGACAAAGGGCGCCGCTTCGACAATTTCGTGCGCACGCTGTTGGGCGAGGCGGAGGCGATCGCGCGCGCAACGGGCTGACGCCGCTGAGAAAAGGCCGGGACGAAAGCGATCAGAGCCAGCCGGCAAGCAATGACCGCAGGCAGGTTACCAGCGCCAGTGGCTGGTCGACCATCACATGATGATGGGCCTCCGGAATATCGATAAAGGGTGTGCCGGGCGGGGCTTCTGCACGCACACGCTCGGCCATTTTCCCGCCGGATAGGTCGGAGAGCTGTCCCCGGACGACGGCGAGCGGTACTTTCGCTGCCGCGAGATCGGCCCATGAATCGCCCAGATCGATGCCACCCCAGAGCGAACGGTCGAACCGCCATGTCCAGGAGCCATCGTCGTTTTGCCTGAGCGCCATGCGGGCAAGAAAATCGGCAATATAGGGGTTTGCGCAGGGCTGTACCGGTGACAGGCTGAAGCGGGCCAGTGCGGTCGCCAGATCGGGATAGTGGCGATGCGTAGTGCCGCGCCGCGCCTCCACGATCAGTTCGTCGGTGGGCAGGGCGGTGTCGACGATGATCCCGGCCCGCATCTGGTCCGGCCGCGACGCGGCAGCCCGCAACACCGGCAAGCCGCCGAGCGAGTGGCCGATGACGACCGGCGGGCCAGCCAGCGATGCGCCGCTTGCCTGTGCTACGGCTATGCCTTCCGTCGCATGGCGATCGATGGAATAGCCATTTTGGCGCCATTCAGAAGTCCCCATGCCGCTCAGCGAAGGAACGACGATGCGGTAATCGGCGGCGAAAAAGGGAGTCAGAAAGCTCCACCAGCCCAGATGCGCCGCATTGCCGTGCAGGAATAGTAAGCCGGGCTTGCCGCGCGCGCCCCAAGCACGATAGTCGATCCGCGCGCCATC
>NZ_DATKFP010000016.1:0-1511 GCF_035511395.1 Sphingobium sp.
GTCCATCGGTCCCTGGCCTGTGACAGCAGACATGATGCTCTCCTCTCCATGTGCTTTTTGATTCGTACAGACTTTATAGTCGATCGATATCGTCTGACAATCCTAAAGATGGACGGATTTCCGTCTCTTGTCGAAAGGCCATGCGCAACGGTTCAGAAGTCGAGGATAATCTTGCCGAAATGGTCGCGGGACAGCTGATAACGGAAGGCGTCGGCCAATTGCTCCAGCAAAAAATGCCGATCGATGACGGGGCGGATATCACGGGTGGCGAGGAAGGCGACAAGGTCACGTAGTTGCGTCATGCTGCCCGCGGCAATGCCGTCCACGCGGATATGGCGCATAACCATATCTCCAAGTGGCAGTTCCGGTACTCCATTGGCAGTGGTGCCGACGACGACCTTGCCCCATGTGGCAGGCGTGGACAGACTGCACGAAGCTGGACTGGCCGCCAATCTCCAACACCAGGTCCACCCCTTCTCCGCCGGGGCCACGCGGATCGTGTCGCCCCAATCGGCATCGACATCAGCGTGGCGGAGTTCGACGTGCTGCTCGGCACGCTGCATGTCCAGACGGCGGAGAGCATTCATATCACCCCCGGCCTGGTTATGGCGCAGGGCGATCATCTGTTCGCCGAGGCGACGTCGCACAGCCTGCTGAAGAACAGGACGCTCTACGACAATCGCTATGTCTTCCTGCGCCACTTTCGTGGAAAACAGATAGCGCTGGTCAAGGAATATAGCGACTCCGCCCATGTAAAGACGGTGTTCGCGCTGGGCTGAAATCGTCAGGCCAACGCCATACAGGTGCTGGCGATCGGCGGTTGATCGAAACGGTCGCCCGCCAAACCGCCGATTCCCATGGCATCGCGCGCTGCCTGCCAGCGGACGGCAAAGTCGAAGAAGCGCCGCGCGGCCGGATTAGGGGCTGTGCCCAGCACCAGCGAGAGGTCGAGATGAAAGTCCATCCCTTCGACCGGACGTCGAACCATTCCCGGCAAGGTCGCGAACCAGCCGATGCCGATGGCGCAAATGCCATGCCGCTGGGCATGGCGTTCCACCGCCATGGCATTGCCTTCTGCCGACACCGACGGCACCGCCCCGCATTGCAGCAGGAAATTGGCGATCGGGTTGACGAATTCCTCGCCATGTTCGTTGCTGATCATGGCGATCCTGCGCCCCGCCAGCTGGCGGGCGGGAATGACGTCATAGCGGGCCAGATCGCCCTCCTCCGGCACCAGCAGGCCGATGGCCCGGCGCCTTAAAACGACATGATCCAGCGTGGCGGGAAATTGCACTTCATTGGCGATCTCGCTCGGATGCAGTTCCGTCATGAACTCCTGCACGGGCTTGTCGACCGGGACGCCCAGCAGCAACGACGAATGATCCTCGCTGGCGGCGAGCGCTCTGGATTGCGCTTGTCGTCAACGGCGCAATGTTCGTAGCCGAGATCATTGCCGGGGTGGCCGGTGGATCGAAAGCCTTGCAGGCTGATGCCCTCGACTTTCTGGGTGA
>NZ_DATKFP010000017.1:0-5303 GCF_035511395.1 Sphingobium sp.
CAGGGCGATGCGGTGGGCGGCGGCGGCAAAGCGTGACAGGCGGCGCTGCATTGCTTCCAATTCGAGCGCCTCGGCCACTTCTAACTGTGCGTACATCGCGCGAAGATCGAATGGGGCGCTCACTGGACTGCGGCCTTGGGACGGCACGACGCTCTACACCAAGATCATGACCCCGCCGATGGAGCCGGGGAAGCGCTATCCCGTCTTCATGATCCACTATGGCGGCCCCGGCGGCGGCCGTCAGGTGACGAACACATGGAGTGGCGCGCTCAACCAGTATCTGGTGGATCGCGGCTGGATCGTCTTTGCCATCGACAATCGCGGTACGCCCGATCGCGGCAAGGCATTCGAGGATCATCTATATCGCGCCATGGGCACGGTGGAAGTCGAGGACCAGTTGAAGGGCGTTGAATGGCTCAAGGCGCAGCCTTATGTCGACCCCAAGCGGATCGCGACCTATGGCTGGTCCTATGGCGGTTATATGTCGCTGAAGCTGCTGGAAAAGGCGCTAGGCGTCTTCGCTGCTGCCGTCTCCGGCGCGCCCGTGACCAAGTGGCAGCTTTACGACACCCATTATACCGAGCGCTATATCGGCAAGCCGCAGGACAAGCCCAGCGCCTATCCGGCGTCAGGCGCCGTAGACGATTCGGTGAAGATCAAGGATCCGCTATTGCTGATCCATGGCATGTCGGACGACAATGTCGTGTTCGACAATGCGACCGCACTGATGGCCAAGATGCAGGGCGCAGCCGTGCCGTTCGAGATGATGGCCTATCCCGGCCAGACCCACCGCGTCGGTGGACCGGGCATCAGTGTCCATCTGTGGAAGACTATCGAGGACTTCCTCACCAAGGAAGCGGGCGGCCCGACCGCGGACTGACAATCGCGCTATCGCCAGGCGTGAAAAATCGCCCGGCGATAGCGATCCTTTTTGCGGAAAGGCATGGCCCATCTGCGCCACCCCGCATTATCCAGCGCTTCCGGCAAGACCTTGAAACGGGAATAGCCAAAGCGCTGGCACATTTCACGCAAAGCCAGGATATTGGGCGCCCAGAAATTTGTCGGATCGCGATCCAGTTCCAGTTCGGTGAAGAGGCGCATGGAAGGAACCGGCTCATGCCGAAGGGCCGTGACCGTCTCGATCACGAGATGGTCACGGCTCATTGCAGCGGCAGCCTCTAGAGTGCGATAGGGATCCGTCACATGATAAAGGACGCCCAGCAACAATACAGTGTCGAACTGCCCCAATTCCTCCACGCGGTGATTGGCGACGTCCAGATCTAGCGACCGGACTTTCGATCCAAAACGGGCGTGAGCATGATCGAAGCCGCTCTTGTCACCCCAACCTTCACCCGACCAGCAGAAATGATCGGTGGACAAGACCTCTGCCGATCCACGCCGCTCCGCCTCAAAGGAGAAGAAACCGTCCCACGCGCCTATATCCAACACTCGCCTGCCAGCCATAGACACGCTGAATATCTGATCAGCTTCCTTGCGCAGTGATTCCAGCGGCTTGATGCCATCTACGCACACTCCATCAGGGAACTGGAAACTGTGAAACCAGTGTTGGGGCAATGGTGGCAGCGACTTGGACAGCATCAACTGAAAATCCGATGTCAGGAGGAGAGGAATGGGCTGCGAGTGCGCTGTCGATAATCCGCAGACTATCGGATCGACAAGCCCTTCTTTCTGGACAAACGCAGCAGTATCGCTATGGCGCGCACTCCGCAATATTGCGTTGGAGTGGAGACTTTAGTCATGGGTTACAAGGTCGTCGTCGTTGGTGCCACCGGTAATGTGGGCCGCGAAATGCTGACCATTCTCGCCGAACGCGAGTTCCCTATTGACGAGATCGCGGCGGTTGCATCGTCCCGGTCGCATGGCACCGACGTCGACTTTGGTGACACCGGCAAGACGCTCAAATGCAAGAATATCGAACATTTCGACTTCACCGGCTGGGACATCGCCCTGTTCGCCGTAGGCTCCGGCCCGACGGCAGAATATGCGCCCAAGGCTGCGGCGGCCGGCTGCGTCGTGATCGACAATTCGTCGCTCTATCGCATGGACCCGGACGTGCCGCTGATCGTGCCCGAGGTGAACCCGAACGCGATTGACGGCTACACAAAGAAGAATATCATCGCGAACCCGAACTGCTCGACCGCGCAGATGGTCGTCGCCCTGAAGCCGCTGCATGACGCTGCGAAGATCAAGCGAGTGGTCGTGTCGACCTACCAGTCGGTGTCCGGCGCGGGCAAGGCAGGCATGGACGAGTTGTTCGAACAGTCGCGCAACATCTTCGTCGGCGATCCGGCCGAACCAAAGAAGTTCACCAAGCAGATCGCCTTCAACGTGATCCCGCATATCGACGTTTTCCTCGACGATGGTTCGACCAAGGAAGAATGGAAGATGGTCGCGGAAACCAAGAAGATTCTCGATCCCAAGGTGAAGGTCACGGCGACCTGCGTGCGCGTGCCGGTGTTCGTCGGCCATTCGGAATCGATCAATATCGAGTTCGAGAACGAGATTTCGGCCAAGGAAGCGCAGGACATCCTGCGCGAGGCGCCTGGCATCATGTTGGTCGACAAGCGCGAGGACGGCGGATACATCACCCCGATTGAATGCGTCGGTGATTTTGCGACCTTCATCAGCCGCGTTCGCGAGGATTCGACCATCGAAAACGGGCTGAATCTGTGGTGCGTCAGCGACAACCTGCGCAAGGGCGCGGCGCTGAACGCGGTGCAGATCGCCGAACTGCTGGGCCGCCGTCACCTGAAGAAGGGCTAAGTAGCCCGCATGATTTCCGGCGCTGTCGCGATGTGGAAAGCCCTTCCGCTCGCGCAGCGCTGGATGATCTGGCTGTTGCTGGCCGCTGTCGGCCTCGCCAATATTGCACAGCCCTATCCCGATCTGGCGCCGCTCCAGCATGGGCCGACGGTCGCGCTGATCCTTGCTGCCCCGAGGCTGCTGCGGCGATGGCCGCTTTCAACCTCCACCTTTGCCTGCATCTGCTTGTTCCTGCTGCTGCACACGCTGGGCGCACGCTGGATCTACAGCTATGTGCCCTATGATGATTGGGTGCGGGCAATCAGCGGCCATGACATCTCCAGCCTCTTCGGCATGAAGCGCAACGGTTTTGACCGGCTGGTCCATTTCAGCTTCGGCGCTTTACTGACATTGCCGATCGCAGAGATCTCCCGCCACCATGGAGGCCTGCCATGGCGCTGGAGCCTGAGCTTCGCCTTTGCCGCCGTCGGCCTCGGCAGCGCAGTCTACGAGATATTCGAATGGCTGCTGACGGTCGTCGCGGCGGGCGACACCGCCGACTATTATAACGGTCAGCAAGGCGATATCTGGGATGCGCAGAAGGACATGGCGCTGGCGCAAATTGGATCGATGATCGCGGTCATCGCACTCTTGCGCCGCAGCGGCTGACGCCATATCGGCAGGCCGTTCCCGCCAGACAAGGAATTGCCCTGATGACCGACCTCCAGATCGAACGCCGCGACATCAAAGGGCGGGATGGCCTGCCGATCGCGGTTCATGTGGTCGGACAGGGGCGCGATCTGGTCCTGATCCATGGCTATTTCTCGAACGCCTTCACCAACTGGATCCGCTACGGCCATGCTGCAAAGCTTGTCGAGGCCGGGTTCCGCCTGATCCTGCCCGACCTGCGCGGCCATGGCGAAAGCGCCAAGCCGCATGATGCGGCCGCCTATCCGCCTGATGCGCTGACCGACGACAATCTGGCGCTGGTCGAGCAGATGGGCCTGAGCGATTATGATCTGGGTGGCTATTCGCTCGGCGCGCGCACGACGGTGCGGATGCTGGCGCGCGGCGCGACGCCACGCCGCGTTATCCTGGCGGGCATGGGCCTGCGGGGCCTCATCAAGACGCTCGACAAGGGCGGCTATTACAAGAATGTCCTCACCAATCTCGGTACATTCGAGCGCGGCACGTCCGAATGGATGACCGAAGCGTTCCTGAAAACTACCAAGGGCGATCCGGTGGCGATGCTGCATATCCTGAACACCTTCGTTGATACCGACGAAGCGACGATCGCCGATTTCCAGCAACCGACCGAAGTAATCTGCGGAGCTGACGACCAGGATAACGGCATCGCGCAGGAACTGGTCGATATCCTGCCGAACGGCCGTTATGTCGAAGTGCCCGGCAATCATATGAACGCCGTCACACGCAAGGAATTGGGGCAGGCGATGGTCGATTTCCTGACCGCTTGACTGTATCGCCGGACCAAGTCACCTTCCTCTTATAACCGATAAGGGGAACCCCATGAAAATCGCTATCTCGCTGGTCGCACTTGCGGCTGCCCTGGTTACTTCGCCGGTGATGGCGCAACAGGCACCTGCCGCCGTACCGACTGCGGCCGAAGCAGAGGCCTTCCTTGCCAAGGCTGAAAAGAGCCTGTTCGACCAGTCGATCGTCAGTGGTCGGGCGGCGTGGATCAACGCCACCTACATCACCGACGATACGGACGCGATGGCCTCCTATTTCGGCGCGATCGATACCAAACAGCGGGTCGACTATGCGCTGGAGGCGGCCAGATATGCGACGGCACCGGGCCTGCGCGAAGAAACGAAACGCCGGCTGACGCTGCTGCGCACCGCGCTGACGCTGCCCGCGCCGACGACATCGGGGGCTGCGGAAGAACTCAATGATCTCGCGACCAAGCTTCAGTCCGCCTATGGCAAGGGTAAGGGGACGCTCAAGGGGCAGGCGATCAACGGCAGCGACATCGAAGAACAGATGGGGGAAAACCGCAATCCCGAAGACCTGAAGGAAATGTGGGTCAGCTGGCACGACAATGTCGGTGCGCCGATGCGGCAGGACTATGCCAAGCTGGTCAGCATCGCCAATGCCGGAGCGAAGGAATTGGGCTTTGCCGATACGGGGGCGATGTGGCGGTCCAAATATGACATGCCGGCCGATGATTTCGCCAAGCTAACCGACAAGATCTGGGCCGAAGTGAAGCCGCTCTATGACGAGTTGCACTGCTACACCCGGACCAAGCTGAACGAGAAATATGGCGACGCGGTCCAGCCCAAGACCGGACCGATCCGCGCCGACCTGCTCGGCAATATGTGGGCGCAGGAATGGGGCAATATCTACAGCGTCGTGGCGCCGCAGGGTGCCGGCGACCTTGGCTATGACGTCACCGACCTGCTCAAGACCAAGGCCTATGATCCAGTGAAGATGGTGAAGGCGGGCGAGGGTTTCTACAGCTCGCTTGGTTTCGAGGCGTTGCCGCAAAGCTTCTGGGATCGCTCGCAGATCTTGTCGGTTAG
>NZ_DATKFP010000018.1:0-3296 GCF_035511395.1 Sphingobium sp.
GCCTGGGCTTCGACGAGATCAGCGCCGGCAATCTGCTGCTGGTCGACGAAGACCTCAACGTCCTCCACGGGCACGGCATGGTGATCTACGGCCATATGGGCGACGGCAACGTCCACTTCAACCCGCTGCGTCCCAGGGACCAGCCCGCCCGGGACTTCCTGGCGCAATGGTATGAACCGGTCTCCGCGCTGGTTGACGGCATGGCGCACGCGGAAAACGGCTCGATTTCCGCCGAGCACGGCATCGGCGTGGCCAAGCGCGACGACCTGGCGCGCTACAAATCGCAGGTGGAGCTGGAACTGATGTGGCAGGTAAAGCAGGCGCTCGATCCGCTGAACCTGCTCAATCCGGGCAAGGTGCTGCCGACCCCGGCGCGCTAGTCTCCCCCGGGCGCGGGCAGGGCGCGCGTGGCAGGAATCGTCCAACTGGGCTAAGGTGTCAGCTATCCAGAACGCGCCGGGCCGGGGCATCGCTGCCCACGGTCACGGCTCACAGCATGGCCGGCCCACCGGCCCAGACACCGATGACCGCCCAATCCCCCGACATCGCGCTCGCAGCTGCCCCCATCTCCCTGCAAAAACCCGAACTCGACTATCCCTGCGGCGACGCCCCCGAACCCGGCCAGGCCCGGGAAGTCGCCCCCGGCGTGCTGTGGCTGCGCATGCCGATGCCGCTCGGCCTGAACCATATCAACCTGTGGGCCATCCGCGATGGAGACGGCTGGGCCGCCGTCGATTCCGGCCTGCAGACCCCCGAAACCGCGCAGGCTTGGCGCGCACTGTTCGCCGACG
Organism: Sphingobium sp.; assembly: GCF_035511395.1. GTDB lineage: Bacteria > Pseudomonadota > Alphaproteobacteria > Sphingomonadales > Sphingomonadaceae > Sphingobium. Next base: position 792 of record NZ_DATKFP010000018.1, read on the forward strand.
GCGGCGCGCTCGACGGCGGGCTGACCCGCCTGTTCGTGACCCATATGCATCCCGACCACATCGGCATGGCCGGCTGGCTGACCGGCAAGTTCGACTGCCAATTGTGGATGACGCGGCTGGAATACCTGATGTGCCGCGTACTCGCCGCCGATACCGGTCGCGCCGCCCCGGACGACGCCATCGCCTTCTATCGCAAGGCCGGCTGGGACGACGAGGCGATCGAGGTCTACCGCACCCGCTTCGGCGGCTTCGGCAAATATGTCCACGCCTTGCCCGAGAGCTTCCGCCGGCTGTCCGATGGCGATACCGTCCGCATCGGCGCGCACGACTGGCAGGTCATCGTCGGCACCGGCCATTCCCCCGAACACGCCTGCCTGTACTGCCCGGCGCTGAAACTGCTGGTATCGGGCGACCAGGTGCTGCCGCGCATTTCGTCCAACGTATCGGTGTTCCCGACCGAGCCCGATGCCGACCCGATGGCCGACTGGCTGGACTCCCTCGACAAGGTGCGCGCCGCCGTGCCGGACGATGTGCTGGTGCTGCCCGCGCATAACGAACCGTTTCGGGGGTTGCATGCGCGGATCGACTATCTGCGGGCTAGCCAGATGCAGGCGCTGGATAGGTTGCGCGGGGCGTTGGTCACGCCGAAGCGGGCGGTGGATGTATTCGGTGAACTGTTCTCGCGGCCGATCACTGGGAGTGGCGGTTTGCTGGGGATGGCGACGGGGGAGAGTGTCGCGCATTTGAATTACTTGCTGGCGCGGGGGGAGGTGGTGCGGGAAGTAGGGGATGGGCAGTGCTACTGGTACCGGATGGTCTGACCGGGAGTCGTTCCTGTAGATCCTGTGCCTTCCCTTTCCTTGCCACAGTGTTGGCGGCCTGCAACGGGTCGCCGCCTCCCTCAGGCTGATGGCAAGCGCGGCTGAGCAGTCCGCCGATGGGTTCGGCGCGGGAGCGAGGTGTCGATGTGAATCCGATTGCAATCAGCAAGGGATTCATGACGGCCAACAATAGCCTCGGTACGGCGCATTGCTGGTTTCGGCGCTAGTTCAAATGGCGCGTATGTACCCGGGTACTAGCAACTCACTGCTGCAGGACTGTATTTCTCGTCAAGTTCATTGAGGACTTTACTTTTAGGCACTCAAGCCCAAGAAATTTGCACGTCGATATGTTTCCGTAGAAACAACCAAGGCGAGTGCGTCATAATATATTCGAAATTTATTTTCTCGCGAATCAGCATGTAAAATTCTTGGATTACTATTTTTATAATTAATGTATTTTATAAAGGACATTATAGGATCTCGCTGAACAAATGTTGATCTGGCGCAAAATTGCTGATCGGCATTTTAATCAGACAATTGCCTACTTTTTGTTACATTCTATTTGGAACCCTTCTGCGGCGCGGATTGCCGGGTGAAGGATAGGCCGCACGAAAGGGTATCGCTGGTCGACTGAAAGCCACAAAGTGCGCTTTCAAGTGACGTCATCCCCCTTGTGGGGGAGAAGTTGTATTTTGTTACCGGATGTTGCGCCACGCGCTCCGTACGCTTATTATTGCGCCCTGCAAAAAGTAAGTGGCCGCAGAAAAGCGGTCGGGGTCAGCAAAAAACAGAAGCGAATAATGAGCGCAGCAGTTCGGGAAAGTGTTGAGGGCGCGGGGGCGGAGAGCTTGGTGGCAGGGATGGGCCAGCACCGGGCCAACGCCATGGCGACGGGAATTCATGATCAGGGCATGCCGGAATTGATTCCGGCTAGCCTCCAGCACCAATTCGTTCCCAAGTGCAGCTTGGTCCACGTTTGCGTCGACATCGCAGATAGCCGCGACCTCCTGCAATGAGCCGGACTTCAGTCCGGTCGGACGTCTCCATCGCAGTTTCCGTATGGCGAGCGCTGTTCCTTCGCGAGGCCAGCGCGCGCCTGGCCGGCGCGCGGGCGGCCTGGATCTGGATCCTGCTCGAGCCAGCGGCGCACATCATTTTCCTGATGGTGGTGTTCGGCGTGATCAGGCATCAGGTCCGGCAGGACGCGAACATCGAAGTGTTCATCCTCGTCGGCGTGTGGGGATTCTTCCTGGTGCGCAATATCGCGCAACGGGGCATGGAAGCCATCAACGCGAACCAGGCCTTGTTTTCGTACCGCCAGGTACAGCCGGTCGACACGGTGCTGGTACGCGCCACGGTCGAGGCATTCCTGTATGTCATCGTCGGCGCCGTGCTGCTCGCCGCACTGGCGTTGCTCGACATCGATGTGCGGCCCGCCGATCCGCTGCTCGTCATGTGGTCCGCATTCCTGCTGTGGGCGTTCGGGCTGGGCCTCGGCCTGATGTTTTCCGTCATCGGCACACTGTTGCCGGGCCTGGGCAAGCTCATTCGCATCGTCTTCACGCCGCTCTACTTTCTTTCCGCGGTCATGTATTCGGTATCGAGCATGCCGAGGGGCATGCGCGACGTCGTGCTGGTCAACCCGATCACGCACGGTCTTGAAGCCATGCGCGGCGGCTGGTTT
>NZ_DATKFP010000019.1:0-2813 GCF_035511395.1 Sphingobium sp.
TGGGACGCTGGTAATGGTCCTCGATCGCCACGGCCCACCGGGCGAGCTGGACGATATCGCTGTTATCGAGAACGAAGCTCTGACGCTCCTGCTCGGTTGTCTCGACGATCCTCGTACGGTGGCTTCCGCCTTCCCCATAGACCATGCGGAACGCCTTGCCGCCCAACTCCTTGTCGATGATCGGTTCGGTCCCCGGCTGCGCGAGAAGCGGTTTGAATACGACATATCTGTCCGGGTTTACGCTCCCCTGGACGACGGTCTCACCCAGCCCCCAGGCGGCGCTGATGACGATAGCATTTGGAAAGCCGGTTTCGGTATCGATCGAGAACATGACGCCCGATCCGCACAGGTCCGAACGGACCATCTGCTGAATGCCGATCGACAGCGCAACCTCGAGATGATCGAAGCCTTTCGCATCGCGGTAACTGATCGCGCGATCGGTGAACAGCGAGGCGAAGCATCGACGACAGGCCGCCAGAAGTGCGGCCCGGCCCCGGACATTGAGGAAGGTTTCCTGCTGGCCCGCGAAGCTCGCATCCGGCAGATCTTCGGCGGTCGCGCTGCTGCGCACGGCAACGGCGGGACGCTCTGTGCCGGTACGCCGGCCAAGTTCCGCATAAGCGGACACAATCTCCTCGGCGATATGGGAGGGCATTTCCGCTTCCAGAAACAGACTCCTTATAGCCTGCCCCGCTTCCTGAAGGGTGCATCCGCCGGAGTGGAAGGCGGAGAGATGTTCCGTAATGCGGGGTGCAAGCTCATTGTCGTGAACGAACGCCCTGTAAGCGTCCGCAGTGGTGGCAAAGCCAGAGGGCACCTTCACGCCCTTCTGAGCGAGGGCCGCGGTCATCTCGCCTAAAGACGCGTTCTTGCCGCCTACGGCCGGCACATCAGCGATACCGATGTCTTCGAACCACAAAATCATCGGCTTGGACATAGCTCATCTCCAGCTTGCGTAAGGTGCCAGAGGCCGCCTCAAGGTTTCACCCAGCCACCTCTTTTGTGGTCACCATCACCGCGCCGACTGGCAACGTCACTACGTAAGGCTCCTGAGTGTATCGATGGACTTCAGCTCGATCATCAGATTGACCGGATCAGCTCCGGCCGGATGGCCCAAGATCGAGAGCAGGTCATGGGCAACACAAATGCATGATCATTCCGCTGCGGGCGCGGGCGTCATACTCATCCCAAATGTTTTCAATTGATCGCCCAGTCTCTCAATATCGCAGCCGCTTTATCTCAAGAATATCTCAAGAATCGGCTTGCCGAGATCATACAGGACATAGTTCTGCGGTTATTCCAGGTGGCGATGTTGAGCGTCTCATCGAGATTCGATGAGGGGATCTGCGCCGCTTCGATGCGCCTGCGCAGAAACTTCAGGGCTCGCGCGATCTCTAGCACTACTTTGGCAGAAGTGTAATTTTTGGGATTCCCCTTCGGAGGAATGCGTGATTCATAGGGAGCCAGCTTTTGTGGAGGCTGGCGATGGAAGAGGATTGGCGGCGGGACCTCGAACAGTGGCTTGAGCCGTATTTGCAGGCTCTGGCCAACAAGACGCGGCGGCGGATGTGTCCGGCTTATATCGCCGGATTGATAGGCCCGGGCGATCGCAAGAGTATCCAGCCGATGGCAGCACGCATCGACGCGCTCAGCTATGACCGGCTACACCATTTCGTCGGAGCAGGGATCTGGGACAGCGCGCCGCTGGAGGCGACGTTGTGGCGACAGGCTGATGAGCTGGTCGGCGGCGACAAGGCCTGGCTTATCATCGACGACACAGCGCTACCCAAGAAGGGCAAGGCCTCGGTCGGTGTCGCGCCGCAATACGCCACGGTGTTGGGCAAGAACGCCAACTGCCAGACCTTGGTATCGGTGACGTTGGCCTCGGGAGAAGTTCCGGTCATGCTGGGTTTGCGGCTGTTCCTGCCGGAAAGCTGGACCAGCGACACTGCACGGATGGCCAAGGCGGCTGTGCCCGAAGCATTTCGGGCCTATCGCACAAAGCCTGACATCGCGATTGAGGAGATCGACCGCATCATCGCTGCCGGCGTGCGCTTTGGCTGCGTCCTGGCCGATGCCGGTTATGGCCTGTCCGCACCGTTCCGGCAGGCGCTCAGCGCACGGGGCCTCTGCTGGGCGGTCGGCATCCCCCGCCACCAGAAGGTCTATCCCTCAGACGTGCAGTTGATCTTCCCGGTGGCGGGACGTGGACGACCGCGTGTCCGGCACGTACCCGACGTCAAATCCCTGGCCGCCCATACCATGCTGGAGGAGGCGAAGTGGCGGAAGATCAGTTGGCGCCGCGGAACCAAAGGCCGTCTGAGCGCCCGCTTCGCTGTCATGCGCGTGCGGATCGCTGATGGCGCGCCACAGCGGATCGGTGCTGCTGGCGCACAGCACATGCCAGGCGAAGAGGCTTGGCTGGTGGGCGAGCATCGCTCCAGCGGCGAGCGAAAATACTATCTTTCCAACCTTCCCGCCGACACGCCAGCCAAAGATGTCGCCGGCGCCATCAAGGCGCGCTGGGTCTGCGAACAGGCGCATCAGCAACTCAAGGAAGAACTTGGTCTCGACCATTTCGAGGGCCGCTCGTGGACCGGGCTGCATCGCCATGCGCTCATGACAATGATCGCCTATGCCTTCCTGCAAACACGAAGGCTCGCTCAGACGGGGCGGAAAAAAAAGAGTCTCCGGTCCGCCCCCTCAGCCGAGCCTACCGGCTGTACGCCAAGCTATCCTTGACCGCTTATCGCGCGCGCCGCCGCGCCATTGCCCTCATTGCGGAGGATGCCTGGCAACTGCACATCCTGCAA
>NZ_DATKFP010000020.1:0-16256 GCF_035511395.1 Sphingobium sp.
GACGAGATCGTCGTCCGTGTAGAGGCAGCGCCCATTAATCCGAGCGATCTGGGCCTGCTTCTGGGTCCAGCGGACCTTTCCACGCTGGAAACCCGCGACGGCGAGGGCCTGACTTTGCGCGTGCCAGCGAGCCGATTGCAAAGTGTCGCGGGCAGGCTTGGCCAATCTACCCCCGCCGGCAATGAGGGGCTGGCTTGGTCGTTGCTGCGGGCAAGGACGCCGCTCACCTGAAGGGCAAGCGCGTAGGGATGATCGGAGGCGGCATGTACGCTGATTATCGGCGCGTCAACGCGCGAGACGTAATTCCTCTTCCTGACGGCGCGACCGCTGCGGAAGGCGCTTCCATGTTTGTAAATCCGCTGACCGCGCTTGGCTTTGTCGAGACGGCGCGGCGGGAAGGACACAAAGCGATCGTGCACACCGCAGCAGCCTCCAACCTTGGGCAGATGCTCCAGAAGATTTGCCTGGCCGATGGCATCCCCCTCGTGAACATCGTCCGGTCGCAGGAACAGGCCGAGTTATTACGCGGCGTTGGCGCCACCCATGTCGTCAACAGCAAGGATGCGGATTTCAGCGCCAGCCTCACAAAAGCGGTCGAGGAGACCGGCGCAACGATTGCTTTCGACGCGATCGGTGGCGGCACGATTGGCAGCGAGATCGTGCAGGCCATGGAACGCGCCGCCGTCGGGCTCATGTCGGACTATAACCGCTACGGCTCGACCGAATTCAAACAGCTCTACATCTATGGGACGCTCGATCCGTCACCGACCACGCTCAACCGGCTGGCATTCGGATTCCAGTGGAGTGCATCGGGCTGGTTGCTCTTCCCATTCCTACAGAAGACTGATCCGCACGTCGTTCAAAACATGCGCCAGCGCGTAGTAGATGAACTGACGACGACATTCGCCAGCCACTACACCCGCGTAATAGGTCTGGCCGAAGCGCTCGAACCCGACGTGCTGCGCGTCTATGAACGAAAGGCAACAGGTGAGAAGTTTCTCATCGACCCCACGCGAGGCTGAACTCCGTGGGGAAGACCCGGCCCCATCCGCCACGGCGGTTTCGATCGATGCGAGCAAGATATTGCCAGCAGGGCCGGGCTCAGGATGAGCGACCATCGAGCAGTGGATGGTCGAGGTGGAGCCTCTATGATTTCCGATGCCTATAACATGGGCTGGAATAGCCGCCGTCGCTCACCATCGCCCAAGACGCACCATCTGCGCCTCACCAAGCGCTGCGGTCCGCGATCGCAACCCAGTCTGAGAGGTTGCGACATGATCGCGTGATGAGATGATTATTTCAGGAACCATCTTCAGCACATCTCGTTCAAGGAACAGAAGAAGAACATAGGAGCGAACCGTGGCTGAGCCATTGCATAACCCCAAGCTGGACGACGAACCGCAATCGAACACGCAAAAAGACCCCGACAATTGGGTTTCGGGCGATGATCCGATGACGGGCGCGCAGGCTTCCTATTTGACGACCCTGAGCGAAGAGGCGAAGGTGGATCCGCCAAGGCAAGATCTGAGCAAGGCGGAGGCATCAAAGCGGATCGACGATCTCAAAGCGAAACTGGACCTTTCTTGACCCTTATCAAGGCTAAGCTGTGGAGAAAATAGTCAACGGCGCGAGCCTGCAGCCATTGTCGGGAGAACGGCCCAAGCGGATCGTGCTTCTGCTTCACGGATTTGGGTCAAGCGGCGCGGACATGATCGCGCTGGCGCCAGCCTGGCGGCAAGCAATGCCGGAGACCTTGTTCCTAGCGCCGCATGCGCCGCAGCGCGGCCCAATGCATGGCGGTTACCAATGGTGGCCCCTCGGCGCACTCTCGTCTGCTGCGCTGGCGGCCGGCGCAGCGTCGGCAGCGCCCGCTATCGACGCGTTCATCGACCGAAAGCTTGACCAATATAGTCTTTCCGAGGCTGATCTTGCGATTGTAGGGTTCAGCCAAGGAACGATGATGGCGCTGCACGTGGGCCTTCGAAGGCGAGGCCCGGTAGCCGCGATCGTGGGCTATTCGGGCATGCTCGCCGGCACGGCGGACTTGCACCCTGAGACGCTGTGCAAACCGCCTATCCTGCTGATCCATGGATCGCAGGATAGTGTGGTGCCGCCCGCCGCGCTACGCATAGCGGAGAAAGAACTTCAGCGCCTGCGCTTACCGGTTACGACCCACCTCTCCATGGGATTGGATCATAGCGTGGACCTGGAAGGCCTCAATCTGGGCTGTGCCTTCGTCAACAATGCATTTGGCCGGTAGTTGGGACCAAGGCCGTTCGTCCGCCTCGGCCTTCGCTTACTCTGTACGGGACGGCGCCTTCTGAATCCTATTTCGAAGACAGATTAAGCGCTGGCCGCCAACGGAGGGCCCGCTCACCCTCGGCGTTGCACTCAATATCGATAACTGTGCACGGCGGGAGGTGGCCGGTCGCCGAACGGCGGCGGACCCACGCCGGGCGATCCGACCCCGTTCCAGCCTAACCTTCGGCAAGCGCCTTCATAACCTCTTGTATGCCTCCCTTCACCACTACATAATTGCCCTTCTCAAAGTTCACAGCGCTCGCGGCGTCCCCTCCCCTGAACCGCCGGACGAAATTCACGCGATCGGCATTCACCAGGATCAGCTCACCCTCTGCGGTTTCAAATTGCACATAGCCGTTCATGAAGCGTCCCTGATGTTGCGCAGCCCTCGCTTAAGCCAGCCGCTAAGAATGCGAGATAAATTTGGGAGGCGACGCGCCTCCTCCCAGCGTGGCAGGCACATACCCTCCCGTCCCGGCAAGAGGGCCAGCTGGAAAGGACCGCCCCATGGGGCAAGGGTGATGGCTGAGCCGATAGAAATGCTCCGGCGCCATGGCTCTAACAGGAGTACAAATCTGTTGGAAAATGCCGTCTGGCCCCTTTCTTGCCCACCCGACTATAGCTGTCCGGGTCGCGATTGGGTCAGGCCGGCTTCGCTTCGGCCTTTGCCTTCGGCTTCCGCCCCCGTGTCACCGGCGCTCTGGTGACCGGTTCCGCCGGAGCAGCGATCCTTGGCTTGCGGCCTAGCCCGATCTTCTGCGCCAGCTCTTTGCGCTGCTGCGCGTAGTTGGGCGCGGTCATCGGATAATCTGCAGGCAAGTTCCACTTGGCCCGATATTCGTGCGGAGACATCTGATAGGCGGTCCTCAAGTGCCGCTTGAGCATCTTCAGCTTCTTCCCGTCTTCCAGGCATATGATATAGTCCGGCTTGACCGACGTGCGGACGGAGACAGCGGGCTCCTGCTTGGCGACCTCGGGAGCGGACGGAGTGCCCAGACCCGCGAGTGCTAAATGAATGTTTGCGATGAGCTGCGACAGGTCGCCGATGGCCACCGAATTGTTCGAGACGTGCGCCGCGACAATGTCGGCCGTGAGCGTGATCAATGCGTCTTGCACGACAGCTACCTCAGTCATCTGGATGTTCGTCCTTTAAGGGAGGGAAATAGATCGCGCCAATTGCCGCATGCTGGTGCGCGTCAGATAGGGATGACGGGCACAATGTTCAAACCTGCTACCTTAGCTTTGCATCTCCACAATCGACATTTGGGCGATGCAGCTTGAGATCTCTTTCCGCATTAAAGCGCCGGCCTCGTCACCCGCCATTGCGAGCGCCCACCCCCTCTCGAGCGCCTTATCGACCGCCCCCTTCCAATGTCTTGTCATGAGCATCGAAGCGGCGCTCCACGGCACCTGACTCTGTGTGAGCGTCATAGTGGCGTCATCCGTTCCACTGCCACGACGTCGTGCCGCTCACGCACGCCGTCAATGCGCACCCTGCGACCGACCAGACTGCGCTGCCCGCTTAGCGCCAGGAGCCGCCACTGCCCGCCGTCGGGCAGGCGCAAAACCAACTGCCCGCTGTCGATCAGCAACAGTCCTTCAAGAGTGATTGGTCGTTCCAGGGGCATAGCCAAACAGGTCCGTTAATGTCGAAGACGATAGCGGTAAAATCGTTCGTCGCCTCGAATTTTCATTTTAGCGTGGGGTCCACGTCGCTCTCACCGCGCAAGGCGGACCGCCTTTGCGCCTTATTCTGCAAAGGAAGGTCGATTTCAGGTCTGTTCCATCGTGCAGCGCCGTCCAGGACAAGCAGATCTTCGGTATGGGTCAGGAAGGTGAACACCTTGTTGCAAACTTCGATCATCAGCGATTTCATTTCTTCGTCCGAAAGACGGGAGAGGCGTGTCCAGGGGATCTCTCCATAAGGCGTGACGACTTCACATCACTAAAGTCTCCTGCCGCGCTACACGGAACGGTCCCCGCGTGGAGGTCCTCCAAAGATTGTATTGCGTACGCACTGTTCGACTAGGGCCAGAGTGAAACGTGCTATCTTCTCGTTTTAACCGCGCCGGGTCTGCCCGAGGCGTTGGTTAGTAAGTCACTTTGCCATATCTATGTTGTTCGGCAGCATAATAATGATCTTCGGCTTCGGCAGGCGGGATGTTGCCGATGGGCTCCAGCAGCCGACGATGGTTGAACCAATCACTATCAGAGAAGTTGGACATGATTGATTTGCTCGCCTCGAGAGATGGCGCTCCAGACATCTTCGCGCAGGACGGCATCCTCATTTAGACGTGCGCGATAGCCATGCTTCACAGGCTGTTAGCATCTGCTCCGTAACCTCAAAATTCAGGAGGTATGGACGTGTTTACAGGTTGTGAAGGATGCAGGCAGGACGGGCATACTTTCGATATCGCAATGGCTTTTCAGCCGATTGTCGATATCGAGTCGGGACGCGCATTCGCGTTTGAAGCCCTCGTACGGGGGAGCAACGGCGAAGGAGCCGGCGAGATTCTCGCGCGCGTCACGCCTGAGAACCGCTATGCCTTCGATCAGCAGTGCCGCGTCGCCGCGATTGAAGGTGCAGTCGCCGCCGGCATCTTAAAAACAGATGCCCGGCTGTCGATTAATTTCTTGCCTAACGCTGTCTATTCGCCGGTTGCGTGCATCCAGCTGACCTTAAAGACTGCCAAGAAGACCGGCTTTCCTACCAATCGGCTAATCTTTGAATTTACCGAGAACGAGCAGATCACCGACACCGATCATGTCCAAACCATCGTTGATTCCTATCGCAAGATGGGCTTCGGCACGGCCATTGACGATTTCGGCGCCGGCCATGCGGGGCTGGGCCTGCTCGCCAAGTTCCAGACCGATTACATCAAACTCGACATGGACCTGGTGCGTGGTCTGGACACGAGCATGCCGCGCCGTCTGATCGTGGAGGGCGTGCTTCGGATCGCACGCTCCCTCAACATAACCGTAATCGCCGAGGGTATCGAGACGATCGGGGAATATGAAGCGCTGCGCGCACTCGGGGTCCGCTATATTCAGGGCTATCTGCTTGCGCGACCCGGGTTCAAGTTTCTGCCTGAGGCGGCGTTGCCCGAAGAATGCTTAGCTCCGGTCGCGCAGGCTGTGAGCCGGTAGATGTTAATGGTATCGGCGCAGGATCGCTGCTCATGCGTGGAAAATTGCGTCGTATCTTTTGGAATTTTTGCCCATCATCGGGCGAAGGAACCAGTCCCGGGAGAAAGCCGGAGCTGCGCTGAGGAGCGTCTAAGCGGCCGCATAAGGAGCAGCTTACCGCGGAAGAGCCAAACCTGGCGCTGAGGATCGAACCTTGTTGCAGTTGCAGAACATTATATTGGACATGGTGGCCAGGGGCGAGGAGCTGAAGGACACGGCTGACCGTCTTTGCAGAGAGGTTGAAGTGCTGCTGCCGGACGTCGTTTGCTCGATCCTCACCCTCGACAGGGCAAACACCTTACGCGCACTATCCGCCCCCTCACTTCCCGAAACCTATTCGCGCGCTATCGACGGTCTGCAGGCGGGCCCTGACAGCGGCTCCTGTGGGTCGGCTGCCTATTGGAGGAAACCGGTAGCCGTCACGGACATAGCGCAGGATCCCCGGTGGATATTATTCCGAGATCTGGTGCTGCCGCTTGGTTTCAGGGCCTGCTGGTCCAGTCCGATTTGTGATGCCAGGGGCGACGTGCTCGGAACCTTTGCATTTTACTATCGCGACAACAGAGGTCCGACCCAGGTCGAGATCGACATTGTTGGAGCTTGTGTACATCTCTGCGTCATAGCGCTGGAACGACATGACCGCGTGCTCGAACGGGATCGGCTTGCAAATGCAGATGGACTGACAGGTCTTGCAAACCGAGCGTGTTTCAATGCCGCGCTCGCGGCCTTGGATTGTAATGAACCTGGCACTTGGGCACTGCTGGCGCTTGATCTGGATAATCTCAAGGTCGTGAACGACACCTTTGGTCATCATGCCGGCGATATTCTCTTGAAGTGCGTCGGTGCCCGGCTGGTCGAGGCTTGTGCGCCCGACCGCGCCTATCGTCTTGGTGGGGACGAATTTGCAGTCATCGTCCAGGCACATGATGCTTTGCGCGACCTAGATGGAGCAGCGGACAAAATCCTCGAACGGCTCGCTGAATCTGTCGAGGGGCTTGGTCATATCCTCTTTCCCCGTGCCACGATAGGCGGAGCCGTCCTGGCGCCGACCGACCATGTCGCCGAGAGCGTGCGACAAAATGCGGACTTCGCTCTGTATCACGCGAAGGAGACGGGCCGGGGCGGGTTCGTCCGCTACTGGCCAGGAATCGGCACTTCTATCACGCAGCGCCTCTCGGTGATCCAGGAAGTGGGCGCAGCGCTTCGTGACGGCCGGATCGATGCCTATTATCAGCCCATATTTCGCTTGGACACGCGCGAGATTGTCGGCGTCGAGGCGCTGTGCCGAATGATCACGCGGGATGGACGGGTTCAGTCTGCCGCCCAGTTCATCGAAGCGACCTCCGACGCGCATATCGCCTGCGCTATCACTGACGCAATGCTCGCCCGTGTGGCTGCCGATGTCCGTCGCTGGCTGAATATGGGTATTCCATTCCAGCATGTGGGGATCAACGTCTCGTCGGCCGATTTCCATCGGGGCCGGCTATCCGAGCGGTTTTCCGAAGCATTTGATGCAGAGGAGGTTCCGCTCAACCATCTCATCGTCGAAGTTACCGAAGGGGTTTATCTCGATCAGCGCGACAATGTGATCGCGCGCGAGATTGCGACGATGCGCGGTCACGGTCTGAAGGTTGCGCTGGACGATTTTGGCACCGGGTTTGCGTCACTGACGCATCTTCTGACGGTGCCGACCGACATCATCAAGATCGACAGGTCCTTCATTGCCCGTCTCGCACCTGGTGATCCGAGTGCAGCAATCGTCAAAGGCTTGTTCTTCATCGCGAGCGAATTGGGCATCAGGGTGGTCGCAGAGGGCATCGAGACCGAAGAGCAAGCGGCGCAGCTGACCGAATTCGGGTGTACGCTCGGGCAGGGTTATCTGTACTCCCGCGCCGTTGATCGTGAGACGATGACATCCATGCTCACGCAAAACGCGCAATTTCCTGATTTTGAAACGCTTCCTATAAACGTTGAAGCGCGAAAGCGTACGGGCGCGCTGGAGTAACCCGGGTAGCTATATTCCTCGTTCATGATGACGTCGCTCAAGTTGATTACGCAAGGCGGTCCGTGCCAGGGAACCGAAGTCCTACCCGTTCGTCCCAACGAGATGGACACCCAATCTCAGCAGCGCGGCACCGCCGCGCTGAGGTATCTCACGCCTGAGGACGAGCAAGCCGTCGCCGATCTGGCCGCGCGACATGACGTCAGTCGCGAAGCCGTCGGGGTCTTGTTGGCAGCGATGGTCGCCGGTGGAGGCTCACAGGCGCAGTTCAACCATCCCGACCTGGGCGGCATGGGCCAATGGTCGCGCGGCGGCATGCTGATGGTAGGCGACATGTTCAATCATGGGCTCAAAGCCAAGGTCGCGGCGCTTGCGCAGGATCTGGCCGCGCTGGTGGATGGGGCGAACCTGCTCGTACCCGCCGATGCGACCTCGGCATCGGCTTGGGAATCCGGCCGCTGGCCTGCCGAACTCGGACGGCCAGGCTCGACCGGTTCGCAGAATGACATGCACTATGCGGTCTTCCCAGACACCCATCGCTTCGCAACCAGGGTGGGTAGCCGGACGACGGTCTACGATACGGCCGATCACCACATCAGCGGACTGGGCCAGCAGCAGGGCGGTGACCAGAGCGTGACGCTCACGAGCCAGCATGGGCCGATACGTCTAGAGAGCCTTCGCATCGTATCGCGCGGGGGCGGTCGCGATCCAGCAGGCGGCGGCGTGTCGGATGGCGATGAAGACGGAGAGCTGGCACCGCCGCGCGAAGCAGAGCCTGTCGACAAGCCATCGTCCTCCGCGCCGACCGCCTCAGCGATCCCCCCGGACGACCATGGCGTGATCTTCGCCAAGATCGAGGGCCTTGCAAAGCTGCGGGAGAAGGGAATTTTGAGTGCCGAGGAATATGCGGCCAAGAAGGCCGATCTCCTCGGGCGCCTCTAGATGCCCGGTAGCGGCATCTTGGGTCTGCCACCGCTCGCCATTGTTACCTACCGTCCATGGGCCGGATCTACGAGGCCATGACGGCACTGATCTCTGCCAATCGAGACTATGCGCTCGGGCTTGGCCGGGCCTTTGGCGGTGCCATCCTGTTCGGCCTACCCTTGCTGATGACAATGGAAATGTGGTCGCTGGGCGTCACGACCCATCCTTTGCGGCTGCTGCTATTCCTGGCGCTTAACTTCTGGGTGCTGGTCCTCCTCTCGCGCTTTGGCGGGTTCGAGCCGACCAGTAGCCTGGCCGAAGATCTGCTCGATGCGCTGGCTGCCTATGCGGTCGCGATCGTCGCCGCGGCAGCGGTTCTGGCTCTGTTTGGCCTGCTGCGCTTGGACACACCGCTCAATGAGTTGGTGGGTATGGTCGCGGTCCAGTCGGTCCCGGCCAGTTTCGGAGCGATGCTGGCGCGCAAGCAATTCAGCAGCGGTGACAGCCAGAAGGACGAGGATCAGGCTGCGCGGGCGGAGGGGTATGGCGGACAACTGTTCCTGATGCTGGCCGGATCGCTTTTCCTTGCCTTCAACGTCGCGCCGACCGAAGAAATCTCGCTCATCGGCTTCAAGATGACGCCCTGGCACAGCCTGGTGTTGGTGACAGCGTCGCTCCTGTTACTCCATCTGCTTGTCTTCGCCGTCGGACTGTCGGGACAGAAGGAGCGGCCCGAAGGCTATGGGACTGGACGGCTGTTCTTGGCTTATACCGTGCCGGGCTACGGTATCGCACTGCTTGTCAGCCTCTACGTGCTCTGGACCTTCGGCAGTACCGACGGGGAAAGCCTCGAAGCGTTGGCCGGCAGCATGGTCGTTCTCGGATTTCCTGCCGCCATCGGCGCGGCGATCGCCCGGCTGGTAATTTAGACCGTGGCGAACCGGGAAACCCTGCACGGCAAAACGCCTCTGCTTGAATGGATTGCAGCTTTTATCGGCTTTGTTCTCATTCTCGGCGTCGTCGCCGTGATCGCTCGAGAAGGGATCCGCGAACAGGCAGCGGAGCCGCCTTCCATCGCTATTCGCGCGGGCGCGATCAGTCCGGCAGGCGGCGGCCATGTGGTCGCGTTCGAGGCGGTCAATCAGTCGAACGGCACGGCGGTCGCTGTCGAGATCGAAGGGACGCTGATGTCCGGGATGTCTCTGGTCGAACAGAGCGGCGCGACGATCGACTATGTCCCCGGCCACGGACGCGCCAGCGGCGGGCTGTTCTTCAGCCAGGATCCGCGCAGATATAGCCTTGCGATCCGCGCGACGGGCTTTCAGGACCCGTGATCGGGCAAGAAGGTTGGGATGACCTCCAGCGCCTGACGCTTCATGGGTAATCAGATGACTGGCGGCGTCTGCCACCAGCACCGCGCCATGCGCCAAGATGAGACCGGGCGTATCAATCGCCTCCTGCTCGCAGGTTTCGATTGTCGTGGTCGCCGTGGCTAATGTATGGAACGCTGAAGGCCTCAGGTCTATCCCGTGCGCCCGCATCTACGCTTTTTGTCGTAGGCTGCCGGAACGGGGAATAGTCGTCAGATTCTCCGCAAGCGTGTACGCACCGCCAGTCTCGTCGCAAACAGACAATAATTGTTCCTGGCTTGACCGCTTTGCCTCGTACATGGCGTTGTCGGCGGCTCTCAGCAGGTCGTCGATTGTCGCGCCGTCCTGCGGATATCGGGCGATGCCGACGCTGGCGCCGCCGGTCAGATGTCGACCCCAGACATAGATGACTCCCCGATTTCCAGGATGATGTCGTTTGCGAATTGCCCGGACAGGTTTTTTCCAAGGGGCAGCTGACATAACCACGAGGAACTCGTCGTCACCAAATCTACGTTACCATGGTGCACTGGAACGGCTTTACGTGGTCGCGAGCCGCCTCAATGGACGGCGTGGCGGATGTCCACTTGTGGAAAGGGCGGTGGAGAAGCAACCACCATCAGCGCGCCTGTTCTGCCTTCGCGTTGATCGCTTCGTTCGCCCGGTCGCCCTTGGCCTCGGCTGCGCGCACAAATGCCTCGGCCCGGCGTTCGAGCGCGGCATGGCGCACAGCCAAAATCTTATCTGCGCGTTCCTCAAAGGCGACATCTTTGCCAGAAATGCGCTTCTTCGCGACGTCGGCGCTGACAGCGATGCGCTCCTTCGCAACGAGCCCGCCAGCGCAGATCCGCGCCTTGGCGGCGGCACCGGAGGCTGCGAGCCTGTTGTGCGCGACCGCGCCACTCTGAGCCAGGCGGTTCTTCGCCTTGCGCCCGTCCTCGCGAATCCGGGCGACGGTCGCGTCGACCTCGCGATCGGTCCTGGCATTGACGAACCTGCCGCCGCCGGCCGCAGCCACCGCCTGCAGCGATGCCGCTTCGCCGGACGGTACCGCGAAGCCGATGATATTGATGATCGCCTTGGTCGATCCCTCGTTGATCGACCGGGCCACCGCGACTGGATCGCCGCCACAGGTCTCCTGACCATCGGACACGACATAGATGACCTGCTCGCCGGGACGGCCATTGGCAGCAAGAAGCGCTTCGGCGCGTTGGAGCGCCGCGCTGAGCGGGGTCCATCCCACCGGCCGGATGGTCGAGACCGAGCGTACGAGCGCGGCTCGATCACGCGTCATCTGCACGCGCAGGTCGATGGCGGCGCAGGAGTGCGCCTTGCCATCCGCCCGGTTGTTGCCTGCCTGGCCGAACACCAGCAGGCCTGCTTCCGCTGCCGCCGGTAATTCCTCGACGAATGCCGCCGCGGCAGACTTGGCAAGATCGAGCTTCTGGCGGCTCGATACGCGACCCGCCATCGAGCCCGACGCGTCGATGGCGACGATCACTCGTGCCGGCGGTACCGGACCAGCGGCTTTGTCAGACGCCGTGAACGATGCGTCGACCAGCGCAGGATCGTTGAAACAGGCCTCGGGATCGCCAGCTTTGAACTGGTTAAGATAGGCCTCGATCTCGGGAGAGCCGTCAGCCATGCCCGCCGCGGCCTGCGTGTTGCCGTCGGTCGCACCATCCGTTTTGCGGTCGCAGCTGGCCAGCACCGGACATAGCGCCAGCATCGCGACAGCCGTGCACATCCTGATCAAGCGGTCAGGTCTTCGCGAATTGGGCGTCATAGTGCGAGGGTCACCGTATCGTCTCCGGCTATTCCATCCGCAAACTCGTGACTTGGAGCGCGCGTTCCCTCGGCCGCGGTTCGACCGCTCAGAGGTTGATGTAGCGTGCGCCGAGCGCGGCGGCGCTGACTATCTCGATGGCGTATCCCAGATCCTGCAGTTCACGGGCTCTGCGGAACTGGGCGTCGTAGCGAATATAGCCGAATGGCTCGTCCGCGCAGACCACGAGCATCGTCGTGGTTTTGCCGACCCCCGCGACGATCCGACCACCCTGGGCGGCGATGCGATGGGCCAGTTCGCCGTGACGCGGCTCGCCGAGTATCGCGAAGCGCTGGCCAGCTAGCGGGCCGTCGGGCGCGGGTTTGGGGCCGCGCTGCGCGGAAGCGCGTTTGGGAACGGTCAGCCAGTCCGCAAGCGGGATGCCGGTCTCCTCGACCGCGCGTAGCACGATCAGTCCGGCCGCGCGGGCATCGCTCAGCGCGTCATGATGTTTGAGGCGAATGCCGAGATGTTTCGAGACGATATTGAGCCGGTGGCTGGCCAGCTGCGGCCAGACGCGCTTGGCGACCCGCACGCTGTCGAGCCAGGTCGCTTCGATCGGCGTGCGGTCGTGAACGCGGCAGGCGGCGGTGAGCGCGCCCTTATCGAAATAGGAATGGGCAACCGTGACGCGGCCGGCGAGATGTCCGTCGATCACCTCGTGGAGATCGCCGAAGCACGGCTTGCCGGCAATATGATCCTCGGTGATGCCGTGGATGCGCGTATTGAAGCTGCTGAAATAGTCGCGCGGATCGATCAGCGTCTCATATTCGAATGCTATGTCGCCGTCGCGGAAACCGACAATTCCGATCTGGCAGATGCTGCTGACCCGGCCGCACGCGGTTTCGACATCGACCGACACGAAATCAGGCGCGTTATTGGCTGCGAACGGTGCGGCGACGGTCGCGGGCAGGCTATCGACTTGGGCGATCGGACGGAACATAACGCGATCATAGCGATGAAGCTCCGCGTCTCCAAGCATGGTTCGTCTCTCCACCCACATCATTCGTGCGCGGGTTCCATCGGTAGCTGCACGGTCAGATCCTCGCACAGAAAGCCGGTGAGCATCGTCGCAATCCAATTGCCCGCGCGAGCGGCACCAGATGATCGGTGCGCGGCAGAATGCAGAGATGTCCCTCGGGGCAGATGCGCGACAGCCAGAGTGCGTGTTCGGGCGTCACCACGTCATGGTCGCCCACGATTATCAGACGTGCGGGTTCGAGAGCCTCGAGTTCGGATGCGCAAATGGTCGTCGCGCAGCTGCCAGGCTCGCTCGCCCTTCAAAACGAGGTGCATTCACACCGCGCGTTAGGCTGTCGATTATCCCGCGAGCTTGTCGCGGCGACCCGCGAAGCTCCGTCAGGTACTTGGGGGGGTACAAGAGCTGACCCAGCATCGGTACATGCCAGGCATCGTGTCAATTTTGAGTTTCGACGATATTGTTGCCGAGATGGGCGCCCTTGCGGCCGGAGCCAGCCCGGCTCAAGGGGTTACATGCGCATACTGAGCGCCCCGCTCGACGCGCGGCTGTCGTTGATCACGGCCTGACACCTTGCGGCGGTCCGCCGGTCCGAGGCTCGGCGTCGTCCGCGTCGGGGTCGCGCCCATGCCGACGGTCCAGCGTCCGCATGGCTGGAGTGACGGTCAGACCGTGTAGCAGGATCGACAGCAGTGCGACCAAGCCCACGATCGCCCACAGCCTCGCGCTCTCATCAATTTGCAGATGGTTGAGGCCGTAGGCGAGATAGTAGAACGATCCGACACCCCGAATGCCGAAAAAGGCGATCGTTCTCTTCTCCGACTGACTCGCATTAAATCCTGCAAGCGCGATCATGCCGCCAACCGGCCGGACGATCAGCAGGATCGCTACCGCCGCCACTAGGTCCACCCATTGCAGCGGCCGCAACAGACCGCTGACCAGCGCGCCCCCAAACAGCAGCAGCAGGACCATCATCGCGAGCCGTTCGACCTGCTCCGTCAGGTCGTGCATCTGCCGGTTGAACTCATGGTCGCGATGCGACCGGCGCAGGGTCAGCGCAGTTACGAAAACGGCCAGGAAACCGTAGCAGTGCAGCATCTCGGTGACGCCATAGGAGACGAAGGTGGCGGAAATCGCGATCAGTCCGTCGCCAGTCTTGGACAGCCTTGTATCAGCAGGAACATGAAAGGTGAGCCACCCAAACAGACGGCCGATGAGCCAGCCCCCGAGCACGCCAGCAAGAATCTCCCACAGGACATTGTGCAGCAGCCATTGTTTCGCCCATGGCTCGCCCGTCGTTGCGGCAAGCCCCAAGGCTATGGCGAGATGCACGAACGGGAAAGCGAAGCCGTCGTTCAACCCCGCTTCGGACGTAAGCCCAAAGCGCACCTCGTCCTCCTCGCCGGTTTTGGGCGGGCCGACCTGGACGTCGGACGCAAGCACAGGATCAGTTGGCGCCAGGCTCGCCGCCAGGAGCAGGGCGGCAACCCACGAGAGGCCAAGCCACATGCCGCCGATTGCCGTGATGGCCAGGATGCCGAGCGGCATGGTGATGGCCAACAAGCGCCAGGTGACGTTCCACTTTCGCCAACTAAAGGGTCGGTCCAGCTTGAGGCCCGCACCCATCAAGGCGATGATCACGACCAGTTCGGTGAAGCGCTCGGTGATCCCCGGATATGTGAGGGGCAGCGGCCGAAGCGTGACCGCCGGGATTGAGAATATGGCTACGCCAATGCCGATGCACACGATGGGCAAGGACAGCGGCAGGCGCTTGAGCGCCAGAGGGAGCCAGGCGACCAACGCAATCAGCAGCCCGGCGCCAGTCAGGATGAGGATGTAAGGGTCTG
This sequence comes from Sphingobium sp., assembly GCF_035511395.1. GTDB lineage: Bacteria > Pseudomonadota > Alphaproteobacteria > Sphingomonadales > Sphingomonadaceae > Sphingobium. The sequence goes on from NZ_DATKFP010000020.1 coordinate 14,432, forward strand.
GCGTTGGGCTAATCGGCTGCATCGGCTCCCAACGATGGAACCGGGTCATCGGCTACAACGCGCATGGTGGATTGTTGAATTTCGGCGGATCGGCCGTTTACGCGTTAACCGCCAATAATCATAAGTCCAGTTGCTTCCACAGCCGGAACCATGTGTTGGCCCATGGGGTATGTCACGGATGAACCTTTTTGATCCGGAACTGGCCTATCCCATACTCGGGGCGGTCGTCGCAGGCGCCATCATCGGAGCAGAGCGTGAGTATAGGGCAAGCCCGGCGGGTTTTCGCACCCACATACTGGTCAGCCTGTCCTGTGCGCTCCTCATGCTTGCCGCTGTTCATCAGGTCAGGTGGCTGAGCGATACGCCGAGCGAAATCATAAGGATTGATCCCGTCCGTATGGCGCACGGCATCCTGACCGGCATCGGATTCCTGTGCGGCGGCGTGATCTTCCGCGAGGGCTTTGGCGTGCGTGGGCTCACCACCGCCGCCTCACTCTGGATGACTGCCTCGCTTGGCATATTGTTTGGAGTTGGCTTTTACGCCCTCGCGATTGCTGGCGCAGTGGCCACGGTATGCGTCCTGGCGGCCGTGCGCGCGTCCGAGACGATGCTGCCCCAGCGCCGGTATGCGAACGTGAAGGTCCGCTTCTTACGGTCGGCATCGGTGTCGCAACAGGACTTTCGGGATCGCGTGTCTGGCGCCGGTTTGCTGGTAACCTCGGTTCAGCAGCGCATGGAGCGCGACAGCATGGAGTTCAGCGCGACGGTCAGCGGCGACAGCGAGGAAAGGATGGGTCGCCTCACCTGCGAACTGCGATCCGACCAAGATGTAATGGGCTTCGACTACATTCCGCACGACGTGTGAGATGAGAGGTGCTCTCGAATGACACCCGTCGCTTGCGGTCTCGAAGGCAGCGGCTGAAGGATGAGATCGCTACTTCGCCAATACCGACTGCGGAGCGCAGGTGCTCAGCAGATATTATTGGCGATCACGCGGCGCTCGCGACCATGGCCGACGCAACCTATAATAGCGCACGGGCGCCCCTTTGAGCATATTGCATGAGCAAGATAACCGAGGCTGGTCGCCTCGCCACTCTACCGACTGCGGCTCAGTTCCCGTTGATCACCTTTTCACGCTCCGCTGGTGACAGCTTGTCCGCATTCACGTCAGAATCATCGATCGCCTCTTCCTTCGCATCGCCGGCCTCCCGGGTAGCGTCAGCGTTGGCCTGCATCAGGTCCTCAGCTGTGCCGGTCATGTTGTCGGCCATGGCGTCCATCTTGTCTGCCTTGTTTTCGGCGGCCTCCTGGGCCTGCTCGCCCAGCTTGTCGTCGCCCTTGCCGCCGCACGCGGCCAGCGCCAGACTGAGGCCGAATACTGCAATCAAGGTGGATGAGCGATCCATGACGTGTCTCCCTGAAATGATAGGGTATAACCGTCCACGATGCTCTTGGGTCCGCCCGCCCGCCGATTCATCGGGGTAGATTGGTACAGCGACATAGCGGCCTAGCTACCGGGCTTGGCAACCAGTGGTATGGCGCAGTCGCCCCTTTGATACCCACTGAACATCAGGTCCGCCCTCTAACTGACCCACAAAATACTGTCCTTGGGGCGATTGTCCTGTGCGCAATCGCGTCGCCCACCCTTCACTTTTGCCGACTGCCTGCGCGCCAGACAAACGGGGCGTGCCTTTCAGGCATCCTCTCCTAAACCTTTTCGGGCTGGTCTTCGGATCGGCCTTTTTTGTCCGCCGGGTTCCGCGAGGGAAGCCGCGCTCGAGCCGCGCCGAATGATATAAATCTGGAGCAGAGCCGCCCAGGACCG
>NZ_DATKFP010000021.1:0-8265 GCF_035511395.1 Sphingobium sp.
GTTCGTGACCCTGCTCATGCAAGCACGCCGCCTGCGCTGCTCCAATCGGAACTGCAGGCAGCGGATATTCGTGGAGCGCGCTAACGAGGTTGCCACCAGCCACTCCAGACGTTCCGTACGGCTACGCGAAATCCAGCGTACCGTCGGCCTGGCGCTTGGAGGCGAAGCTGGCGCGCGGCTCGCCGATCGCATTGGCATGCCGACCAGCGCAGACACGATGATCCGCCTGGTCCGGAATGACCGGCAGATGACGAAGGGATCGCCCCGGGTTCTGGGCGTCGACGATTGGGCGTGGCGGAAGGGTCATCGCTACGGCACGGTTTTGCTCGATCTGGAGACCAACAAGGTGGTTGACCTCCTGCCTGATCGTGAAGGCGGAACGCATGCCGCCTGGTTGAAATCCAATCCCGGAGCCGAAATCATCGCGCGCGATCGTGGCGGCAGTTACGCCAAGGGTGCTCGTGAAGGGGCACCTCTGGCGCGGCAGGTCGCTGATCGCTGGCACATGCTGCGCAATTGCTTGGATGCAGTGCTCGCCGCGGTGGAAAAGCGCTACAGGCTCGTACGCGAGGTTGGGCGATCACTTGCGCAAGACATGGCACCGATCAGGACACAGGACAGCGCCACAAGACCAGGGATGCCCCCGGCGGCCCTTCAAAAGCGAAACCACGGACGCCAACGTCGACAGGCCATGTTCGATACGGCTGTTGCCCTGCGCGAGAAGGGTTGGACCATATCGGCTATTGCTCAGGAAACCGCGCGAGACCGCAAAACGATCCGACAATGGCTCATGGATCGCCAGCCGGGACAATGGGAGCGGACATCCCGGCATCCTGCGAACGCCTTCGACGACTTCATCCGTGCGCGGTGGGCAGATGGCTGCCGTAATGCCACGCAGCTTTGCCGGGAGGTTTGCGAGCGCGGGTATTCCGGCAGCGTGAAAGGATTCCGTCAGTGGGTGAAAATCCGAATCCGTGACGGGATTGAAGACGCTGCTCCTCGATCGTCATCGCCTCGATGGAAACCGCCCGGTACGCGGCAGTTCGTTCGGCTACTCGGCGTAGCAAAAGAGACGGTTCGCCCCAGCGACATGCTCTTCATCGATGCCTTGCGTGCCGCCTCACCGGCCATTGCGCAGGCTGCTGATCTCGGACGCGAGTTCCATGACCTACTGGTCGAGCGCAAAGCCGACGTACTCGATGGCTGGTTGGCATCGGCACTTGAGAGCCCCATCGCATCCTTCGCTCGCGGGCTCATGCGCGATTCAGACGCTGTCCGTGCCGCGGTCGACCTTCCATGGAGTACGGGCCCAGTCGAGGGGAAAATCAACAAGGTCAAGCTCAAGCTCATCAAACGGTCGATGTATGGCCGCGTTAGGCTTGGATCTCCTGAGAGCTCGCGTGATGGCCTGAACAGCACCAAAAGTGCGGGAGAGCCCACATCTGGGGAAAGTTCGGTGCCCGTTGACAGCTGCGCCTACAGACCAGCAGAGGGTTTAATCGACTTGCCGCAGCCCGGGCCGCTCAAGGCTAGCGCGTTCCGCTTCTTCCTAGCACGTTGGTGGAGAACTGCGACGAGCTTCGGCCGGTCGTCTGTGACAACAACCACTTCCGTCCGCGCCCGCGAGACCGCTACTTAGAGAACGTCTGGTCGACAAGGCTGCAGACCCGCTTTCCGCGAGGGCCGACACTGTATCGGCCGATAGATCGCCTGCTACCGTATTGCCCTACCGGCCCAGAGCGTCTCCCCGCACCTGCGCCGCGATAGCGGTAGGAGCCCGCGCGACGACGGTGAGGCCGCGCCGCTCGGCTTCACAGGCATGGCGGCCAGAACCGTGGTGGTCTTGGCAGGCCCGGCACGCCCCTGCAGCGCCGCGCCCCGGTCGTCCGAGGCGAGCAGGGCAATAGCCCGCGTCGCAGGTCATCCGTCCAGTCGAAACCCTCCGCAGCCGACTGGCGCAGCGCACGCTCGACTGCCCGCCCGCTTCGGCCGGAGTTAGCGGCGGCAGTGTCCCGCCTCGGCCCAGCGCTTCGATCCGGAGCATCTCGCGTTCGGTCTTGACGTTCTCGGGCGTCATGAAACCAGTCAGCTGGCGGCCGTGCCAGCTTCGGTAGGTGCGATTGATCAGACCACTGTGCATACAGGCCTCAGCGACTGATAGTGCGATTGATCAGACCGCTGTGCATACGGGCCTCAGCGACTGATAGGTGGATTTCACGCTGGCCCAGCCTGCTATATACATATGTGCCTGCTTCCTCGACCAGCCTGCGCTCGGCGAAGACGGCCTCGCGCTCGGAAAGCTTCTCGGCGGCAAGGGCGACCGCCTCCCACGCGAGCAGGTCAAAGCAGTCGTCGCGGGACCGGTCGCACGCATTGCCGCGAGCGAGCGCGACCAAGCGCGCCTGAAGCCGGCCTTCTCGGCGCTTCCCTGCCACTGCGCCGTCAGCTGATCTTCGCTGACCGGCCGCTTGGCTTCCGGGTCGCCAAGACGCCGATGCGCGTCTGCGAGGACGTGGCTTAGCTGGGATCACGGGACGGCGAAGCACGCGTCAATCGCTGCACGGCGCGGGCTGATCGCGCCGAGCGCTGCCTACGGAACACCCGCGATCTCAAAGCGCCTTCCGATCCGCTCGGTGGCATAGCCCTGCTCCGAAACGGCATAGGCGAGCTCTTGCCCGTATATCACGCCGAGGTCCTCTAGGCAGCAAAAAAGGCCCAGTCAGCGAAGGCGTCGCCAAGTCCTGTCGCTGCCTTTTTGTGGCATTGATAATGACCGCGTGAGTGTGGAGCTGTGGATCGTGAGAGCGGCTTGTTCGGTGCTGGAAAAGTGGCCTCGACAAGGCTGCCAGCGGTCTTGTCTGTCTTTCCCCCTTCCTGCGGATGCGCGTGCATCCCAAGTACTGCTTCGCGTGGCCGAGCGCGGCTTCGGCCGGCCGTTTGGCGGTGCGCCATGAAAAGGCGCGTGTCCCCGGCGACATGCGCCATGATCGAAACCGACTTGGGAGCCGAGAAGGTGATGTCCCAGTCTGGCCAGTGGCGTAGTTCGCCGTGGGCCCCGCTGCCAGGCCGGCATCGCCGAAAACCCCAGCAGCTGTTGCGTGAAGCGCTCGCCCTCGATATCCCTAGAAAGTGCGAGATCCGTAGCGCCCTTGACCACCATGCGCTGGACGGCGCTTCGCTCCCGGTAACGCCGTCCTCGCTTTTGGCAACAATTCGCGGCAGTCGCCGCACCGTAGATCGCGTAGGCGGAAGCGAGCACCGGAACCGCTCGTCAGACCAGCGGGTCATGAGAGGCGCCGCTACCTGCGCCGCTGTCCGGCCCCCGGACGGACGGCCGGCTCCATAGGGTGTCCCGCGGATCACCCGGGACGAAAGCGGGGTGACGGGGCGCGCCTCCCTCCTGCACGCCCGGACCTTGGAGAACCAGCCGAACTACCGGCGCACCATCGGGCAGTAGCAGATAGCCGTGCCAAGGCGGCAGCCGGAACTCGCTTTCAGGGACCGCCGGGCGAAAGCTCCGCTGCGCGGCGATGGTGGTCCGCCCAGGTTCGCCGCGCACGGGAAGCGCATCGCTCGCGGCGCGGATTTCGATTTCGCACTCGCCGATTGTCTTGCTCGCCCACTGCCGCGTTTCGTAGTCGACGATCTGCAGGAACAGCTTGGTATTGCAGCACGCCAGCATAGACTCGGCGATGTGAGGACCATAGCGGTTGCGCATCTGGCCCAGCGCCTGAAACGTCAGGACAATCGCCGCCCCGAACTTGCGGCCTTCGGGCAGCAGCCTGGCGAGATTGTCCACCCGCGGCAGGTCGGCGAGCTCGTCGAGCAAGAACCAGATGCGCCGGCTAGGCGAAGGCGGCAAGCCAAGGACGGCGCTGGCCGCGCATTCCAGCCAGCAGGCCATAAGCGGTTTGGCCGCCTCGAAATAATCTTCCTTGCGGGGCACGAAAATCCATGGCCGGGGCCCTTCGCGCGCATCGAGCCCGGAAATGAAGTCGCGGAATGCGAACCGTCCACCCCCGCCCCGTTCGTCCGCAGGCGCGTCGGCCTCCGCTTCTCGTCTCAGGAACTGGATGAGGTTGGCCGCCTTGGCGAGCATGAACAACACGCTGCCGGTGGCGCGGTCGGCGTCATCGGCGAATGTCCGCGCCGAGGACGTATGGCCCAGCCACCGCTTGAGCTCCTGCTTGGATTTGGTCTGGAGCGCCTCAAGCAGCGCTTCCAGGCTGGCGTTGCCCTCGCTCCACAGCGAGCGCAACATGTTCGCGACCAGGATCCGGCTCGTTTCCAGCCAGACATCGTCGTCATGGTTCCCGGTCTCCGAAACCAGCTGGCGGGCAATTCGGTCCGCGTCGGCGGGATGGGAAATCTCGTCGAAGGGCGACCAAGAGGCGCAGCGCGCATCGAAGGGGTTGAGGATGATGTCACCGCGTTCTGGCGCGTAATAATGCGCAATGAATTCACCGCTCGTATCGTAGACCACTGCGGCCTCGCCGCGCTCGGCGATACCTTCCAGCATCTGGCGTAGAACCGTCGTCTTGCCGCTGCCGGTCGTTCCGAGGAAAGCGAAATGGCGGGTCTCGATCGCCCTTGGGAGCACGGTCCGGCCGATCGCGAGGCTGCCTGCTGCCCGTGCGGCGACGGCCGGCGCCCCGCCCGGCTGCACGACCACACGGGTGCCGCCCAGGACCCGGTCGCCGAGCGTGTCCCGGCCTTGGCGCGCCATGGCCCGCATCACCGCGGCCGTCACGACAAGACCGGTGCCGGCCCCCATCACCCCGCCCAGAAGCAGCGCCCTGGCGACGGCATTGAAGGGTCGGGCGAAAGGGGGGGCGTGCGCCACCACGCGGGCCGGCAGCCTTGCCCGCTGCCCCGCCAGCGACACGTTCATGGCGGTTTCGCGACCATTTACCGGGCTCGCTAGGAGTAGCAGCCGGGCTCCGGCACTCTGGCCGGCAGCGCTCCAGACATGGCCCGGCAGCAGGAGTCGCGACCACACCAGCGCGCCCGCCAGGCTGCAGACAAGCACCAGGACGCAAAAGAAGCCGAAGCGCTGTTGGCTCTGGCGCACCCGCATGCGCCAGAGCGCATGTGAGCGCGATGCCCGGTCGCTTGCGGCGCTCACGTGCCGCTCTTGGCGGCCAGTCCCCGCTGCCGCTGGAACGCGGCGCGCACTTCGCGGGCAATCACTTCATCGCCCCGGGCCGCCCCGAGCGCGCCGTCCCGGGCATAGGCATAGGCCGCGCAGGCCGTGAACAGGACGCGGTCACAGACCCGCTCCACCTCGGCAAGGCGCTCCGAAAGGGCTCCGATTACGGCGGCGATCTTGCGAACTTGCCGGACGACCTCTGTATCCTCACCGCCGCACTGGAAGCCGGCGTCAATGATCCGACTGAGCACCGTGTAATCCGGCATGTCCTTGAGTTCTGCGAGCCCCTGCAGGATGCGGTCCTGTTCCGGGCTCAGGTGGACCATGATCTTGCGCGAGCTCAGCATCCGCCCATCCCCTGCGCTGGCGGCAGGGGGCCGCGCGCAGCTGGTGTCCGTAGCCAAGTGAAGACGCAGCTCCGCCGCGCGCTCCTTCCGCTTCGCCGACCTGCTCCCTCCGGACCCGGGACCACTTCCCCCCGCCACGGTCCCTGCCCCGGTATCGCCATCGCCTCCACTCCGCTGGATCTTCCTGCAGCGATGACAGGACCGGCGGCGCGCAGATACAACGTGGCAAGCTCTACTTGGCGCGTGACGGCGCGGGCAGATAGCAGCCGCGTCGCGAACCGCGCCGAAACCGGCGCGCAGGTGTCCGGATGTGCATCTCGGGGATCCGCTTCCGAGCCGGGGCGAGGTCAGGCCGGCAGGGCCGCTGCCGGGAGCGGCAGCGCTTCACCCGGCAGCGTCACGGTCTCTACCCGCTACGGCTACGATGGCCGCGCCGACCGCTGGCGAGTCGCGGCAGGCCCACGCGTTAGGCGATCCGGTCTATCGCCTGGGCCGGACGTTCGGTGAGAACCAACGCGGCCCGCGCTGCGGGCGCGGTGCCGCCGGGGCTCAGTCCGGCAAAGACGGTGCCTGCAGGCCCTGCGGCGCGGCCGGATCGGTTTCCGCGATGCGGGCCGGCCCGACGGCGCTGTCCGGCCCGCTTTCCCGGGTGACTTCGCCGGTAATATCTTAGGAGTGTTCAAGTCCCTGTTCCGCCGCCAGCGAGGGCGTGGACGCATCGCCGGCCAGGACGTCCTCCGGCGTCTGCGACGCCTGACCAGATGCAAGTTCGGCTGCCGGTTGAGCGGCAGGGCGGGGCCCGTGCCCCGGTCTGCGCCCAAGCCCGTTCTGGCGCGCCAACTCCGCCCGCTACGCCGAATAACCGCGCGTGATGACCTGCCCCCCGGCGGTCCCTCGCTCATAACGAGAGTCTTGCGTTTGAATATTCCGGCACGCTTGCCTGCACAAGCGCGTCGGGCGTGATGCTATCGTACTGCACGAACGTCCGACGCGCTTGTGCAGGCGTTCGATTTCCCAACGATGAGTGGGGCCGAACATGGTTGTATCCCCGGCCTCGCCGCACCTTGTAACGGTGACCCATCCCGTCATCCATATTCCGGACAGTGCGGCGTATGCATTGCGAAGCGCGGCAACCGGGCGGGCAAGCGGTGGCTACTGCGATTTGATGACGCCCAGATCTGCTCCGTTGCGCCGCAATGGACCGATGTGGCAACTCCTGATTTGGAGGTTGTCGCGGGAGGCGGGCGCGCCCTGTGCAGCCTTACCGATCTTTTAGCGCTCAGCGAGCTGGTGGCCCACCTCATGTCTCAACGAATGGAGACGAGAGCTAAGAGGCGTAAGGGTAATTATGCCGCAAATGTAAGGGAAAAGACGCCGAAAATGCCATGGGGACTGCGCTAAATGACCAATTTGTTGGCCGTTGCTAGCCGAATCACATGCCTCCCCCGGCTTGACGATTTAGCCATATGCGACATATTGTATATTACAACGATTAAGCGAAGGCTGGAGGCTGTAGGTGCCGGACAAGATCGAGCACAAGCGATCAAAAGCGAATGTCCTGGCCGAGGAAGGCACTCTCAATCCGGCGCCGGAAAAGGTGAGCGATCCAAAATTCCAGGAGGGCGGCTTCTTCGATCCGCGCGACATCGTGCAAGTGAAATACGAGATGCTGCGGCGCGTGTCCGCCGACAAGATGTCGGTGACGGAGGCGTCCGACGAATATGGTGTCTCCCGCCCGACCTTCTATCAGGCCAGGGCAGACTTCGACGAAGCGGGTCTGAGCGGCCTGGTGCCGAGAAAACGCGGGCCACGCGGACCATACAAGCTCCAAGGCGATGTGCTGGCGTTCCTCAAGGAACAAGTCGTCCCAGGCGAACCGATCCGGGCGCGCGAGCTGACGGACCGTATCCGGACGAAGTTCGGCCTCGACGTCCACCCAAGAACTATCGAGCGGGCGCTCGGTGTAAAAAAAACTGCGTAGCCGGCACCGGCGCGCAACGGCACCCAAGGTTGGAGGGCCGGACCACAGAGCGATACGAAATCTTGCGCGCGGCGGCCCTCGGGACCGCTTTGCCCGTAGAGGCGCGCAGCGGCCTTACTATCCTTTTGCATCGCGGGACGTGGGCTTGGGTTCGCGCGATCTTGCATGCGCCTTGCCAAGTCTCATGCGCTGCCATGCCAGTTGTTGGCCTGCCAATCGCCGATGAGTCTTCCGAGAAGCGCACAGTCATCCACCTGCTCGCCGCCATGGTGATGGCGGAGCCTGAATGGAGGAGAACGGCATGAACGAAAACCTCAAGGTTCAATCGCATCATCTCGAACGGGGTGCCTACCTCTACATCCGACAGTCGTCGATGCGGCAGGTCATGGAAAACGTCGAAAGCACCAAGCGGCAATACGCCCTCCGTGGGCGGGCGACAGGGCTGAGATGGCGTGACGACCAGATTAGTGTCATCGACAGCGACCAAGGCGAATCCGGCGCTTCAGCGTCGTGGCGCGAGGGCTTCCAGCATCTTGTATCCGATGTTGGCATGGGACGCGCAGGAATTCATGGGCCTGGAGGTATCGCGGCTCGCGAGAAACAACGCGGACTGGCATCGATTGCTGGAAATCTGCGCCTTGGCCGACACGCTGATCCTCGATGAGGATGGCGTATACGATCCGGCTAACTTCAACGATCGCCTGCTACTTGGCCTCAAGGGCACCATGAGCGAAGCCGAGTTGCACGTCATCGAAGCCCGTTTGCGCGGCGGCATCCTCAACAAGGTA
>NZ_DATKFP010000022.1:0-2488 GCF_035511395.1 Sphingobium sp.
CCGGACGACTACAGCTTCGACCGGAGGAACTGACATGACCGCCCGCCGCACCAAATTCTACCTCGACAAGCAGAATGGCAAATGGATGGGCGTATGCGCCGGCATTGCCGACTATACCGGGATCGACGTGGTCTGGGTCCGGGTCGGCGCCGTCCTCGTCACCCTGATGGGCGCCTTCCCCTGGTCGCTGATCGCCTATTTCGCCGCCGCATATTTCGCCGAGAACAAGCCGTCGGGCCTCTATGCGGATCGCGACGATGAGAAATTCTGGCAGGGCGTGCGCACCAACCCGACCCGCTCTACCCGTGACGTCCGGTCCAAGTTCCGCGACATCGATCGCCGCCTGGCCGACATCGAAATCTATTATACCAGCCGCAACACCCGCCTGTCGGACGAGATCGAAAGCCTGCGCTGACGGCTATCGTCGGAGGGGAACTGAAGGGAGCAGAGGATCATGAACTTCGCCGGACCCAGCTTCATCGTCGCGATCGTCGCCCTGTCCATGGGCGCCTGGGTGATCACCACCTGGCTCCGCGTCAAGCATGGCTATCCGCTGACGGACGACAACGGAAACACCGTTCATCGATCCGATCCCGACGCCGGTCGAAAAATCGACCTTTTATCAAACGAAAACGAAATGCTGGTTGGCCGAATCAGCCGTCTTGAGGAACGCATCGCCGTGCTGGAGAGGATCGCCACCGATCCCGCCACCCGCACCGCGCGCGAAATCGACGCACTGCGCTGACCGACCAGGCAAGGGAGTAGATCATGATGTTTCCATTCGAAGCCTTTGCGCCTGTCGCGGTCATCGTCGGTTCGCTGGCCGTCGCCGGCTGGATCTTCACCACCTGGCTGCGCATCAAGCATGGCTATCCGCTGGAAAACAGCTGGGGCAAGGCGGTCTATCCGCAAAAGAATGAGGAAATGGTCGAGCGTATCAAGCTGCTGAGCCAGGAAAATGCCCAGCTCCGTGCGTAGATCGGGTCGATGAAGGATCGGCTCGCCGTGGTGGAGCGGATCGTGACTGACGAAAGCCATCAACTCGATCGCGAAATCGAACGGCTGCGCAGCCCGGCCAACTGACCGGACGCCGGCGCGCCAAGAGGGAGGAAAGAAACATGAATCCGTTTGAAATGGTCGTCGCCATCGTCGCGATCACCGCCATCGCCAGTGTCGTCCGCGCCAAATATGGCGTCGTGCGCCGCCACAAGGGCGAGGACTTCATCCAGCGCGGTCCTGATCCGGAAGCGGAACGGCTGCGCGCCGAGGTGAAGGCGCTCAAGGATCGTGTGGCCGTGCTGGAACGGCTGGCCACGGACGGCTCCAGCGCGCTGGAGCGGGAATTCGAAAAACTCCGGGACCGCGACTGAACAGCGCGCGTCCGGGCAGGGAGGCATTTATGCAGGACCCTTATCTCTACATCACTCTCGCGGCGACCAGCCTTGCCGGTCTCGCCATCATCGCGGTCGCGGCGCTGCGCGGCTGGAACGGCTGGCTCGAACTGAAGCGCGCTGAACTCGGCCGTCGCGTGGAAGACAGCGCGCCGCCATCGGCCGTGGCGCGGATCGAGGTCGCCGATCTCAAGGAACGCATTCGCAAGCTGGAAGCCATCGCTGCGGGCGTGGATTTGTAAGAGGCAAGCGGGGATGGCTGGTTTGGTGGATTGCGGACGGTCGGATTTCCCCGACCTCCGTTCGCTCTGAGCTTGTCGATGGGCCGAACGGATATCGGGTGTCCCCTCCTCGCCGACGCCTGACCTCCTCAAAGCCGCCGCAGCAATCCTCAGATCATCTCGCCCGCCAGCAGGCGGGGCAGGGCACCGGACTGCCCTCGCGCTTCGGCCATGAAACGGTTCTTGAGCAGCGACGTGCGCTGCACCGCCGCCAGTCCCGCCCGACGCACCAGCGAGGGCAGCTTCCCCGGCACATCGAACAGGCGCACCAGCCCGTCCATCGCCACGCTGGTCATCATCGAATCGAGGCCGCGCCAGCGCTGATAGCGTGCCAGCAGCTGCGCATCCCCCGGATCGAGGCCAAGGCGCATTCCTTCCACCAGCACTTCGACGAGCGCGGCAACATCGCGGAAGCCCAGGTTCAGCCCCTGTCCCGCGATCGGGTGGATGGCATGGGCGCTGTCGCCCACCAGCGCGAGCCGGGTGTCGGTGATCCGCGCGGCATGATGGAAGCCGAGCGGATAGGAGGATCGCGGCCCGGCCAGCCTTATCTCGCCCAAAAATCCGCCGATCCGCTTCTGCGCTTCGGCCAGCCAGGCGCGCTCGGACAATTTCATCATCGCCGGCGCTTGCTCGGTCGGCACGGTCCAAACCACGGCCGACCGCGTACCCGGCAGCATCGGCAACAGCGCGAAGGGGCCGCCGACGTAGAAAATCTCATAGGCGGTATTGGCGTGCGGCACCTCATGGTCGATCGCCGTGACCATGGCGGTGTGCTTATATTGCCAGCGGGTGGTGTTGATCCCCGCCGCCTCG
>NZ_DATKFP010000023.1:0-13689 GCF_035511395.1 Sphingobium sp.
AATCACGCTCTCAAACGGCTGGCCACCGTCATTGCCGCCGACCGGCACGCGGATGTTGGAGCCGGGCACGGAGCGGTAGGTGCCGCGATTGGTCTGGTGTGCCGACGCCATCAGCGCGGAGCCGCCGATCGAGGTCTGGATACCCGACAGCTGGGTCATGGCCGCCGGATTGAAATAGATGGTCGAGGGATCATCGCCCGCCGCTGCGCCACCGGACAGGGCGCGGCCGGTTTCGATCGGGGATTGTTCCTGGAGATAGAAGCCACCTGCGAAGGCGGGAAGCGGTGCAGCCACGGCCGCAGTGACGAGAAGAAAACGGCTCAAACGGCGGCTAAGATACATGGCAAATCCTCTGCTAAACGCGACTTTTCTCATACCGAAAGGGCGGCGGTCCAACGCGCCAAACCGGCTTATGAGCTATGCGGCTTACCAAAGATGTCGTTAATTTCCAGTGTCGAACGGCGGAATTCTGCGGTTCCAGCCAACCGCTTTGATGGTTAGCGACGGATCGACGCTACGGCACTCGGCAAAAGCAGTGGCCTGAAAAAGACAAAAAAAAGCCGCCCGAAGGCGGCTATTAAGTTTTTAGGAGAGGATGCCTGAAAGGCCCGTTCCTTTTGCAGTGCAGCGCGCTTTGTCGCAAATGCGAAACATGATGCCGTGATTGCATTTTCTGCAATCATACAAAAAAGCGACCATTTCCCTAAAGGAAAGTTTCATTTCAGAACGATAACGGTACCAAATTTTTTATGCTGGTTGCCATCAATTGCCGACTGGCCGCCTCATCCCCGAATCGGCGAGCTGCGAATCAATCTGGGCCAGCAGTCTAACCAACCCATCCCTATCCGTCGCTTCCGCGCGGGCAACGAGCGCCGCCTGCGTATTCGACGCGCGGAGTAGCCACCACCCGTCCGCGGTGCGCACCCTGACGCCGTCAATGTCGCACAAATCAGCACCAGCTGTCCGAAGACGGGCAGCGACCTCCTCCAGCACAGCAAATTTCCGGGATTCCGGCGCAGGAAAGCGCAGTTCCGGCGTGATGATGCTGGTTGGTAGACGATCGCCCATGTCCGTGACGCTCAATCCCATGGTCGATACGAGCCGGATCAGCCGCACGGCGGCATAGAGGCCATCGTCATAGCCGGGATAATCGTCGGCGAAGAAGAGATGCCCGGTCGTCTCGCCGCCAAGCGGGCTGGCAATCTGCTTCATTCTGGACTTGATATGGCTATGGCCGCTCTTCCACATGTCGGGTCGACCGCCCGACGCGGCGATGCGGTCGAAGACGGTCTGGCTGGCCTTAACATCGCCGACGATCGGTGCGCCGGCGCGGTTTTTGAGAACATCCACCGCGAAGAGTCCCAGCAACTGGTCGCCCGCGATCGTCCGCCCCTGCGCGTCGATCACGCCGATCCTGTCGCCATCGCCATCGAAAGCCACGCCGAAATCGAGCTGCTTGCCGAGGACAAGCGCGCGCAGGTCGGCCAGATTCTCGTCTTCGGAAGGATCGGGATGATGATGAGGAAAATGGCCGTCCACTTCGGTGAGGAGCAGATGATGCTCACCTGGCAGGAGTTGCGCGAGCTTCTCCACCACCGGCCCGGCCGAACCATTGCCCGCGTCCCAACCGATCCGGCAGGCCGGCCCATCGAAACCCTGCATCAGCCGGGCGACATAGGCGTCCATGATGTCGACCGTCTCGACACGTCCCGCTCCGGAGTTCCAATCGCCGGCCGCCGCCATGACGCCCAGAGCCTGAATATCGTCGCCGAAGAAGGGCGCATGGGCCTTCACCAGCTTGAAGCCATTCTGGTCGCCGGGATTGTGGCTGCCGGTTATCTGAATGCCGCCGTCCACATCGCCGGTCATTTCGGCATGATATAGCATCGGCGTCGGACCGAGACCGATGCGTACGACGTCGATACCGCTTCGGGTCAACCCTTCGACCAGCGCCTTTTCCAGCATAGGCGAGCTTAGCCGCCCATCATAGCCGACCGCGACGCGCCGGCCGCCCGACCGGGCAATGACGGTTCCGAAACAGCGGCCCAGCGCCCAGGCGTCGCCGGCATGAAGCGTTTCCCCCACCGTGCCGCGCAGATCATAGTCGCGCAGCAGGGTCGGGTCGAAACGGTGCGTCACTGCTGCTTCTGTTTCTGGTCGGCGAGTAGCAGATCGCGGGCGGCATTGATTTCGGCGGCCAGCGCTTCAGTGCCGCCCTTGTCGGGATGGACCGAAGCGATCAGGCGGCGATGGGCAGCGCGGATCGCCTTGGCATCGGAATCGGGCGCAACGCCCAGCAGCGCGCGCGCCTTGGATACCTCAGCCGCATTGGGCGACGTCGGAGGCGTGGCGGCACGCTTGCGCGGACGGCTCCTGGCGTTGCCCTGCCTGGCGAAGAACAGCGCCGCGCCGATCAACAAGGGCGCGCCGACCGCCGGCTTGCCCTTCGCCGCCAGCACCGCACCGACCAGCGCTGCGCCCAATATCATGCCATCCTTTGCCGTCATGCGTTGCAGCCTCCCAGTCCAGATCAGCCAGATGGCAAGGCCAGCCAGCAGCAGCGCGAGCCAGCCCATCAGGCGGCGCCAAGCAGGTCCAGCGGCGGCGCGCCCTCATCCATGGGCAAGGCAAAGCCCGACACCATTTCGCGCAGTTCCTGTCGCGCGGCGATATGGCTGACACCCAGTTCGCCCAGATGTCCCTTGTCGAGCAAGGTCAGGCCCGAAGGAAAGAGTTCACGGAAGATGACGCGCTCCGAAAGGCCTGGAATGACACGAAATCCTACCCGGCGCGAGAGTTCCATCAGCGCGTCGCCGACCCGCTTCTTGTTGCGCGCATCATGATGCTGGACGCGGTTGCGCAGCACCACCCAGTCGATCGTGACACCGTCCACCTTCGCCCGCGTCTTGCGCGCGTCGAAGATGAGTTCGGAATAGAAGGACAGGCGGCGGACCTTGAAGGTTTCCGGGTCGACCTGGCCGATCAGGTCGAAATCGACGAAACTGTCGTTCATCGGCGTGACCAGCGTATTGGCATGGGGGGCGAGGTGCCGGGCATAGACGTCGTCGCGGCCGGGCGTATCGACCACCAGGAAATCCTTGCCCTGCGCCATCATGATCACCTGATCGTCGAGCGCGTCGATGCTGTCGCCGGTGAAGACGGCAAAATCGGGCGTCGGCAGGTCGATCTCGCGCCGGCGCGCGGTTTCGCGGCGGTTTTCCATGTAACGGGTGACGGTGCGCTGGCGCGGGTCGAGGTCGATCAAGCCGACATTGTGACCAAGCGCGGAGAGCGCGATGGCGGTATGGACCGCCGTGGTCGACTTGCCCGTCCCGCCCTTTTCATTGGCGAACACGATGAGATGCGGCTGCGGATTCGCCATCGGACCCTGATAACCCCGTTGATTGTCGCAATGCGTGTTGACGGTCGCGCCGGCACAGGCCTAGCAGAACGCCCCATATCATCCCGCCCTTATCGGAGCCCTTCCTCCCGTGCAAACGCTGCGTGATCTCCCCGCCCTCCGGGCCGCCGTCGAAACGCTGAAGAGCGACGGAAAACCGCTGGTTCTGGTGCCCACCATGGGCGCCCTGCACGACGGCCACATGGCGCTGGTGGAAGAAGCCCGGCGTCATGGGCGCCATGTCGTGGTTTCGATCTTCGTGAACCCAAAGCAGTTCGGCCCGAACGAGGATCTGGACGCCTATCCGCGGCGCGAGGCGAAGGATGCGCAGATGCTCAGCGCGGTCGGTGCCGACATCCTCTGGGCGCCAACGGTCGAGGTCATGTATTCCGCCGGTTTCGCCACCAATATCAGCGTAACCGGAATCAGCGACGGCCTCGACGGCGCAGCGCGGCCGGGCCATTTCGATGGCGTCGCCACCGTCGTCACCAAGCTGTTCAACCAGGTGCGGCCCGACGTCGCGATCTTCGGCGAGAAGGATTATCAGCAGCTTGCGGTGATCCGCCGCTTCGTTGCGGACCTAGACATCCCCATCGAGATCATCGGCATGCCGACCCAACGGGCCGAGGACGGCCTCGCCCTCTCCTCTCGCAACGCCTATCTGACCGAGGAGGAACGCAAGGCCGCGCTCGCCCTGCCCCGCGCGCTGGGCGAGGCGAAGAGGCAGATCGAAAAGGGTGATCCGGTCGAGGGTGCGCTGGCGAAGGCGATCGCCTCGCTCGCGGCGCACGGCTTCGGCCCGGTCGATTATGTGACCTTGTGCGATGCGGCGACGCTGGAACCGATGGCGGTGCTGGATCGCCCGGCCCGGCTGCTTGGCGCGGCGAAGCTCGGCTCCACCCGCCTCATCGACAATATCGCGGTCGATCCCGCTTAACTTCGCATATTTCCTGCATATTTTGACATTTTATTGCGCGGGGGCGATCCTATCTGTGGGTCGCCTCCCATCATAATCGCATTGGGTTCTGTAGGACAGAAGCCTGTCAGAAGGGCTTCACGATCACGCAGATCACGATCACCGCGGCGGCGACGCCGGGTATCTCGTTCAGCATTCGCAGCTTCTTGTCGCTATAGGGCCGCTCGCCCCGCGCCAACTTCTTGGCATAGCCCGCGATCCAGCCATGATAGCCCGACAGAGCCAGCACGAAGAGCAGCTTCAGGTGGAACCAGCCGAAATGCCAGGCGCCGATCTCCACCATCAGCATCAGGCCGAAGACCCAGACCAGCACAAGCGAGGGATTGAGGATGATCTTGAGCAGGCGCGTCTCCCGCTCGATCCAGCGCTTGTCCTCCGGCGATCCGGGCACGGTTTCCTGGTGATAGACGAAGAAGCGCGGCATCATGAACAGTCCCGCCATCAGGAAGATGACGAAGATCACATGGGCGGCCTTCACCCAGAGATAGGCAGCACCAAGATACGCCATCAGTCGGTAACTCCTTGCTTCCGCACATAATCAACGAGCGCTTCGACATGCGCAATGGGCGTGTCGGGCAGAATGCCATGGCCAAGGTTGAAGATATGCGGACGGTCGGCAAAGGCGGCGCGGATATTGTCGACCGCCTCCTCCACCGCCGGGCCGCCAGCAATCAGCGCCAGCGGATCGAGATTGCCCTGCACCGGCATGCCCTGCGGCAGCGCCCGATTGGCCCAGTGCGGATCGATCGTTTCGTCGACGCCGACCGCATCGACGCCGGTCCGCGCCGCATAGTCGGCCAGCTTCTCGCCCGCCCCCTTGGGAAAGCCGATCACCGCAATATCGGGATGGATCGCCTTCAGCCGCGCGACGATTTGTCGGTTCGGCTCGATCACCCAGCGTTCGAACTGGAGCGGGGCAAGACTGCCGGCCCAGCTGTCGAACAGTTGCACCGCTTCCACGCCAGCCTCGATCTGGCCCGAAAGATAGAGGACGGTCGCATCGACGATCGCGTCGATCAGGGCGGCAAACCTGTCCGGCTCATTATAGACCATGCGACGGGCGGCGCTGTGATCCTTGCTCCCCTGCCCCGCCACCATATAGGTCGCGATGGTCCAGGGACTGCCTGCAAAGCCCAGGAAGGTCACGTCCGGGTCCAGGGCCGCCTTCACCTGCCGGACGGTCTCGTAGATGGCCTCGAAGCGGCTGAAATCGGGTTTCAGCATCGACAGGTCGGTCTGGCTGAGGATCGGGGCTAGACGCGGACCTTCGCCGGCCTCGAACCAGAGATCCTGTCCCATCGCATAGGGGACGATCAATATGTCGGAAAAGAGGATCGCGCCGTCGAAGCCGAAGCGGCGGAGAGGCTGAAGCGTCACCTCGGCCGCTGCGGCGCTGTCATAGACCAGTTCGAGGAAGCCGCCCTTGTCGGCACGCAGCGCCCGATATTCGGGCAGGTAGCGGCCGGCCTGGCGCATCAGCCACATGGGCGGGACGGCGGGACGCTCTCCCTTGAGGACGCCCATCAGGGGCTTTTCGGTGAGGCGCGCCGGGGCGTCGATACGCATCAGACTCTCTCTTTAATTTTAGATTCAAAGGATGGTGGAGATAGTTGGTCCGTTGGCAGCGGGGTTTATGCGTTGTGCCCGCTTTTGCCAACAGATTGACTCCCCAGAGTCACGGAAGTTGCGGCGAGTCAGAGTCGCTATCCCCGTTATCCACAGGCTGTGGATGGAAAATCGGGTCTGTTGGGGGGCTGTGGATAAGATTCCGGCCAGTGGGGACGGGAAAAGGGTCGATATTTATCCACAGATTCATCCCTTGCTTTATCCACAGCCTCCCCACAGAGATGTGCCCATGGCGCGTATCCACCTTCATCTCCTGTCTGACTCCACTGGCGAGACGCTGGAGAATATCGCCAAGGCAGCGATCGGGCTGTTCGAGAATGTCGAGGCGATCCGCCATTTCTGGCCGATGGTGCGATCCGAAGTCCATCTCGACCGGATCATGGAGGAAATCGCCGCCAATCCGGGGCTGGTGCTCTTCACCCTCACCAATCATATGTTGCGCCGTCGGCTGGAGACGCGCTGCCGCGCGCTCGGACTGCCGCATGTCGCGGCGCTCGACAGCGTGGCCGACGCCCTGTCCAACATATTGGGGCAGGAAACGCGGACCCGGCCGGGGCGCAAGCATATCCTCGACGAAGCCTATTTCGCCCGGATCGAGGCGATCCAGTTCACCATCGCCCATGACGATGGCGTGGGGCATGACAATTGGGAGGAGGCGGATATCGTGCTGGCGGGCGTGTCGCGCGCGTCCAAGACGCCGACCTCCATCTATCTCGCCAATCGTGGCTACAAGACCGCCAATATCCCGCTGGTGCCGGAATCGCCGCCGCCGCGCAGCCTCTTTTCGTTGCGGCATCCGATGGTCGTGGGGCTGACCGTCAGCCCCGAACGGCTGATCCAGATTCGGCGCAACCGGTTGTTGTCGCTCAACCAGGCGCCCGAAACCGCCTATGTCGATAATGACAAGGTGCAGGAGGAACTGGCCTTCGCCCGACGCATGTTTGCCGACAATGGCTGGCCGGTGATCGACATGACCCGCCGATCGATCGAGGAGGCGGCGGCCGCCATCATCAATCTGTTCAACGACCGCGAACTGGCGGAAGGGCATGAGATATGATCGTACTGGCTTCGCAGAGCGCCAGCCGTCGCGCGCTGCTGAGCGCCGCGCAGGTGCCGTTCGAGGCGCTGTCGCCCGGCGTCGACGAGGAAGCGGCCAAGGAAGCGTTGCGCGCCGATGGCTTCGACGCGCGGGCGCTCGCCGATGCGCTGGCGGAGTTGAAGGCGCTCAAGGTGTCGCGGCGGGTGCCGGGCGCGCTGGTGCTGGGCTGCGACCAGACATTGAGTCTGGCGGGGGGCATCGGCGATGGCGACGAACGCGGCGAGATGATCGACAAGGCGGTCGATCGCGTCGATGCGGCACGCATCCTGAAGCTGTTGTCGGGACGGGTGCATCATCTTCACAGCGCGGCGGTGATCGCGCTCAATGGCTTGTGCGTCTGGCGCCATGTCGAGCGGGTGCGGATGACGGTGCGGCCTTTGTCCGACGCCTTCATCCAGTCCTATCTCGACGCCGACTGGGAGGAACTGCGCTGGTGCGTGGGCTGCTACCGGATTGAGGGGCCGGGGGTGCAGATCTTCAGCAAGGTGGAAGGCAGCCAGTTCGCGATTCAGGGCCTGCCGCTGCTGCCTTTGCTTGACTTTCTGCGCGTGCGGGGCGTTCTGGCGGCATGACCGACAAGCTCCCCTATGCAGAAGTGATCGGCGATCCGATCGCACACAGCAAATCGCCGCTGATTCACAATTTCTGGCTCCAGGCGCTGGATATCGAGGCGGAATACAAGAAAACGCATGTGACGCCGGATGGGCTGGCCGCCTATTTCCTTGCGCGGCGTGCCGATCCCGACTGGCTGGGCTGCAACGTCACCATCCCGCACAAGATCGCGGTGATGGACTATACCGACGATCCGGGCGGCGTGCGCGAGCGGATCGGGGCGATGAACACGATCGCATCGGAAACGGGCGGGCCGCTGATCGGCACCAACACCGATGCGGGCGGCTTCCTCCAGCCGCTGCTGCGCGACAAATGGAAGGGGCAGAGCGCAGTGCTGGTCGGCGCCGGCGGCGCGGCGCGGGCGATCCTGTTCGCGCTCACCAGCCTGGGCGTGCCGGACATCACCATCATGGCGCGCGATCCGGCCAAGGGGCAGGCGCTGCTCGACCATTCGGGAACCAGTGGGCGGGTGATCGGCATGACGGACAAGCTGCCCGCCGCCGACCTGCTGGTCAATTCGACCTCGCTGGGCATGGTGGGCCAGCCGCTGCTGGACCTGGACCTGTCGCCGCTGCCCGGCAGCGCGACCGTCTATGACATCGTCTATGCGCCGCTGGAGACGGCGCTGCTGAAGGCGGCGCGGGCGCGGGGCCTCAGCACGCTCGACGGGCTTGAAATGCTGATCGGGCAGGCGGCGCTGGCCTTCGACATCTTCTTCGATGCCGAAGCGCCGCGCGACCTGGACGAGGAATTGCGCGCGCTGCTGCTCGCGGCAGACTGATGAAGGTCTACGGGCTCACCGGCTCGATCGGCATGGGCAAGTCGGCGGTCGCGGCAATGTTTCGGCGCGAAGGCGTGCCCCTGTTCGATGCCGATGCGGAAGTGCATAGACTGCAAGGACCGGGCGGGCGGCTGCTCCCGGCGATCGAGGCGCGCTTTCCGGGCACGACCGGGCAGAAGGGCGTCGACCGGGCGAAGCTGGGCGCGGCGGTGTTCGGCCATCCGCAGGAGCGAAAGGCGCTGGAGGCCATCGTCCACCCAGCGGTTCGGGATTCGCGCGAACAATTTCTGCGCCGGTATCGGTCGCGCGCCTTCGTGATCCTCGACATACCGCTGCTGTTCGAAACACATGGGCAGAAGCGGCTGGATGGAGTCATCGTCGTCAGCGCGCCGGCATGGAAGCAGCGCAAGCGAGTCCTGGCGCGGCCGGGCATGACTGCGGAAAAATTTCGCCAGATTGTCCATCTGCAAACACCCGATGCTGAAAAGCGGCGTCGGGCGAACTATATCATCCATACGGGTACGACATTTGCCGCGACCCGCGCACAGGTCAGGCGTCTGGTCGCTTGCCTTGGCGCGAAGACAGGCAGATAAGGGTTGGCCCACAGAGTCGAATGAAGAGGGCGATGCGCGAAGTCATTTTCGATACCGAAACGACGGGCTTCGATCCCGCATCCGGCGACCGACTGGTCGAAATCGGCTGTATCGAACTCATCAACCGCGTGCCCAGCGGTCGAACCTTCCACGCATATTATCATCCCGAGCGGGACATGCCTGCCGCGGCTTTCGCCGTGCATGGCCTGTCTGCCGAATTCCTGCGGGACAAGCCCCTGTTCGCGAAGGGCGCCCTGGAACTGATGGAATTTCTGGAGGACAGTCCGCTGGTCGCGCACAATGCGCGCTTCGACTTTGGCTTCCTCAATCACGAACTCAAGCTGTGCGGCCATCCCGAAGTGGCGATGGACCGGATGGTCGACACGGTCGCCATTGCACGGACGCTGCATCCCGGTGCCAAGCACAGCCTGGATGCGCTCTGCACACGCTACGGCATCGATCGCAGCCATCGCGTCAAGCATGGCGCGCTGCTCGACGCCGAATTGCTGGCGCAGCTCTATATCGAACTGACCGGAGGCCGTCAGATCGGTCTGGGTCTGGCACAGGAGGAGGTCAAAGAGATCGTCAGGGTGGAACTGATGGAGACCACCATGGTTCGCCCTGTTCGTCCCGCGCGGGTCTTCACGGCCAGCGCGCAGGAACTGGAGCGGCATGCGGCGTTTGTCGCGACGCTGACCGAGCCGCTCTGGTTGCAGGAGGCATAGACCGACAGGAAAACTGCCGGGCCTCATGCCTCCAAGCCAACCGGGCCGTCCTCCCGACGACCCGGCAAGAATAAGGAGAAGGCATATGGATATTCGTGTTTCCGGGCATCAGGTCGAGACGGGCGACGCGCTCAAGAGCCATGTCACCGAACGACTGGAAGGGATGGCCGAGAAATATTTTTCCCGCACGCTTTCCGCCCAGGTGACGTTCCGGCCGGCCCCGCATGGCGCCTTCCATTGCGATATCGTGTGCCACGTCATGACCGGGCTGATCCTGAAGGGCGCGGGCGAGGCGCAGGAAGCGCATCCGGCCTTCGAACAGGCGGCGGACCGCATCGAAAAGCAGTTGCGCCGCTACATGCGCCGCCTGAAGGACCGCAGCGCACAGACGGCCGCGGCCGAGGCGCAGCGGGCCAATGGCTATAGCGTCGATGATATCGACGGCGCGGGCTACACCATCTTCGCGTCCGGCGATGAGGAGGAACCGGCCGACGCCCCGCTGATCGTGGCGGAAACCCGTGTCGATATTCCGGAGGCCAGCGTGTCCGACGCGGTGATGATGCTGGACCTGCGCAACACCAATGCGCTGTTGTTCCTCAATGCCGGCACGTCGGCCTATAATATGGTTTATCGCCGCCACGACGGTACGATTGGCTGGGTTGAGCCCCGTGCCTGATCGCAGCATAGGCCGGGTCGAGCCGCAGGGCTGACCCGGTCCCGGCCCGGCCCCTTGCCTTGACCTGCGGGAGCAGGCAGCTTATGGGACCGGGCTTTCATTGTCCGAGCAAAAGCGCGATGAAACGGACTGCGCGGCTCGGCCGTTTCGGATAGACCATGGTTAACTTCAACGACATCGTGTCGCCCGAAGCGCTCGCTACGGCGCTGGCGGCGAACGGCAAGAAGGCGCTTTTCCAGAAGATCGCCGTCCTCGCAGCCTGCGCCTATGGACTGGACGCGGATGAGGTAGGCGACGCGCTGTTCGAACGGGAACGGCTGGGATCGACGGGTTTTGGCGGTGGCGTCGCCATTCCCCATGCCAAGATCGCGGGCCTCGACAAGATGTGCGGCGTGGTCGTTCTGCTCGATCCGGCGGTGCCGTTCGATGCTGTGGACGAAGCGCCGGTCGATGTCGTCTTTGCCCTGCTGTCGCCGGTCGATAGCGGCGCCGAGCATCTCAAGACGCTGGCGCGCGTGTCCCGCTATCTGCGCGACGAAAATAACGTCGTGCGCCTGCGTGGCGCCGGATCGACCGCAGCGCTCCACGCGCTGCTCGCAGGCGGCGAGGCGCGTGACGCAGCCTGATGCGCCGAGCGGCGAGGTTGCGCATTTCCGCGCGCTCGAAAATCTCTATCGGTCGGCGCCGATAAACAGCCTGTTCCGGTCGGAACTGAGCATCCCGGAAGCGGGCCATTCGGTCATTGATTTCGATGTCGACGAAAGCCAGTTCCATGCTGCGGGCGCGGTGCATGGCACCGTCTATTTCAAGATGCTGGACGATGCGGCCTTCTACGCCGCCAACAGCTTGGTCAGTGACCGGTTCCTGCTGACCACCGCGTTCAATCTGCTCTTCACCCGGCCGATCGGTCCGGGGCGCATTCGCGCCGAGGGCCGCTGGATCAGCGGCAGGCGCCGCGTCTATGTCGCCGAGGCGAGCCTGATCGATGTGAGCGGCGAGGAGGTTGGGCGGGGCACCGGCACCTTCATGCGATCACAATTCCCGCTGTCATCGCTCCCCGGCTATGTCGGCTGATCCGCGGCTGACCAGCGCGATGCTGGTCGGGGCGTTGCGTCGCCGTGTGGCGGCAGCGGGTGGCTTTGCCACGATATTGGCGAAGGGCGACGAGATCAGTGGCGTCATCCTCGTGCAAATTCTCGAAAAAGGGCGGGAAACCGGCCTTTTCGAACGGGTGCCGAACTTTGTCGGCGGTTATGCGTTGATGCGCTGTGGACCCTCTGCCGAAGAGGGACCGGAGGCGCTGGACCAGTATATCGCGCGCCGGCGCAGGTCGGACCCGGACCTGTGGCTGATAGAACTCGATGTCCCGGAAGGGGAACGCTTCGCCGCTGAAACGATCTGCTGATCGTTGACTCATCGTCATGAGCCGGGCAGAGGCGCCCAACGCCAACGCGCAGGTTGCCGATATCGCCCATTGGGGGGCGGGCGCGGTAAACACGCAGACGGGAGGCGGCCGGTCATCGCGAAGAATATGGTTAATGCGACGCCCAGGCCAAGAACCGCACGTTTTTGAACCGGAATGAGTTTTCGTCTTAAAGCTGCCATCTTCGCAGCCTTTGCCCTGTCCGCCGCCGCTGCGGTCTCGGCCTCTGATATGTCGGTAGCGAGCGAAACGCTCGTCACCTCTTCCTCGCTTCCCATCGAAGCCCTGAACGGACAGAAGTCCGTCACGTTCGCCGCGCCGCGCGAAGTCGCGCAGCCGCTGGCCACCGCCCCGCTGGGCGCAAACGGTTTTTCGACCGACCCCGATTTCCAGGCGAACAGCCTCGCTGCTCTGGTCGACGCCCAAGGCGCGCCCGAGGAGCTTGACGGCGACATGAAGTGCCTGGCCGGTGCGGTCTATTTCGAATCCAAGGGCGAAAGCCTGGAAGGCCAGCTGGCCGTCGCGCGCGTGATCATCAATCGCGCGAAGTCCGGCCGTTTCGCCGACAGCCTCTGCGGCGTCGTCTATCAGCCGAGCCAGTTCAGCTTCGTGCGCGGCCATGGCATGCCGCCGATCCGCATCGGCAGCGATAGCTGGCGCGAGGCCGTCGCCATCGCCCAGATCGCGATGGACGACAGCTGGGACAGCCGCGCCGAGGGCGCGCTCTTCTTCCACGCCCGCCGCGTTTCGCCCGACTGGGGCAAGACCAAGCTGGCGTCGATCGACAATCATATCTTCTATCGCTGATATCGGCTCCGCACCGTTGGCGGTGTGGCAGCACTGAATAGCAGAGGGCCGGTTCGGACATCCGAATCGGCCTTTTCTTTTGTTCCTATAATGTTCTAATATCGCGCTCATGGATATCGCTTCCCCCGACACCTGTTCGCCCCTGACCGATGGCACCGCACTGGCCGTGGCGCGGGGTACGCTGCGCCTCTTCTTCCGCCACGACATGAGCGGCATATTGGAAGTGCCGCTGCCCAATGGCCGCCGCGCGGACATCATGGCGATCGACAGCGCCGGGCGGCTCACCATCGTCGAGATCAAGTGCAGCCGCGCCGACCTGCTGGGCGATATGAAATGGCCCGATTATTTCGATTATTGCGACCGGTTCTTCTGGGCGGTGCCGGCCGGGTTCGACCTCAGCCCGTTCGAGAGCGAGGCGCTGTGGCCGACGCGCACCGGACTGATCGTTGCCGACCAATATGATGCCGAACTGGTCCGTCCCGCACCGGTGGAGCCGTTGGCGGCCGCCCGGCGCAAGGCGGAGACGCTGCGCTTCGCCCGGCGTGCCGCACGAAGGTTGACGGCGCTCAGCGACCCGGACCATGCTGCGGAGCTGGGTTGGTAGGTCAGGCAGGGAGGGGCATGCGGTCCCATCTGGAATTTCGATCGGGAGCGCTGCGCGATCCGCCGGGGACAGGACCGGCGGGGGAGATGCTGGCACGGCAACTGGCGATCGCGCTGCCGGTCCATGGCTATCGCATCCGCAGGATCGTCGCCGAAGATTGGGGATGGTGCGTGATGCTTGCGAATCCGGGCTTTTCGCTCTGGATCGGATGCGGTCCCTATTCCGGACATCCCGATGGCCATCTCTGCTTCATCGTGCCGTCAAAGCCGCGGGTTTGGAGCTGGCTTGGCCGCGTCGATGCGAGTGAAACCGTCGAACGGCTCGCGGCCGCGCTCGAATCCTGCGTGCTTAAAAGCGGCGTCGCGCA
>NZ_DATKFP010000024.1:0-10776 GCF_035511395.1 Sphingobium sp.
CGACCCGCGTGCAGCAGACAAGCGATGCATTCTTCTTCCCGGTTTCGCCTGAGGAGAGCCAGGCGGTGCTCGGAGCCTTGCCCTATCTGCCGATCAGGGCGAACATCGGCGTGCCGGTCGATACTACGACTTGGTCCTTCAATGGAAACCTCCGCTATCGCAATGGTCCGCTGTCGATCGAGGGCGGCGTGCGCTACACCATTATCAGGGCGAACCAGACGAGCCAGCTGTCGCTCAGTTCACCGGGCAATTTCCTGGCCTGCCCAAATTTCGGCTGCACCGCCTTCACCGTTCCCCCTTATGAAATCATTCCGGCCGCTCTTCAGCGCCGGACCTACAAGCCGCTGACGGGTGGCCTGACCATCAGCTATCAGATCATGCCGACGCTGAACGTCTACGCGGCTTATGGCCATAGCTATCGCGCTGGCAGTACCGGCGTCGGCGTGCCCGATGGGGTCAGCAGCGACCTGATCCAGACGCGGCCGGAAAAAAGCGACTCCTTCGAGGCCGGTGTGAAGGGCAGCTTCGCCAATCGGCGCTTCAGCTACAGCCTTTCGGCCTATTATCAGAAGCTGGACAATTATCTGAGCCGTTTCACCAGCATCTATTATCAGTCCTTCGTCGCGGCGCCGCCGACCGGATTCTATGATTTCAACTATAATGCCGATGCCAAGATCAAGGGCGTCGAAGCGTCGCTGGACGCCCGCGTGACCCGTGACTGGGACTTCGGCGTCAGCGCGGCCTACACCAAGGCGCGCTATGACAATGCGCTGGTGCCGTGCAACGACTATGATGGCAGCGGCGTGCCCAACCAGAATGGCCAGCCGGCCGTCCAGGGCACAGGCAATGTCAGCTATTGCGTTTCGAACGATCGACTGTCCGACGTGCCTGACTTTAGCCTGACGGCGAACAGCGAGGTCCGCGTGCCAATGGGTGCGGTGACGCCGTTCGTGCGGGCGCTGTTCACCTATCGCCCCGGCTTTTATTCGCAGCGGGCCGATTATCATTATCGCGATCGCGAGATGCTGAACCTCTTCGTCGGCTTCCGTACCGAGGATCAGCGATTCGAACTGACGGCGTTCGCGAAGAATCTGCTGAACCAGAAGCGGATTACCAGCATCGGTCTGGGCAATGCCGCCTACGCGACGGCGACGGGTGCTTACCAGCTCGATTCCGGCTATCGCCTGGTAAATGTGATGAACCCGCGAGAGTTCGGTCTGACGGGCAGTCTTCGCTTCTGATCCTTCGCGGTCGCGCAATGGAGGGCTGGCGTCATCCGCCAGCTCTTTTGCTTGCGCACAATCTATGAAATATTAATACGCAAAACACGATATGTTACTATGAAAATGTGTTGGTATGCGGCATATAATAATTAGCCGGCGATGGTGTCGATTGTAAACATGTGGGCTGCAAATCGGATGGAAAGGGCGTAAAGATGTGCGGCCGAGACGCGATCGCGGCTGGGTGCGTGACGGCCGGGCCGCCATTTTCCGCGAGGCGGCCGCTGGCGACCGAGACCGTGCCCGACCCCTTGCCGAAGTCGGATCAGGTGATGGTGGAGGTCGCGCATTCGGGCATTTTGCGGCTCCGGCCGGCATTGGCGCAAAGCGCCCATATGTCGTCCGGCCTGATTATGGGATAGCATCCTGCCGATCGTCGTCTTGGGCAAGGAAATGACGATCCGCCACAGCCAGGCGTTTGGCGTGCGCGATTGCTAGGCGGTGATCGATGACCTTGCCAAGGGTGAGATCGTCCACCGGCCGATCCACAATCGACCGTCAATCTGGGCGGACTGCCCCACGCCTTTGAGGCGCTGTGGCCGAAGCCGCTGGATTGCAAGGTCTGATCCGACCCTGACCGGCGCGGCGAAGGATGGAAGAACAGCGAACGGAGACTGAAATGGCGACTGTGCCTAGCATGGATGAACTGCAGGGCGCCCGCTCGATGGGGCATATGGCACTGCACTACAAGACTCCGGAAGAAGGCCCGTTGGCGGCGCGGTTGCTGGAGATGCTGGGCTATGTGCTGACCCAGGATCTGGTGCTGCCGTCGGGTGCGCATTTCTATCGCTTCGTGGTCGATTCCCGGCACCAGCCACGCGGTGACGGCATCGTCTATCTGTCGCTGATGCCCGATGCTCAGCGCGACCTGATGCAGGCGATCCATGCGGCGCTGCATGTCGGCACCGACCATGAGCATCCCGCGGTCGTCGCCATGCGTGAGAGGATGAATGAGGATCCAGAATATAGCTTCCACTATGGCACGCTGCTGGAAAGCCTGGAGGATCTGGAAGCCATGTTCGTCGCCCTGGAGGAGGCGAACAGCCATGATCCTGAACTCAAGGACCGGCTGCGGCTGGTATATAATAGGGCGCTGCCGGGCACGCCCGACGTGGATGCCCGGCTCGACGCATCGCCCATCTATCGCGACGTGACCCGCTATGCCTATGGCAAGAATGGCGTGCAGGCCTTTCTGGAAACCGACATATTGTCGAGCGGTATGCTGGGCGAGACGATGATGCTGGAGTTCGACTATGTGTTCCCCGGCTATTCCAGTCATGTACTGTCCGTGGTGGAATGGGAATAAGGCGAGGCGCGACGACCTTGCGTCGGATGTCGGCAGCTACATGGCGAAGTGTCCAATTGATCGCAGCACTCCCTCGCTGCGGATGCCCTTAAGTAACCGGCGGACGGCGTCGGATAAATACGCAAAATACCTGTAACTAGCAAAATAACATTTGATTTGCGTATATGGTATGGCCTAACGCGAGAATGGGTAGCCGCGGCAAACCGGCGGGAAATGGAGAAGGGCATGTCCATCAGCATCGACGATTTGGCCGCAAGGCTTCAGGCGCTGGAGGACAAGGAAGCGATTCGCCTTCTCAAATCGCGCTATCTGCGCGCATGCGACCTGAAGCAGCCCGACATTGTGCGCGACTGCTTCCTGCCCGGCGACGTCCGCATCGACTTTCAGGGATTTCCGCTATTTACGCAGCGGGACGCCTTCGTCGCGACCTATGAAAGCATGGCTTGCCAAGGCGGCGTTTATGATCTTCATCATGCCAGCAACTGGGACATCAGCCTGAGTGGGCCGGACGAGGCGAAGGGGCTGTGGTCGCTCAATTTCCGGACGATCCTGACCGGTCCGCGTCACGTCACCCGCCTGTCCGTCGAATATGAGGATGTCTATCGCCGTCAGGATGGGCGTTGGTGGATCGCCGAGAGCGTCAGCCGGGTGACTTCGGTACTCACCGAGCAGATTGGCGAGGACGGATCGATCTCCGTTCTGGCTTCAGGCGCGCCGCAATAGTTGCGTTAGACCAACAGGAGTGGGCGCGATGATTGATTATGGGTTGCAGGGCAAGGTGGCGCTGGTAACGGGCGCGGGGGGCGGCATCGGTCGGGCCGCCGCCCTGGCCTTTGCGCGATCCGGTGCGATGGTGCTGGTAAGCGACGTCAATGACGAGAATGGCGAGGCGACCGTGGCGTTGATCCGTAAGAAGGGCGGCACGGCTGCCTATCAGCGGTGCGATGTAAGCGATGGGGCACAGGTCAAGGCGATGGTCGCGGCCGCAGTCAATCAGTTCGGGCGGCTCGACTGTGCTTTCAACAATGCGGGGATCAATTCGGTCGCGCTGGACGAATATGAGGATGTGGTCTGGGACCGGGCGATTTCGGTCAATCTGAAGGGCGTGATGCTATGCATGCGTGAGGTCGCCGCGGTGATGCTTCAGCAGGGCGGCGGTTCCATCGTCAACACCGCGTCGATCAATGGCGTCGTCGGCAATCCGGCGCAGCCTGCCTATACGGCGGCGAAACATGGGGTTGTCGGCCTTACCCGGCATGGCGCTCTGCGCTGGGCCAAGGCCGGGATTCGCGTCAACGCAGTCTGCCCCGGTGTCATCGACACGCCCATGACGGCCCAGGCAGTGGCCAATCCGCAGGCGCGCGCGATGATCGAATCCATGACTCCAATGGGCCGCATGGGTCGGGCCGAGGAAATCGCCGAAGCCGTCGTATGGCTTTGTTCCGACGCAGCGAGCTTTATTACCGGCCAGCCCTTGCTGGTCGATGGTGGGGTGACGGCGATTTGAGGCAGGCAAAGGCGCGCGAAGCGTTCGGCTGGCGCTGGCATCGGGAGGGTGTCGACAGCCTGGAGGCTCCGCCGATCTTTGGCGAGGGGCGGGAGATCATTCCCTGACAAGCGGGCAAAGGAGGCGCGTCTCCGGAATCCTGAGGGGCCGCGAGTAGCCTGAGAGGAACAGGCCATTATTGTTCGGGTTGAACCTGCCGAAACTTTCCCGTTTTGTTTTGCCCTTCAAGAGAAATGAGAGTCTCGCGAAAAGCTCCGGGCGAACAGATATCGATTTCATTGCTGTGCAGCATTGTCATCTAATTGCAACGGCCTGGTCATTAAATTGACTATCGTTAAACTTAGATCGCCCTGCCCATGGGCGATCATCCTATTGAACAGACTCAAATGCCACCCCGGCGGCTATGGGCTGGCTGGGCCAGCCTGCTCGCGCAGGTCGAGCGGATGACCCGGCGGACCGACAGTGAGGATCTGTTGCACGATGCCTATGTCCGCATGGCAGCCCGTCCCGAGCGGCCTGACAATGAGGAAGCCTTTCTGGTTCGGGCGGCGGTCAACCGGGCGCGCGACAGCTATCGTCGAGAAAAGGTGCGCGGGCCGGCGACCGATGAGGATGCGCTCGCGCTGCTGCGCGACGGTGCGCCATTACAGGATGAGGCGCTGATGGCGCAGGCGCGGCTCCGGCGTGTGTCGGAAGGGATTGATCGCCTGCCGTCGCGGACGCGCGAGGTGTTCCTGCTCCAACGGATCGACAATCTCAAATATCGCGAGATTGCCGAACGGCTTGAAATAAGCCAGAGCGCGGTCGAGAAGCATATGGCCAGGGCGATGACCTTCCTTGGCGAATGGACGAAGGATTGGTGAGCCACGACATGTCCGGTGAGCGCCCCATAGCGCGGACCGCCGCCGAGTGGATTGCGAGACTCAACGCGGACGGACGGACGGCGGACGACGAGCAGGCCTTTCGCTCCTGGATCGCCGCCGACCCCGCGCATGCGGTCGATTTCGAGCGGGCGACCGATATCTGGGAGCTGGCGTCCGGAACTGATGCGACGACGCGAGCCGCGCCCGCGCGCAGTCTGTCGCGACGGCGGATGCTGGCTGCCTGCGCGGGTACATTGGTCGTGGGCGGCGGCGGTATGGCCATTATGCAGACCGCCTATGCCGGCACTCGCTATCAAACGGGCATTGGCGAGCAGCGCCATCTGACCCTGGCGGAAGGATCGTCGCTCTTTCTCGACGCTGATACCGATGTGCGGGTGCTGGCGAGTACCAGCCGGCGGCGCCTGTGGCTGGAGCGTGGGCGCGTGGCACTGACCGTCAAGCCGGCGGCTGCGCCCTTTGCAATCGATGCTGGCCGGGGCAGTTTCGTGGCCGGCAGCGGCCGGTTCGACGTGCGGCGCGATGCCGATGACAAGCTGGCAATGACGGCGTTGGTCGGCCAGGCCGAGGTGGCGATCGGTGGCGGGCAGCGCAGCCTGTCCACCGGGCAGCGCATCCGCACCGTTGCCGCCCACGCGGTGCAGGTCGATCGGCCGGAGGTCGAAATAACCCAGGCTTGGCTGAACGGCCGAGCGGCCTTTCATAACGATCGGCTGGATGTCGTGGCGACGGAGGCCAATCGCTACAGCCTGAACCGGCTGGTGATCGCCGATCCGCATACCGCCGCCCTGCGGGTGAGCGGCATGTACCGGATGGGCGACAATGTGGCGCTGGGGCAGGCGCTGTCACAACTGCTGTCCGTGCCGGTTCGACAGGTTGGCGACCGGGTGCTGTTGGGCGGTTGAAAAAAATCTTTGGGGCCGGGGTGGGGTAAAATCCCGCTGGCGCGTCGGGGAAGCGCGGTGCCTTCTGCCGCTGTCCACGGGGGATGATCGTGACCGTTTCTGCTTCGCGCAATTTGCGCCGTTCTCTGGTGCTGGGCGCCGCTCTTGCTGCCTTCTGCGCCGTTCCGGCTCAGGCGCAGCAGCGCCAGGCGACCGTCCAGATCGCCGGGCAGTCGCTCGGGACTGCGCTGGAGGCGCTGGCACGTCAGACCGGCACCGATATATTGTTCGCGCCACAACTGGTCGTGGGCATGAGCGGCCCGTCGCTGAGCGGCCGGATGGACGCGATGGCGGCGGTCGAACGGCTGATCCAGGGCAAGCCGCTGGTGGTGCGGCGCCAGGGCAATGGCGCGCTGCTGATCGTTGCGGCGCCCGCCCGGCCGCAGGAAACGGTGGCCACCGGCGGCGGTGAAGTCGCGCCCGACATCATCGTCACCGGCTATGCGGCCAGCCTGTCCGGCGCGCTCGCCGAAAAGCGCAAGGCGACCAATGTCGTCGACGTGGTCAAGGCCGAGGATATCGGCAAATTCCCCGCCCAGAACATCGCGGAGGCGCTGCAACGCGTGCCGGGCGTGTCGATCGTGCGCGACCGCGGCGAGGGCGTGTTCGTCCGCATCCGTGGCCTCGGCGCCAATTTCCAGGTCGTCACCCTCAATGGCCGGTCGGCCGCGGTGAATGAGAATGTGCGCGACAGTGGCCAGAGCGGCCGCCAGTTCCGTTTCGACACGCTGCCGTCCGAACTCATGTCGGCGGTCGAAGTCATCAAGAGTCCCCGCGCGGATCTGGCCGAAGGCGGCATCGGTGGTATTGTCAATCTTCAGACCTTCCGCCCGATCGACCTCAAGAAGCCGGTGCTGGCGTTGTCCGCCACCGGCAGTTCGCCGCGCCTGGCCGACACGGTCGATCCGCGTCTGTCCGGCATGGCCAGCTGGGTCAATGACGAAGGCACGTTCGGCGCGCTGATCGCGGCGGTCTATGACGAGCGCACCACGCGCCAGGACCGCATTACTGGCGTCGGCTGGGCCGACGGGCGGATCGACGCCGACGGCGACGGTATTTTGGACAACGAAACCATATTGGTGCCGACCAGCACGCGTCCGACGCTGGAGCGGGAAAATCGCAATCGCATCGGTCTTAATGGTGCGATTCAATGGAAACCCGACGACCGGTTCGAACTGAATGTCGACGGCCTCTGGAGCCGGCTCAATATCGACTATGATGAACTGACCTATTCGACCGATTTTTCCGCTACCACGCCGGGCGCGATCGTGCCGGGCACGGCGGTGATCGAAAATGGCGTGCTGACCGCTGCGACCGTCACCACATCGACCCAGATCGGCCGCGAGACGTCGCGCCTGGAATATGAGAATTGGTTGATCGGGGCGAACGCCAGATGGTCGGCCAATGGCTGGACGATGACCGCAGACGCGAGCTTGGGCCGCGCCTATTCCAATACGCCCACACCTATTTATCGTACCCGGCTGCTCGGTAGCGTCGGCCAGGTCGCCTTCGACTATGGCAAGGTCGGCGAACGCCTGCCGAGCCTCAATTTCCTGACGGCGGACCTGACGGAATCGACCACATTGCCCGGCCGCCGGATCGAATATCGCGTCAATGACTCGCTCGATCGCCAGCGGGCAGCGACCTTCGACGTGACGCGGGAACTGAACGGCATGGTTCAGGCGCTACGCTTTGGCGCCAAATATGAAAAGCGTGACCGCACCTATAATCGGCGCGATATCAACTTCACCAGCGGCATCGCCGGCCGGCGTTTCGACGACAGCTATTTCGAAGCCTTCCCCGTCGACGATTTCCTCAGCGGCGCGGGCGGCAATCTGCCGACCAGTTGGGTCATGCCCGATCCCGATCGTTTCTGGGATGCCGCAACCGGCAAGGAAGCATTGCTCGATGCCGATCTGACCCGCGGCGACCGGCGCAACAGCTATGCGATCGATGAACGGATCATCGGCGGCTATGGCATGGCGGAGTTCAGCTTTCCGCTGGGCGGCGTAACGATCCGGGGCGATGCGGGATTGCGCTATGCCCATACCCATCAGACATCGTCGGGCTATGCCGACAATGGTTCGGCGGCG
Source organism: Sphingobium sp. (assembly GCF_035511395.1). Lineage (GTDB taxonomy): Bacteria > Pseudomonadota > Alphaproteobacteria > Sphingomonadales > Sphingomonadaceae > Sphingobium. The sequence goes on from NZ_DATKFP010000024.1 coordinate 8,012, forward strand.
CTGCCCGTCAGCTTCGAGCGCGACTATGACAATGTCCTGCCGTCGCTGAACCTGGTTGCCGAATTCACGTCGAACCTGCAAATGCACCTTGCCGCCTCCAAGGTCATCACGCGTCCCTCGCTTGCGGATCTGGCGCCGCGCCTGACGATCAATTCCAACCCCACGGTGCTGACGGCGGTGGGCGGCAATCCGGAATTGCGGCCGTTCGAGGCCTGGCAATATGACGGCACGGTCGAATGGTATTTCGCGCCGGGCAGCGCACTGATTGGCGGCGCCTTCTACAAGGACATTACCAGCTTCGTCTTCCAGCAGACCCGCAATTTCGACCTGGACGGACAGACCTATCGTCTGACCGCGCCGCAAAATGGCGGCAATGCCTATGTCGCGGGAATTGAGATCGCCTATCAACAGCTGTTCAAGATGCTGCCGGCGCCGTTCGATGGCCTCGGCTTCCAGGCCAATTACACCCATACCAAGAGCAAGGGCACCTATGCCCTGTCGGACGGCGCCACATTCCGCGACGACCTGACCGACGTGGCCGGCGACAGTTTCAACCTCACCGCCTTCTACGAAAAGGGACCGATCGGTGCGCGGGCAAGCTATAGCTGGCGTGGCAAGGTACTGCGCGATGTTGGCGGCGCGGGCCTGGCCGCCAATAATGACGCTGCCTTCGGCAGCCTCGATTTCGATATTTCCTACAAGGTCACGCCCCATGTCACATTCGTGGTGCAGGGTATCAACGTGGCCGGCGGCGTTCAGTGGCAATATGTCCGCGACGATCGCTTCGCAGGCTATACCGACTATGGCACCACGCTGATGGCCGGCGTGCGGGCCCGTTTCTGAACGGAAGGACGGCGATGATATTTCGATCGATCAGGATCATGATGGCGGCGGGTGCGATGCTCGCCGCTGTTCCGGGGCACACCCAGGCCCCCGCCGAGCCGCAGCGGGCGCGCAACGTCATCCTGTTCCTCGGCGATGCCGGCGGCGTGCCGACGCTCAACGCCGCGGGCATCATGGCGCATGACCGGCCGCAATCGCTGTTCATACAGTCGATGCCGCATGTAGGCCTGTCTGACACGTCCGCACTCGACAACTGGGTCACGGATTCGGCGGCGGGCATGACCGCGATCATGACCGGACACAAGACCAATAGCGGCATGGTGTCGGCCCTGCCCAAGGCGGATGGCACGATTACCCCGGTCAAGAGCTTCCTGGAATATGCCGAGCAGCGCGGGCTTTCCACCGGGGTCGTCACCAACATGCCGATCTGGGACGCGACCCCGGCCGCCTGCTTCGCCAATGTCGCCAACCGTAAGGACAAGGACCAGATTTTCCGCCAGATGTTGGCGCCCCGCTTCGGCAATGGCGTCGACATATTGATCGGCAAGGGGCAGGCCGATGCGGTTGCATCCTTTGCGAAGGATGGCACGACGCCGCAACAAGCCTTTGCCAAGGCCGGCTACCGCTTCGGCGATGATCCGGCACTGGTGAAGGACGCCGGCCGGGCGGCGGTGCTGCGCGACGCCGATTACGCACCGATCCCGGCGGTCGAGGCGACGATCGGCCAGTTGGCGCGCAATTCCAAGGGCTATTTCCTGATGGTCGAATGGGACATGCATACCGACAAGCCGGAAAATGGCCTGAAGCATGTGATCGAGATGGATGACTTGATCCGTCGTATCAGCGCGATCGTGGGCAAGGACACGCTGATCCTGTTCACCGCCGACCATAGTTTCGGCCTGCGCATGAGCAGCGGCAAGCGCAATGCACCGATGGCGGAGCAATATGCAGCTGCCGCCGCCAAGCCGGGGATGACGGTCGCCAGTAATCCGATCATTGGCGTCGAGGACAATCATACCGGCGAGGAAGTGATCGCTACTGCTGCGGGACCAGGCGCCGATCAGGTTCATGGTTTCTTCCCCAATACAAACCTGTTCGATATTCTATTGAAGGCGATGGGTTGGAAGAAGGACGACTGATACCGAGGGCAATGGTTGGAAACGTTCGGCAGCAAATATCTGAACGATAATGTTTTGACCTTCGATATGTTGATCGGGCCTACCCTGGACGCTTTTACAGCGGAATGCACTCTCGAATGGCATATGGACCAGACCCGCGCACGATGGCCCGGTGCGCGGCTCTGCAATGCTCTTCCTTCAATCGAGATGATGGAAATCGAATTGCGATGTGGGAATGATGTCGATGTGATTGAAGTCGATAAAGCCTGCGCAGCTTTGCATCATCGCTTCCAGATTGGCGGAAAGCTTTTCGGCATCGCCAATCGCGTCGAAAAAAGCATGCGGATCCGTCATGGCCTCCAGCGAAAAACATTCTTCGACAAAGGCATCATAGGCAGGGGCATCGTCCGTCAGCGGCTTGACGATGAGGTTCTGGACATATTCGCAATTAGCCTGCGTCTCGATTGCCACGCGCGTATGGTGAGAATGCCAGTGGTCGATTGCCGCTTCGCGCGTCATGTCGGGACGGAAGCTGATAAAACTCGCCTGACTCCACCCTGGGCTGCGGCTCGGTTGGGTCAATGCGGGACGGGCTTCCGGGCTGATGATCGTCGACTCGCACACCAACCATGCAGCGAAGCGCGCGCTATGAGAAGCGAGCGCCGCATCCACCTCTCCCCGGAAGCGCCGGTTGCTCGAAGGCATCCAGAACTGAACCAAGGCAGCCTGTTGCGGCGCCTGCCATTGCTGGTTGAGTTGTTCGGCCGCTGCCACCGCCTCATCGCGCATGTTAAGCCGGATTTT
>NZ_DATKFP010000025.1:0-26547 GCF_035511395.1 Sphingobium sp.
GCCGGCAAGTCCCTGCTCTCCGGAAGGTGGGCAGGGTATCGGGCATTCTGGCGCTCTATCTTGGGGGCCGGAAGCTCAAACGACACAAGGGATACCGCACGGCCTCCCCGGTAAACCGGGCAGGCGCGTGGTCCTGGTCCCCCGTCGTCGGTCCCGAGCAGGGGTCGGCATCCAACCCGGACGGGGTGATCTATAATTTGGGTTGGGCCGCGAAGGAGAGATCCTGAGCGGTTTTTTCGTTGGATACGCCCGCTGCTAAGGCGGGCCTCTATGGGAGTAATCAGTGATGCGCACAGGCGTGATCGCTAAGAAAGTCGGGATGACCCGTCTGTTCCAGGAGGACGGACGTCATATTCCCGTTACGGTTCTTGCCCTTGAGGGCAATCAGGTCGTGGCTCGCAAGGAAGTCGAACGTGACGGTTACGTCGCGGTTCAGCTCGGCGCGGGCGTCGCGAAGGTCAAGAATGTCGCCAAGCCGCAGCGCGGTCACTTCGCCAAGGCGGAAGTTGAGCCGAAGCAGCGTCTGGTCGAATTCCGTGTCGCCGAGGATGCGCTCCTCGATGTCGGCGCCGAAATCGCGGCCGACCACTTCATCGCCGGTCAGCTGGTCGATGTCGCCGGTCACACGCAGGGTAAGGGCTTTGCCGGTGCCATGAAGCGCTGGGGCTTCGGCGGTATGCGCGCCACCCACGGCGTGTCGATCAGCCACCGCGCCCATGGTTCGACAGGTAACCGTCAGGATCCGGGCCGCGTCTTCAAGAACAAGAAGATGGCCGGCCACATGGGTGACCGCGAGCGCACGCAGCAGAACCTTGAAATCGTCCGTACGGACGTCGAGCGTGGCCTGCTGTTCGTCAAGGGTTCGGTTCCGGGTGCCAAGGGCACCTGGCTGACCGTGAGCGATGCCGTCAAGGTGAAGCGCCCCGCCGACGTTCCGTATCCCGCCAGCCTGAAGGCTGCCGCGAACAGCAACAATGCTCCGGCCGAGACGCCTGCTGAAGAAGCAGTCGCTCCCGAAGCGTCCGAAGGCCAGGAGGGCTAAACCATGAAGGTCAATGTACAGACCCTCGACGCCGCAGCCGTCGGTGAGCTGGAGCTGAACGATGCCGTGTTCGGTATCGAGCCCCGCACCGATATTCTGCACCGCGTCGTCACCTGGCAGCTGGAAAAGCGTCGCGCTCCGGCTCGCGCTACCCGCGAGCGTTCGGATGTCGCTCGCACCGGCAAGAAGTTCGGTCGCCAGAAGGGCGGCGGTACGGCTCGTCACGGCGATCGCAAGGCCCCTGTGTTCATCGGCGGTGGTAAGGCTCACGGTGCTCGCGCCCGTGACTTCGGCCACGATCTGAACAAGAAGGTTCGCGCGCTCGGCCTGAAGATGGCCCTGTCGTCGAAGGCCAAGGACGGATCGCTGATCGTTCTGGACAGCTTCGATGTGGCGGAAGGCAAGACCAAGAATCTGGTCGCGCACCTCGCCAAGCTGAACCTGACCAAGGCGCTGTTCATCGACGGCGATGCCGTGAACGTCAGCTTCGCGAAGGCTTCGGCCAACATCATCGGCGTAAACCTGCTGCCGGCCGTTGGCGCCAACGTCTACGACATCCTGAAGGCCGATTCGCTGGTGCTTACCCGCGCCGCGGTCGAAAAGCTGGAGGCCCGTTTCAATGGCTAAGAAAGAAGCCGCGACCGTGGACAACCGTCACTTCGACGTCGTTGTCGCGCCGCACATCACCGAGAAGTCGACCCTTCTCTCCGAAAACAACGCCGTTGTTTTCAAGGTTGCTGGCGATGCCACCAAGCCGGAGATCAAGGCGGCTGTCGAAGCCCTGTTCGGCGTGACCGTCAAGGCGGTCAACACGCTGGTGCAGAAGGGCAAGGTCAAGCGCTGGAAGGGCAAGCCCTACAAGCGTTCGGACGTCAAGAAGGCGATTGTCACGCTGGCCGAAGGCCAGTCGATTGACATCACCACCGGTATCTGAGGCGGGATAGATGGCACTCAAGCACTATAACCCGACGAGCCCCGCCCAGCGCGGCCTGATCCTCGTCGACAAGTCGAGCCTGCACAAGGGTAAGCCCGTCAAGGCGCTGACCGAAGGCAAGCGCAAGACCGGTGGCCGTAACAACAAGGGTCATGTGACCTCGCGTGGTATCGGTGGCGGTCACAAGCAGCGTTACCGCATCATCGACTTCAAGCGTCGCCTGTGGGACGTGGAAGGTACGGTCGAGCGTATGGAATATGACCCCAACCGCACCGCCTTCATCGCGCTGGTCAACTATCCCGATGGCACCCAGGCCTATATCCTGGCGCCGCAGCGTCTGGCTCCCGGCGACAAGGTCGTCGCGGGCAAGAAGACCGACGTGAAGCCGGGTAACGCGATGGAACTCGGCCAGATGCCGGTCGGCACCATCATCCACAATATCGAGATGAAGCCTGGCAAGGGTGGTCAGCTCTGCCGTTCGGCAGGCACCTACGCCCAGCTGGTCGGTCGCGATCGTGGCATGGTGATGGTCCGCCTGTCGTCGGGCGAACAGCGCTACATCCGTTCGGACTGCATGGGCACCGTTGGCGCCGTGTCGAACCCGGACAACGCCAACACCAACCTTGCCAAAGCAGGTCGTAACCGTTGGAACGGTATCCGCCCGCTGACGCGCGGTGTTGCGAAGAACCCGGTCGATCACCCGCATGGTGGTGGTGAAGGCCGGACCTCGGGCGGCCGTCATCCGGTCACGCCCTGGGGCAAGCCGACCAAGGGTGCGCGCACCCGCCACAACAAGGCGACGGACAAGTTCATCATCCGTAGCCGCCACGCGAAGAAGAAGAGGTAAGCGAGATGGCTCGTTCCGTCTGGAAAGGTCCGTTCGTGGACCTCAGCCTTCTGAAGAAGGCGGAAACGGCGCAGGACGCCGGTGGCCGTACCGGTCCGATCAAGACCTGGTCGCGCCGTTCCACCATCCTGCCGCAGTTCGTTGGTCTGACGTTCAACGTCTATAACGGCCGCAAGCATGTTCCGGTCCTCGTGAACGAGGAAATGGTTGGTCACAAGCTGGGCGAATTCGCTCCGACCCGCTACTTCCCCGGCCACGCTGCCGACAAGAAGGGCAAGCGCTAATGAGCAAGGAAAAGGCTCCCCGTCGCGTTGCCGACAATGAGGCGCTGGCCGTTGGCACGCAGATCCGTGGTTCGGCACAGAAGCTGAACCTGGTCGCCACGCTCATCCGCGGCCGCAAGGTCGAGGACGCGCTGAACATCCTTGCCTTCTCGAAGAAGGCGATGGCTGTCGACGTGCGCAAGGTGCTGGCTTCGGCCATCGCCAATGCGGAAAACAACCACAATCTGGACGTCGACGCTCTGGTCGTCGCGGAAGCATCGGTGGGCAAGAGCTTCACCCTGAAGCGCTTCCACGCTCGCGGCCGCGGCAAGTCGACCCGGATCCTCAAGCCCTTCAGCCGCGTGCGCATCGTCGTGCGTGAAGCTGGCGAAGAAGCGGAGGCGTAAGCACATGGGTCACAAGAGCAATCCGATCGGTCTGCGTCTTCAGATCAACCGTACCTGGGACAGCCGCTGGTTCGCCGAAGGCGCCGACTATGGTCGCCTGCTGCTGGAGGATCTGAAGATCCGCCAGTTCATCATGAAGAACCTGCCGCAGGCCGCGATCTCCAAGGTCGTGATCGAGCGTCCGGCCAAGCTGTGCCGCGTATCGATCTACGCTGCCCGTCCCGGTGTCATCATCGGCAAGAAGGGCGCGGACATCGAGAAGCTGCGCAAGAAGCTGGGCAGCCTGACCTCTTCGGACGTCAGCCTGAACATCGTCGAAATCCGCAAGCCGGAAGTCGACTCCAAGCTCGTTGCGCAGGGCATCGCCGACCAGCTGGAACGCCGCGTTGCCTTCCGTCGCGCCATGAAGCGTGCGGTGCAGTCGGCTCTCCGTCTGGGCGCTGAAGGCATCAAGATCACCTGCGGTGGTCGTCTGGGCGGCGCGGAAATCGCGCGCGTGGAATGGTATCGCGAAGGCCGCGTTCCGCTGCACACCCTGCGTGCGAACGTCGACTATGCCGAAGCCACGGCACACACCGCCTATGGCGTGTGCGGTATCAAGGTGTGGATCTTCAAGGGTGAAATCCTTGGTCACGATCCGATGGCCACCGACCGGCTGATGCTGGAGGCTCAGACCTCCGGCGTGCGCCCGGCGCGCTGAGAATAAGGTAGGTATAGCGTCATGCTGCAACCGAAAAAAATGAAGTTCCGCAAGACCTTCAAGGGCCGGATCAAGGGCGACGCCAAGGGCGGTTCGGCTTTGAACTTCGGTTCCTATGGTCTGAAGGCTCTGGAACCCGAGCGCGTCACCGCACGTCAGATCGAAGCGGCCCGCCGTGCGATCACCCGCCACATCCGCCGTCAGGGCCGTTTGTGGATCCGCGTGTTCCCCGACGTGCCGGTTTCCAAGAAGCCTGCCGAAGTCCGTCAGGGCAAGGGTAAGGGTTCGGTCGAATATTGGGCTGCTCGCGTCAAGCCGGGCCGCATCCTGTTCGAACTGGACGGTGTGCCCGGTCCGCTCGCAGCAGAGGCCTTCTCGCGCGCCGCGATGAAGCTGCCCATCAAGACGAAGGTCGTTGCCCGCCTCGGCGACACCTCGCACCTGGAGGGTTAAGCTGTGGCGAACGTTGCAGACCTCAAGACCAAGACGGACGACGAACTGTCGACCGAACTCAACAACCTGAAGCGCGAGCAGTTCAATCTGCGCTTCCAGGCGGCCACCAACCAGCTGGAAAAGCCCAGCCGCGTGCGTGAAGTCCGTCGGTCGATCGCGCAGATCAAGACCCTGCAGACCGAGCGTTCGCGCTCGGCCGCGAAGTAAAGGAAACACACGATGCCCAAGCGCGTGCTGACGGGAACGGTGGTTTCCGACAAGACCGACAAGACGGTGGTGGTTCGGGTGGAGCGCAAGGTAAAGCATGCGCTCTACGGCAAGATCATCCGTCTGTCGAAGAAGTACCATGCCCATGACGAGGGCAATGTCTACAAGGAAGGCGAAACGGTCCGCATCGAAGAGACCGCTCCGATTTCCAAGCTCAAGACCTGGAAGGTCATCGAGCGCGTGGACACCCACAAGTCGCCGGAAACGGCGGCCTGAGGGAGGCTCTTTGAGCCTTTGAACTAAAAATGCAGCGCGGGGCTGGCCTTTTCCTCCGGGAAAGGGTACAGGCCCGCGCTTCGCGTAGAGTCAAAGGCTCGGTTCGAGTCTCTATGCACTTGAATTCGGAACCGCCGGGAATTGTCCCGGTAGGCCAAATAAGAAGGAACCGGATCCATGATCCAGATGCAATCCAATCTTGACGTCGCTGACAACAGCGGCGCCAAGCGCGTCCAGTGCATCAAGGTGCTGGGCGGCTCGAAGCGTCGCTTCGCGAGCGTAGGCGACATCATCGTCGTCTCGATCAAGGAAGCTGCGCCTCGTGGCAAGGTGAAGAAGGGCGACGTGCATCGTGCTGTCATCGTGCGCACCGCCAAGGACGTGCGTCGCGCTGATGGCAGCGTGATTCGCTTCGACGGCAATGCCGCTGTGCTCATCAACAAGAACGAGGAGCCGATCGGCACCCGTATCTTTGGCCCCGTCGTTCGCGAACTGCGCGCCAAGAAGCACATGAAGATCATCTCGCTCGCTCCCGAGGTGCTGTAATGAGCGCTGCCAAGATCAAGAAGGGCGACAAGATCGTCGTCCTGGCCGGCAAGGACAAGGGCCGTACCGGCGCCGTCCTCCAGGTCATGCCCAAGGAGGACCGCGTCCTCGTCGAAGGCATCAACGTGCATGCGCGTCACCGCAAGCCCGATCAGGCCAACCCGCAGGGTGGCATCGATCGCAAGCCTGCGCCGCTGCACATTTCGAATGTCGCTGTCGCCGACAAGGATGGCAAGCCGACCCGCGTCCGTTTCGAGGATCGCGACGGCAAGAAGGTCCGCGTTGCCGTCAAGTCCGGTGAGGTGCTGTAATGGCCGACAAGTATATCCCGCGCTCGAAGGCGATCTATGACGCCGAAATCGCCAAGGCGATGACCGAGAAGTTCGGTTACAAGAACGTCATGGAAGTCCCCAAGATCGAGAAGATCACGCTCAACATGGGCGTGGGCGAAGCGACCCAGGACAAGAAGAAGGTCACGCAGGCCGCCGAGGAAATGGAGCTGATCGCCGGTCAGAAGCCGGTCATCACCAAGGCTCGCAAGTCGATCGCGCAGTTTAAGCTGCGTGAAGGCATGCCGATCGGTGCCAAGGTCACGCTGCGCCGCGAGCGTATGTATGAATTCTTGGACCGCCTGATTAACATCGCTCTGCCGCGCGTTCGCGACTTTCGTGGTCTGAACCCGAAGAGCTTCGATGGTCGTGGCAACTACGCCTTTGGCATCAAGGAACAGCTGATCTTCCCGGAAATCAGCTATGACAAGATCGACAAGGTGCGTGGCATGGACATCATCGTGACCACCACGGCGAAGACGGACGACGAAGCGCGCGAACTGCTGCGCCTCTTCGGTTTCCCCTTCCCGATCGAAGAGAAGCAGGCGGCCTAACCGGCCCCGCTTCTCTCCCAAACGCTTAAGCTAAGGAAGAGAACTTAAGTCATGGCGAAACTGAGTTCGATCAACAAGAACGAGCGCCGCAAGAAGCTGGTGAAGAAATATGCCGGCCGCTATGCGAAGCTCAAGGCGATCGCGAATGATACCGCGGCCGACGACAGCGATCGTCTGATCGCGCGTCTGAAGATGGCGGAGATCCCCCGCAACGGCAATCCGACCCGCGTTCGGAACCGCTGCGAACTGACGGGCCGTCCCCGCGCTTACTACCGCAAATTCCGTCTCTGCCGCGTGCAGCTGCGTGATCTGGCCAACAAGGGCCTGATCCCCGGCGTCACCAAGTCGAGCTGGTAAGGATCATTTGAGATGGCATTGACCGATCCCCTGGGTGATATGCTCACCCGCATCCGCAACGGGCAGCAGGCGAAGAAGGACAGCGTTATGTCCCCCGCGTCGAAGCTGCGCGCCCGCGTGCTCGACGTGCTCCAGCGCGAAGGCTATATCCGCGGTTATTCCGAGGAAGCCCTCGGCAAGCACCCCGGCCTGCGCATCGAGCTGAAATATTTCGAGGGACAGCCTGCGATCAAGCATGTCGCCCGCGTGTCCAAGCCTGGCCGCCGCGTTTATTCGGGTTCCAAGGAACTTCCGGTGATCCGCAATGGTCTTGGCATCACCATTGTCTCGACGCCTCGTGGCGTTCTGTCCGACGCCGAAGCGCGTGAACAGAATGTCGGCGGCGAAGTGCTGGCGGAGGTGTTCTGATGAGCCGCACTGGTAAGAAGCCGGTTGCCGTCCCAGCGGGCGTCACCGCGTCGATCGCCGATGGCGAGCTGTCGGTAAAGGGCCCCAAGGGTACCCTGAGCCTGCCGCTGGCCGACGAAGTCACCTACAGCATCGAAGACGGTTCGATCGCGGTGAAGCCTGCCAATGACAGCAAGCGTGCTCGCGCTTTCTGGGGCATGCAGCGCACCCTGATCGCCAACCTGATCACCGGCGTGACCGAGGGCTACAGCAAGAAGCTGCTCATCACCGGTGTCGGTTATCGTGCGGACGCCAAGGGCAAGGTTCTGAACCTGAAGCTCGGCTATTCGCATGACGTCGACTTCGACGTGCCGGAAGGCATCGAGATCAAGACCCCGGATAACACCACGGTTGAGATCAGCGGCATCGACAAGCAGAAGGTGGGTCAGGTTGCCGCCGAGATCCGCCGCTGGCGCAAGCCCGAACCCTATAAGGGCAAGGGTATCAAGTACGCCGGCGAGTTCATCTTCCGCAAGGAAGGGAAGAAGAAGTAAGATGGCAAAGCTTTCCCTCTTCGCGCGGCGTCGTCGCCGCGTTCGCACTGCGCTCAAGGCTGTTGCTGGCAACAAGCCCCGTCTGAGCGTCCATCGTTCGGGCCAGCACATCTACGCCCAGGTCATTGACGACGTCGCCGGCAAGACCGTCGCGTCGGCATCGACCCTGGACAAGGATGTGGGTTCGAAGGCTCTGGGCAAGACCGGCGCCTCCTCCGAAGCTGCCGCTGACGTTGGCAAGCGCGTCGCCGCCGCGGCGACCGCCGCTGGCGTCACCAGGGTCGTGTTCGACCGTGGTGGCTTCCTGTTCCATGGCCGCGTCAAGGCGCTGGCCGATGCCGCCCGTGAAGGCGGGCTGGAGTTCTGATCATGGCTGACGAAAACACCAACGAAGTCGTCGCACCCGTCGAGGGCGCCGAGGCGGCACCGACCGAAGGTCGTGGTCCCGGCCGTGGCCGTGGCAACCGTGGCGGTGGCGATCGCAACCGTGGCGAGCGTGGCGGCCGTGGCCGTCGCGACGACCGTCGCGGTAACCGCGATGAGGAGCAGGGCGAGGAGCTGATCGAGAAGCTGGTTCACATCAACCGCGTCTCGAAGACCGTCAAGGGCGGTAAGCGCTTCGGTTTCGCTGCTCTGGTCGTCGTCGGCGATGGCAAGGGCCGTGCGGGCTTCGGCCATGGCAAGGCACGCGAAGTGCCCGAAGCCATCAGCAAGGCGACTGCCGCTGCCAAGAAGGCAATGGTTCGCGTTCCGCTGAAGGAAGGTCGCACCTTGCACCATGACGGCCTGGGCCACTTCGGCGCCGGCAAGGTGACTGTCCGTTCGGCGCCTGCCGGTACGGGTATCATCGCCGGTGGTCCGATGCGCGCCGTGTTCGAAAGCCTCGGCGTCGCAGACGTCGTGACCAAGTCGAACGGCACGTCGAATCCCTACAACATGATCCGTGCGACCTTCGCGGCGTTGGGCGAACAGACCAGCCCGAAGTCGGTGGCGCAGCGCCGTGGCAAGAAGGTCGCCGACCTTCTGCGTCGCGGTGGTGCCTCGGCCGAAGTCGCGCAGGCTGACGCCGAAGCGATTGCGGAGTAACTGACATGGCGAAGATCAAGATCAAGCAGATCGGTTCGCCGATCCGTCGCCCCGAAGCCCAGAAGAAGATTCTGATCGGCCTCGGCCTTGGCAAGATGAACCGCGTGGTGGAGCTGGAAGACACTGCGGAAGTCCGCGGCGCCGTGGCCAAGCTGCCCCACATGGTGGCCGTGGTTGAAGGCTAAGCCCTTCGATCCATCGAAATGAAGCGAGAGAGGGGGAAACCCCTCTTTCGTTTTTTGTGAAGGGGCGCTATTGGCGCGCCTTCACTATCCCGGTTAAAGGCCGGGATATCATGCCGGATGGAGCGTCCTTTCGAGGAGACCCCCGGTTATCTGGTCAGACGCGATCCATAAGGGCGCATCTGGCTGCCTGCGGTCCCAGCCTTCGCTGGGACTTGGGCATGATTGCCGGAAGGCGATCATGCCTCGCGCGACAAAAGCGAAAGCGAGTGCAAACATGACCAAGCTTAACGAACTCAATGACAATGCCGGTGCCCGCAAGGGTCGGATGCGTGTCGGCCGTGGTATCGGCTCGGGCAAGGGCAAGACCGCCGGTCGCGGCCAGAAGGGCGCGAAGGCGCGTTCGGGCGTCAGCATCAACGGCTTCGAGGGTGGCCAGATGCCGCTCCACATGCGTATCCCGAAGCGCGGCTTCAACAACATCTTCGCCAAGGATTACGCGATCGTGAACTTGGGCGAAGTGCAGAAGGCGATCGACGCCGGTAAGCTGGACGCCAACGCAACCGTCGACCAGGCAGCGCTGAACGCTGCCAGCCTGACCCGTGGTGGCAAGGACGGCGTCCGTCTGCTCGCCAAGGGCGAACTGACCGCCAAGGTCAGCTTCCTGATTGCCGGCGCGTCGAAGAGCGCTGTCGAGGCAGTCGAAAAGGTCGGCGGCAAGGTCGACGTGATCGAAGTCGTCCCGGCTGCCGAGAAGGCCAAGGCGAAGAAGGGCACGGCCCTTGCCGCCAAGAAGGCCGCAGCGAAGGCCTGATTTCGGCTTTCCTAGTCTTGCAAGCATGACCCCGCTGCCCGATATGGGTCGGCGGGGTCTTGTGCATCGGGGGACGCTGTTTGTCGCTTTGGGCGATTTCGAGGGAAATGGCATATTTCCCGACTTGGAAATCGCGCAGAGAAAACCGGGGATCGCCCTGACGAAATAGGTCAGGATGAAACCCGGATGACGATTCCCGGTTCGACAGCGCCCCATGTCCCCGTTAAGGGGATTCCGATTCCGGCCCGTATCGTATTCGGGCAAGAGTGATTTGAAGGGCAGCCACCATGGCATCGAGAGCCGACCAGCTCGCATCCAATCTCAGCCTCGCGAAATTCAGCCAGGCGACCGACCTCAAGAAGCGCCTGTGGTTTACCCTCGGCGCGCTGATCGTCTTCCGGTTCCTGAGCTTCGTGCCGCTGCCGGGCGTCGATCCGACCGCGCTGTCGCAGCTCTACAGTCAGACCAACGGCGGCATCCTCGACATCTTCAACACCTTCTCGGGTGGTTCGCTGTCGCGCATGAGCCTGATCGCGCTGGGCGTCATGCCCTATATCACCGCGTCGATCGTGGTGCAGCTCGGCGCCTCCCTCTCGCCCCAGCTGGCGGCGATCAAGAAGGAAGGCGAAAGCGGCCGCAAGAAGCTGAACCAGTATACCCGCTACGGCACGGTCGGCCTGACTGCCGTGCAGGGCTATTTCATCGCGGTTGGTCTTGAAAGCTTCGGCGCCCAGTCGGGTGTTGCCGCCGTGATCGAACCTGGCCTGCTTTTCCGCCTGACCGCCGTCGTCTCGCTGATCGGCGGTACGATGTTCCTGATGTGGCTGGGCGAGCAGATAACCTCGCGGGGGATCGGCAACGGCACCAGCCTCATCATCATGGCGGGCATCGTTGCCCAGCTTCCGGTGACGCTGAGCAACCTGTTCAAGTCCGGCCGCGAGGGTTCGATCTCCGGGCTGCTGATCATGGCGATCATCGTGCTGGCCTTTGGCCTGATCGCGCTGATCTGCTTCATGGAGCGTGCCCAGCGTCGCGTGCTGATTCAATATCCCAAGCGCCAGACGCGCCAGGGGTTGATGCAGGCCGACCGCAGCCACCTGCCGCTGAAGGTCAACACCGCAGGCGTCATCCCGCCGATCTTCGCGTCGTCGCTGTTGCTGATGCCGCTCACCATCTCGCAGTTCGCCGGTCAGACCGTCGCGGGTGAGAGCAAGTGGGGCGATTTCATCCTGTCGCTCAACCAGTATCTGTCACACGGTAGCCCGGTCTACATGGCGTTCTATGGTCTGGGCATCGTCTTCTTCTGCTTCTTCTACACCGCCGTGGTGTTCAATCCGGAAGAGACGGCCGACAATCTGAAGCGCAATGGCGGCTTCATTCCCGGCATCCGTCCTGGCAAGAACACCGAAAACTATCTCGACTATGTGCTGACGCGCATCACCGTCATCGGGGCGGCCTATCTGGCTTTCATCTGCCTGGTGCCGGAATTCGCCATCGCACGGGCGGGCATTCCCTTCTACCTTGGTGGGACTAGCCTGCTGATCGTCGTCAATGTTACGGTCGATACCGTGACCCAGATCCAGAGCCATCTTCTCGCCCATCAATATGGCGACCTGATCAAGAAGGCGAAGCTGAAGGGACGCCTGCGCTGAGGGGCGCAGGCATGCGATAAAAGCGCAAGACTAAGGGGAGTGTGCGCATCATGAATATCATTCTGCTTGGCCCTCCGGGCGCCGGTAAGGGAACCCAGGCAACCCGGCTGGTCGACAGTCGGGGGATGGTGCAGCTGTCGACGGGCGATATGCTGCGTGCGGCGGTCAAGGCCGCGACGCCGGTGGGCCTTCAGGCCAAGGCGCTGATGGAATCCGGCGCTTTGGTACCTGATGAAGTCGTGTCGGGCATCATCGGTGAAGCGCTGGACGCGTTGACGCCGGATACGGGCGTCATCTTTGACGGCTACCCGCGCACCGAGGCCCAGGCCCATTCGCTCGACACCATTTTATCGGATCGCAATCGCACGCTTGACCATGTGATCGAGCTGGAAGTGGATGAGGATGCGCTGGTCGAGCGCATTACCGGCCGTTTCACCTGCGCGACTTGCGGTGCAGGCTATCATGACAGCTTCAAGCAGCCCAAGGTCGAGGGCGAATGCGACAAGTGCCATGGGCATGAGTTCAAGCGTCGCCCTGATGACAATGAGGAAACTGTGCGCACGCGCATGGCCGAATATCGCGCCAAGACCGCGCCGATCCTGCCGATCTACGAGGCGCGCGGCATCGTGTCGAGGGTCGACGGCATGGCGGACATGGACGTCGTGACCGTCGCCATCGCCGCGATATTGGATAGCGACGCGGCCTGAGCTATTCTGCCTCCCGGAAGAGGGGAGGCAGATATGCGCATTTTCGGGTTACTGGCATGGGCTGGTGCGGCTATGGCCGTGCCGGCCCATTCTGCTGTCACGGGCACAAGCGAACAGGGCTTCGCGACCGAAAGCAGTATTGAGGTCGCCGCGAGCGGCGAGGCGGTTTACGCCCTATTGGCCGAGCCGGGCCGCTGGTGGAGCGATTCCCACACCTATAGCGGCGATTCCGCCAACATGACGATCGACGCGCGCGGGGGTGGCTGTTTCTGCGAGACAATCCCGTCCAAGGATGGGGCGGCGGGTTCGGTCGAGCATGGGCGGATCATCTATGCGGCGCCGGGAAGGCAATTGCGATTATCGGGCGCGTTAGGGCCGTTACAGGTCGAAGGCGTGACCGGGACGCTGGACTTCACGATCGCGCCGTTCGGCAAAGGTGTGAAGGTCAAGATGACCTATGTCGTGGGCGGCTATGTGCGCGCCGGCCCGGCGACCATTGCGCCGCTGGTGGATAAGGTGCTGGGCGAACAGCTGGCCGGACTGAAGCGGGCGGCCGAATCGGCGGCCCGTTAGACAGCCGCCGATTTCCACCAAGGCCGGGAAACTGTCTCAATCTGGCAAGCAATCAGCAAAAATTGGCGGATTTTTGCCTGAATATTAACCATGTTCATGCCGGATTTATTGCTACGCCATTGCTATGAAGGCGTATGGCTGATGCGCCGCCTTCTCGGGGCCGCTTGACGGAATTGGACGCATTGCGCGGCATCGGCGCCTTGTGCGTGCTGATTTTCCATTATTCCACCCGGTTTCATGAACTGTTTCCGCAAGCAGCGCATGTGCCGTTCAGCTTCCCCGGCGGCAATTACCGGGTGTTGCTGTTCTTCACCATTTCGGGCTTCGCGATCTTTTTCACCCTTGATCGGATCGGATCGGTAGCCGATTTCTTCATCAATCGCTTTGCCCGTCTCTATCCGGCCTATCTGGTCGCGATGATGCTGACGCTGTCGATCGAGTATCTGGCGCAGGCGACTCAGCTTCTCGTCGGTCCCTTCGCGATCCTTGCCAACCTGACCATGTTACAGGGTTTCGCCTTCATTCCCGAGGTGGACGGCGCCTACTGGACGCTCAATATCGAGATCGCTTTCTATTTCTGCATGATCGCGCTGTGGCGATTTGGCGGCGTACGCAGGCTGGAGCCGCTACTGACTGTCTGGCTCGGCATACGCTGGGTTTATGCGTTGTGGCCGGACATGCCCGAGCGGGTGATCCTGCTGCTGGTGCTGCGCTATCTGCCTTTCTTCGTTATCGGCATGTTGTCCTATCGGGTCTGGAAGGGACAGCGTAGGTGGCGGCAACAGGCGCCCTATGCCGTGCTGGCGATCGCGTCGGTGGCGACGATGGAGACATGGGACATCACCGTACTGGCATGCGTTCTGCTGGCGGTTTTTGCAGCGCTGATACGCGGACATCTGCATTTTCTGGCTTTGCGCCCGCTCACCTGGCTGGGCGGGATCAGTTATTCCTTCTACCTGATCCATCAGCATGTCGGCTTCGTCGTCATGCTCGAATTTGCAAAGGCGGGATATAGCCCCTGGATCGGTTTTGCCGCCGCCTTCACCGTCGCGTTGCTGTTAGGGACGGCGATCAACCGCCTGGTCGAGCGACCGGCCGGAGAAGCCATTCTTGCCTGGTGGAAGCGTCGTCGCGCGGCCCGCGCGCCATTACTCGACGCGGCGCCCAGCCAGACATAGAAAGCAGTCAGGCATAGAAAAAGGGCGCGGTCGTTTCCGACCACGCCCTTTCTGATCCGAGATGGTCGACTTACTGCGCGACCGGCGCCGCTGCTGCCGCATTGGCGGGCAGGCCGCCCATCTGCGTCACCATCTTGGTATACGCGTCGAGATAGGCGAGTACGATCACCTGGCCGATGTCGGTATTCTGATAGCCGCCGCCGCCTACCGCAGCCAGGCCGCCCATCCAGCCCAGGCCGCCACCGCCGCCGAAGCTGAGGTCCGATTTGCGGAAATAGCCTTCCGCCATAACCTCTTCCTCGGTGGTGCGAGCGTTGACCACCGACAGCATGACGTTGGCTTCGCTCTTCTTGATCGAAATGCCGCCGGCCAGCGCGCCGAGGGTGCGACCGCCCAGAAAGCCGCCGACCAGTCCGCCCAGCGCATTGCCGCCGCTATTCTTGTTGGTGGTGACGATGTCGGGCTGGATGAAATAGTCCGCGGCCTTCACCTGACCCTTGCCGAGGTTCGACCCTGCCTGCAACTCGCCCGAATCCGCCATGGCGCGTTCCATGTTGCGGCTGGCCATCGAGCGACCACGATTGACGATACCGAAGCAGCCGGACTGCTGCACGAACAGCTTGATGATTGCCTCGGGGCTGCCGAGGTTCAGTTCGCGCCACCACTGATTGTCGGGTTCGACGATCGCGACAGTGCCGAGCCGCTTGGTGCAGCGGGGAATTTCCATCTGCTTCTTGGCCTGGACCTGGCGGCCCGAGGAACCCTTGTCAGCCGCGAGAGCAGGCGACATGGCGAGTGCAAGGCAAACCGTGGAGGCAGCCAGCGTCTTCAATACACGCATTTCAAGAACCCCGTTCTTTGCTTGATCTAAAATGGAATTTCGTGCGCCCCGGATATTTTGCTGGAGCGTATCACAGCGTTGCACCGCTTCCAAGCAAGGGGCTACACATGACGATCCTTGTCATGGTTCAGGTCGGGCTGAAGATCAGCGCGCGCGACCCTGCTGACAGCGCGCAGAATCGCTGCTATCGGCGCTGCCCATGACCGACTTGTCCCATATCCGTAATTTTTCGATCATCGCGCATATCGACCATGGCAAGTCGACGCTTGCCGACCGTCTGATCCAGCGTACCGGGGGCCTCACCGACCGCGAGATGTCGGCGCAGGTGCTCGACAATATGGATATCGAGAAGGAACGCGGCATCACCATCAAGGCGCAGACCGTCCGCCTCGACTACACCGCAAAGAATGGCGAGACCTATGAGCTGAACCTCATGGACACGCCGGGCCATGTCGACTTCGCCTATGAAGTGTCGCGCAGCCTTGCCGCGTGCGAGGGCGCGCTGCTGGTCGTGGACGCCGCGCAGGGCGTGGAAGCGCAGACGCTGGCCAACGTCTATCAGTCGATCGAGCATGATCATGAGATCGTCCCGGTCCTGAACAAGATCGACCTGCCCGCAGCCGAGCCGGAAAAGGTCCGCGCCGAGATCGAGGAAGTGATCGGCCTCGATGCGTCCGAAGCGGTGCTGGCCAGCGCCAAGTCGGGCATCGGTATCGACGATATCCTCGAAGCCATCGTCACCAAGATTCCGCCGCCCAAGGGCGACCGCAATGCTCCGCTGGAGGCGATGCTGGTCGACAGCTGGTACGACCCCTATCTGGGCGTCGTCATCCTGGTACGCGTCGTGAATGGCGTCATCAGGAAGGGGCAGGCGATCAAGTTCATGATCGGCGGCACCGAACATCTGATCGACCGCGTCGGTTGTATGCGCCCGAAGATCGAAGCGCTGCCCGAGCTGGCCGCTGGCGAGATCGGCTTCATCACCGCGCAGATCAAGGAAATCGCCCAGACCAGAGTGGGCGACACGATCACGACGGTCAAGAATGGCGCGACCAAGGCGCTGCCGGGGTTCAAGGAAGTGCAGCCGGTCGTGTTCTGCGGCCTGTTCCCGGTCGACGCCAATGATTTCGAAAAACTGCGCGAATCGATCAGCAAGTTGCGCCTCAACGACGCCAGCTTCTCCTTCGAGATGGAAACGTCGGCGGCGCTGGGCTTTGGTTTCCGCTGCGGTTTCCTGGGCCTTCTCCATCTGGAGATCATCCAGGAGCGGCTGAGCCGCGAATATGATCTGGACCTGATCACCACCGCGCCGTCGGTGGTCTATGAGATGCACATGAAGGACGGGACCGTGAAGCATCTTCACAATCCCGCCGACATGCCCGATCCCAACCATATCGAGATGATCGAGGAACCGTGGATCGAGGCGGTGATCTACTGCCCCGACGAATATCTGGGTTCCATCCTGAAGCTCTGCCAGGACCGGCGCGGCATCCAGAAGAACCTGACCTACGTCGGCGGTCGCGCGCAGGTCACCTACGAACTGCCACTCAACGAGGTGGTGTTCGACTTCTACGATCGCCTGAAGTCGATCAGCCGTGGCTATGCCAGCTTCGACTATCATCAGATCGGTACGCGCGAAGGCGATCTGGTCAAGATGAGCATCCTCGTCAACAATGAGCCGGTCGACGCGCTGTCGATGATCGTCCACCGCAGCGCCGCCGAGGCGCGCGGGCGGCATATGTGCGAGCGGCTGAAGGATCTGATCCCCCGCCATCTGTTCAAGATCCCGATTCAGGCGGCGATTGGCGGCAAGGTGATAGCGCGCGAGACGATCGCGGCGATGCGCAAGGACGTCACGGCGAAATGCTATGGCGGCGACATCACCCGCAAGAAGAAGCTGCTGGAGAAGCAGAAGGAAGGCAAGAAGCGGATGCGCGAATATGGCAGCGTCCAGATCCCGCAGGAAGCCTTCATCGCCGCCCTGCGCATGGGCGACGAGAACTGAAATTGAAAAAGCTCCGTCGCCGCTGGCGGCGGGGCTTTGCTTTTCACCGTCAGATGATGTCGGTGATGGCGAAGGCGTCGACGGTCTTCAGTCCTGTCAGGATGACGGCCTGATCGATCGTTCCGTCGCCATTGCCGTCCCAGAATAGCCAGCCATCCGTCGACCCGGCGACGAACACCGCCTGCGCACCCGAAGGCCCGGCGAGAGCCTGCGCCGCAGACAGGCCGTCTGCATAATTTGAGGACGCGACCGTCGTTTCGGCATAGCGGCTCGGCGCGCCGACAAAGGCGTCGATATCGACCTTGTCGAAGCCGGTCGCGAAGTCCGTGATCGTGTCGTTAGACCCGGCATTGGCCGATGTATCGCCGAACGCGAACTGGAAAATGTCGCCATCCGCGCCGCCGGTCATGAGATCCTTGCCCTTGCCGCCGATCAACGTGTCCGCACCGGCCTGTCCACGCAGCGTGTCATTGGAATCGCCGCCGTCCAGCCAGTCATTGCCGTCGCCGCCGTCGAGCAGGTCGAGCATTGCTCCGCCCAGCAGCCGATCATTGCCCGTATTGCCTGTCAGCGTGTCGTTATCGTCGCCACCTTCCAATATATCATCACCGCCGCCGCCGTCGATCGTGTCCGCGCCGGCCAGCCCCAGGATGCGGTTGGCCGCGCCGTTGCCGGCGATGATGTTGGCCAGCGTATTGCCGGTCCCGTCGATCGCGCTGCTGCCGCTCAGAGTCAGTTTCTCGACCTCATTTGCAAGCACATAGCTGACCGATGCGTAGACCAGGTCGGTGCCGCCGCCGGATAGTTCGATGACGATGTCGTCATTGCTGCTGTTGCCGTCATCGGACCAGGCATCCACATAATAGGTGTCGTTGCTGTCGCCGCCCTCCATCCTGTCCGCGCCGGTGCCGCCATCGATCGAATCGCTGCCGGCGCCGCCCTGCAACCAGTCGTTACCCGCATTGCCGGCGAGTATGTCGGTTCCCGCACCGCCGATGACCGTATCATCGCCATCGCCGCCGGAAAGGGTATCGTTGCCGTTGCCGCCATCGATCAGATTTGCAGAGGCATTGCCGTCGATGACATTATTGAGGTCGTTGCCCCAGCCAGAAATGGCGCCAGTGCCCGACAGCGTCAGATTTTCGACGTTGAGGGCCAGGCGATAGCTGACCGTTGCGATCACGCGATCCGTGCCCGAATTGGCAGCCTCTATCACCTGATCGTCATCAGGATTCCAGCCATTGTCCGACCAGGTGTCGACATAATAGGTGTCGTTGCCGACGCCCCCATCCATATAGTCGGCACCGGCACCACCATCGATGCTGTCATTACCGCCCTTGGCAGAGATGGTGTCGTTGAGCGCTGTCGTCTGATAGGCGCCGGTCGCCGTGGGCGAGAACGTCTCGTTGGCGCCATTGCCGTTCAGCGTGCGGCCGATTTCGTTGACGTCGGTGATCGTCACCGCAATCGCCTGCTGGTCGGAATAGCTGCCGTCGCTTGCCGCGACGACGACGTCATAGACATTGTTCGCGCCGGCATCGAGCGGATGCTCAAAATCAGCGGCCGCCGCGAAGCGCAGTGCGCCGGTCGTCGTATCGATCAGGAACAGGGCTGCGTCGGCACCACCGACGATATTGTAGCTGAGCGGTGATCCGTCCGCATCCGTCGCGACCACGGTCGCAACCGCGGTGCCATTTTCCGCCATGGACAGGGCTGCGCTCGCTCCCCCGCCATTGGAGGTGATGACCGGCGCGGTGTCGTTGAGGTTGGCCACGCTCACCGACAGCGCCTGGCTGTCGGTCGCCACACCGTCACTGGCGGCTACCGTGACCTGATAGACATTGTCGTGATCGGCGTCGGTGGCAGCCTCATAGTCGGGAGCCGTCCGGAACCGCAGGATGCCGCTGTTTGTATCGATCTGGAAAAGCGCCGCGTCTGCGCCGCCAGTGATCTGGTAGGTGAGCGGGCTGCCATCCGCATCGGTGGCGACGACGGTTGTCACCGTCAGGCTGTTTTCGGCGACCGAGACAGAGGCCGTCGTTCCGCCGCCATTGGAAGTCACGACCGGGGCGGTATCGTTCAGATTGGCGACGGATACGGCCAGCGTCTGCCACGACGCATTGGTGCCGTCGCTGGCGGCGACCGTCACCTGATAGACATTGTCCTGATTGGCGTCGGTCGGCGCCTCATAATCGGGCGCGGTCTTGAAGCTGAGCGCACCGGTTTGCGCATCGATCGTGAATCGTGCGCCGTCTGCGCCGCCGACGATCGTGTAGCTGACCGGATCGCCATCGGGGTCGCTTGCCACGATTGTGGTTGCCGCGATCAGATTTTCATTGATGGTGATTGATGCATTGCGTCCGCCGGTGATGATGGGTGCATTGCCATCGGCCACGTTCAGAACGGTGATCGCAAGCTGCTGCTGCCCGATGCCGCCGGCCAGATCGTCGGCCGCGACAATCACGTCGTAGACATTGTTACCATCGGCATCGACCGCATTTTCGAAATCGGGCGTCGCGCGGAAGGTCAGCGCGCCGGTCGTCCCGTCGATGACGAACAGAGCGGCATCCGCGCCGCCCAGTATTCGGTAGACAAGCGACTGGCCGACATCCGGATCGGTCGCCTGCACGGTCGTGACCGGGGCGGTGCTGTTTTCCGAAATGCTGATCGCCGCGCTGGCACCGCCTCCATTCGACACGATCGTCGGCGGCGTGCTGAGGTTGGTGGCGTCGAGGGTGATATCGGCGAATCGAAAGAATTCGACGTTGCGGAGCGTGTCGGAACCATCATTGGTACCGGTGCGCTGGTCGGTCAGCGTGACCGATCCGTCGGCATTGGTGCGCAGCAGATAATCGGTGCGGTTACCGGAGAAGACGACCGTATCGATATCCGCGCCGCCATCGATCGCGTCGGAGCCGGCGGTAGCCAATATGGTGTCGTCACCCGCGTCGCCGCTCAGATAGTCGTTGCCCTCGCCGCCATCGAGCATGTCGTTGTTGCCACCGCCGAACAACTCGTCATTGCCGCCGCCGCCGAACAACTGGTCGTCGCCTGCGCCGCCCTGGAGCTTGTCCTTGTTCGCGGTGCCGGGATCGTCACCGTAGAGAATGTCGTTACCACTGCCGCCAATCAGCGAATCGGCGCCATCGCCGCCGAACAGTTGGTCATTATCGTCGCCGCCGTCGAGTGTATCGTCGCGCCCGCCGCCATAAATGACGTCATCTCCGCGCTGGCCGTAGAGCGTATCATAGCTGCGGCTGCCATCGGCGCCGAAATCGTCGCCATAAATCAGGTCGTTGCCGTCGCCGCCATAGATGACGTCGGCGCCGGCAAAGCCCATGATGAAATCGTCGCCAGCCTCGCCGTAGAAGACGTCGGCACCCGCACCGCCGATGATCTTGTCATTGCCGTCGCCCGCATAGATCTTCATGTCCTTGCCATAGGCGACGCCGCCGGGACCATGGGCCGTCAGGTCGACCAGATCGTCGCCGCCGCCAAGGTACATCAGTTGGATATTCTGGAATCCGCCCAGCCCGTCGTTGAACGTGCCATTATTATAGGCGATGAAATCGTTGCTGTTCGACCCGTAGATGGCGTCATAGCGGTCGCCGATCACCAGATCGGTCGAGCCATAGACATTCGACCCGGTCAGCTGGAAGATCGTCCCATTCATCAGGTGGAGGGACGTGTTCCAGGCGAAACTCACGAAGGTGGCATCCACCCTGATATTATTCTGGTTCGCATCCTTGTTGAACAGATAGAAGCTGTCCGCCGAAGATGTACCCGTCAGCGTTTGGCTGCCGAGAATATTGTAATAGTTTGCCATGGAATCCTCGCCCGCAGCCAGAAGCGCATGGACTCTGCCCCACATGCGGGGGCACGTCAGCTTTCCATCGGGGTGGTCGACGCGTCAGAGGGGGTAGGCAGTGGGTGGCGTTATGTCCTTTGGGACAACCGAGCCTGTGCGGACACTCGCTTTGTCGCAGACCGGCTGTCTGATCAACGGGCGCACCAGTCCGTCGGTTGGCGCGACCAGGTGGTAGCGGTGTCCGTGCCCGACATGGCTGCGTGCCCCCCTCCCGGCATCGTCGCACGGAGCGAAGGCTTTCTCGATACCTGTCGGTTCGACTAGAGTTTTCGTACCCTCGGATGCGGGAAGCGCCTGTCTGATCAGCATGGCGGAGCAGGTCGCAACAACAGGCGCGACTAGCAATATCACAATGAGGAGGAGGCGCGCGTCACTCCGCTTCTCGTTCAGCCAGTGGCTGGTGCTGGCCAGCTTGCTATGATTCACGATATTTTCAAGCCTTTTTATTAACTTGGATCATCAGAATTTTGGTCAACCGGGGATGGGCGAGCGTGGCTTGACGATCGGCCGGCACCATGATCAAGTCGGGCTTGCCCAAATAGTTTGGAGGCGGCGTGAGCGAAACCTGGCTGTATGACGAACATCCCGCGATGTTTCGCGCGCATCCATTCCTCTTCATTCTGCTACTGGTTTCGGTCGTCGGGATTGTGGCGATTGGGATCTGGTGGGTGATTCACAAGGGCGAGCGGCTGGCGCTCTCGGAACGGGAAGTGCTGATGGAAAGGGGTTTGCTATCCAAGCAGCGGACCGAGATTGCGCTGTCGAGCATCAGGTCGGTGCGCATCACTCAGAGTCTGGGCCAGCGTCTCCTTGGCGTTGGCCATGTCGAACTGTTCAGTGCAGGTGATATCGCGGAAATCGCGATCAAGAATATGCCGCGACCAGACCGCATTCGCGCGATTGCCGCCGCCCGAAACGTCGATTTGCTGCCACAAAGATAGAAGATTTCGTCCAGCCCCTTGACTTGGGCGGATTTATTTCAACGATAGCGTAACCATAGGGGGTCGCGAGAACCCCTGCTTTCGCAAGAGGACGCCATGTCAGGAAGGTCGATCCGCAAACGGGCGGACGGCGCTGCAAAGGGGTGTCTCCATGGTGGGCTTGCGAGTGATGCCGTCTTTGTCGGATTTGACGGCCGAACAGCGGGCGGAAATCCGCCAGGCGTGTGGCTTTGCCTGCGTGCGCTGCGGCGTGACGATCTATCGTTATCTGGGATTGCCTGACGGACCGGGCGCGACCCTCCTATGTCCGACTTGCCACGGCCTGGTCGAGGAAGGGCGGCTGACCGCCACCCAGGTGCATAGTTTTCATGCCAATCCGGTGGTGCGCCAGCGGCATTTCGCGCGCGATCGACTGCCCTTTTCGGCTGAATTGCCCCAACTGATCATCGGCGGATCGCGGATGCTGCGCGACACGCCGATTCCGATCACCCTTGATGGCGAACCGATCCTGATGTTTGCACCCCCACGTCGGACCAATGGCGCGACACGAATCAGCGTACGGCTTGGATCGCCCGACGGGGATGCGACCCAGATCATCGATGGTAATGAGTGGAAGCCGACGAACGGCAACTGGCATTTCCTGCTGCGGGGGGACCGCTATTCGATGATGGCGTCGCGAGGGGATGGTCTTTGCGTCCTGCGGATTGTCGCGCGCAACCGGATCGCGGTGGAGCATCTGCGAACCATCATCAATGGACGCCGGCTGGAAGTCACGCCGGACTGGCTGGAAATTGACGGCAAGCGCCATGTCGACCGGATCGGCAGCGGGACATTGATCGGGCTGGAACTATAGGTTCGCGGCTTTTCCTTATATTGCTCAATCTTGCTTCATATTTCAGTTTATGTCGCTTTCGGCTGGCTGGCACTACCCTTTCGCTCTTCTCTGTAAGAAAATATTGCCCGGTCGATCGGGTGTAAGCCTTTGATTGACCGACCTCCACCTGCGCAACAACAGCAGTTCCAATTCTAACGCGACTTAGTCGCAATATTAGATTTGGGGGACTATTGATGTCAGTTTCTTCGTGCCGATTCGGGCGCATTTGCCTGCTCCGCGTGAGCCTGATGGCCATGACCGGTGCCATGTCCATGCCGGCCCTGGCGGCGGGCGCGACACCCGACGCCGATGCGGACCAGTCAGGCGCGATCGTCGTGACTGCCGCAGGCTATGAGCAGAATATCATTGAGGCGCCCGCCAGCATCACCGTGCTGGGCCGCGAGGAATTGCAGGAAAAGCGGTTCGGCAGCCTCGCCGAAGCGTTGCAGGACGTGCAGGGTGTCGACGTCGGCGGCGAGGCGGGCAAGACCGGCGGCCTCAACATCTCGATCCGCGGCATGCCCAGCGACTATACGCTGGTCCTGATCGACGGCCGCCGCCAGAATGCGCCGGGCGGTGTCACGCCCAACGGTTTTGGCGAAACCTCCACCAGCTTTCTGCCGCCTTTTTCCGCGATCGACCGGATCGAGGTAGTGCGCGGTCCCATGTCCACCCTCTACGGGTCGGATGCGATGGGCGGCGTCGTCAACATCATCACCCGCAAGGTCGGCAATCGCTGGGTCGGCACCGCCAGCGTGGAAAGCACGATCCAGGGCGACGACCGCTTCGGTAATATCCAGTCGATCAACGGCTTTGCCCAGGGGCCGATCGTCAAGGATCTCGTCGGCCTGACCCTGCGCGGCAGCGTCTTCCATCGCGAGGGATCGAATATCGACATCCCCGGCGATCCGGCGCTGACGCTGGGGCGCAACCCGGTGCGGTCGGACATCTACACCTATGGCGGACGCCTCAGCATCACGCCGCATGCCGACCATGATCTGTGGGTCGAATATGACCGCAACGAGCAGAGCTACGACAATAGCGAAGGGCAGTTGGGTACGCTGGGGTCGGGCGGCTACGCGCCGGAGCAGCGGTTCAACCGCAGCAATTATGTACTCGCGCATAGCTGGCGCATGGGCTTCGGTCAGCTCGACACGACGCTGACCCGCAATGAAACGAAGACGATCGGCCGCCTGATCCCCAACGGCACGCCCGGCGCCGTGCCCGGCAGCGCGCGCACGCTGGAGGCGCGCAACGACATTCTCGACTCGCGCTTCGCGGGCAAGGCCGGGCCGGTCGCCTTCACCGTGGGTGGTCAATATTGGAAGGCCCGCATGGTCGAAGGGGTCGCGCCCGAACCGTTCAAATTCACCCAGTGGGCTGGCTTTGCCGAGGCGACACTGACCGTGACCGACGGCTTCAATGTGACCGGCGGCGCGCGCTATGACAATCACAGCACCTTCGGCGACAAATGGTCGCCGCGCGCCTATGCGGTGTGGAACATCAACGATGTGCTGACCCTGAAGGGCGGCGTCAGCCGCGGCTTCAAGACGCCGCGCGTCGAGCAGATCGCGGAAGGCATCGTCGGCTTCGGCGGGCAGGGCCGCATTCCTCTGATCGGGACGCCCGGCCTGACCCCGGAAACCAGCACCAGCTATGAAGCCGGTCTCTATTATGACGGGCAGGGTTTCTTCAGCGGTAACGTCACCCTGTTCAACAATGATTTCGACGACAAGATCGCATCCGGCCCCGGCATCCCCAATTGCCAGTTCGCGGGCAATCCCAACCGGCCGGGCTGTCTGGATGTGGGACCGTTCCCGACCGTCGACCTGCTGGGCCAATCGATCAACATAGACAAGGCGCGCACGCGCGGGGTCGAAGTCGCGAGCCGCTTCGCCTTCACGCCTGCGCTCTCGCTGTCGGTCAACTACACCTACACGGAAACCGAGCAGTTGAGCGGTGCGGAGGAAGGTCTGCCGCTGGTGGGAATGCCCAAACATATGCTGAACGGCAATCTGCGCTGGAAGCTGAGCGACAAGGCCAGCGTCTGGGCTCGCGCAGAGGTCCGCTCCAGCCGCTATCGGGGCAATAATGCGCAGCAGACGGTGGTGGGCGATTTCCGCAGCTATGAGGTGTTCCACCTCGGTGGGTCGTATCAGATCGCCCCGGCCTTCCGTCTGGCCGCGACGGTCTATAACGTCCTCGACACCGACTATGCGGTCTATGTGCCCTATCAGAGCGGAACGGCGACGGTGTATACGCCTGCTTATTCGATCAATCAGGAAGGTCGCCGCCTCTGGCTATCGGCAACGGTCGACTTCTAACCGATCCGGCGGGTCCGGCGGGTCCGGCGGGTTCGGCGGGAATGAACCCCCGCCGGGCCGTCAGGCCAGCGTGACGAAAATCTCGGCTTCCAGCAGCCATACGCCGCCGCCTTCGCGCCACTTGGCGGCATAGCTGCCCGACGCCTGCACTTGTCCGTTGGCCGCGCTGCTGCCCTGCCAATGCCCCTGTTCCATCGCGATCGGTTCGACAGGAGAGATGGTGACGCTCTCGGTCAGGCGGTTGTAGATAAGCCGGTGGGGGGACGCGAACTCCCGCTTCCACGCCATGAGTTGCGCCTTGCGCCCGGCGATCACGGCGCTGTCCGATCCGGTGACGAGAATCGCATCGCGCGCCAGCATCGGCTCGATGGCCTTGAGGTCGGCCTCGGCCAGCGCCCGATTGAAGGTCGCACGAGCCATGCGGATGGCGAGGTCAGCGGAAGCGGTCATGGTGCTTGCTTCAAAACGAACGGGAAGTAAGCGGCTTATCCGCAGCGCGCCGATGTGATCACCATCTGCGCATCATAGCTGACGGTCAGCCGATCGGGGCGGAAGTCCATCGTCATCGCCGTATCGGGACCACCCCAGCGCAGCGTCTTTGCGCCTGACGCCTTGAGCAGTTCCGCGCCGACGTCCGCGCTCGCCTTTTGCCCGGTGAAGCGTTCCAGCCCGTCATTCTTGCATGGTCCCTCGGTAGCGGGCGGGGGCGTCTCCGGCCCTTGCCCGTTCGCGCCCGCGCAGGCGGAGAGGGGTAGGGCGATCACCGCTGCGATCATGCCAAAAGCTGTCGTCCGCATGTCCATCTTCCTCATTCCGTCCGCGTCATCTTGAGCCGGCCATTCTTGACCGCAAAGGCCAGCCGCCCCTCGACCAGATCGACCGCATCGCGGCCGAACTGTTCATAACGCCAGCCTTCGAGGATCGACAGGCCTTCGCGTACGCCAGCCGCCAGCGCATCGATATCGTCGCTGCGTGCGATCAGTCGCGCCGCCACGTCGATGTCGCGCGAACGAATCTTGAGCAGCAGCTTCAGCAGGTCGGCGACCAGCGCGCCATCCTTGCCCAGACCCGGCCGCTTGGGATCCCGCTCTGGCATTTCCTCCTTGCCCAGCGGCTTGTGCGCGGCGATTGCGTTCATCAACCGCGCGCCGATGTCGTTGGTCCGCCAGGTGGCCGAAAGCCCGCGCACCTTGCCCAGATCCTCCTGCGCACGCGGCGGGTGGCTGGCGATGTCGGCCAGCGTCTCGTCCTTGACGATGCGGCCGCGCGGCAGATTCTTGTCCTGCGCTTCCATTTCGCGCCATGCGGCCAGCGCCTTCAACCGGCCCAGCACATCCGCCTTGCGGCTGGCGATGCGCACGCGCTTCCATGCGTCCTGCGGGTCGTTCTCGTAATTGCTCGGATCGCTGATCCGCTCCATTTCCTGGTCGAGCCAGTCGCCGCGCCCGGTCTTGCGCAGCTCTTCCAGCATCTTGGGGAAAATCTGGATCAGATAGGTCACGTCGCCGATCGCATAGTCGATCTGCCGCTTGTCGAGCGGGCGGCGCGCCCAGTCGGTGAAGCGCGCACCCTTGTCCAGCTGGACGCCCATCCACGCGTCGACCAGATTGCCATAGCCGATCTGCTCGCCCAGACCCAATGCCATG
>NZ_DATKFP010000026.1:0-12687 GCF_035511395.1 Sphingobium sp.
CTCACCCACGCTGGGGTCGTTTCCTTGGCGTTATGATTAATGGAAGAGGGCGGCCGTTCGCCGATCCGTGTCGGCCAGGCTAGAGGCTGATGCTTAACAAAGGGTTTTATTGGTCGATCGACCAGCGCAGCGGCATCAGAAGTCCGGTGGGCGCTTTTTCCGGAACGCCGCGACGCCTTCAGCAAAGTCTGGCAGGGTGAAGGCATCGCGGAAAAGGGCCAGCGTGGTCAGATCGTCGTCCGCCTGTCCGTCGAGAATGCGCCGGATGATCGCCTTTGACGATCGGACGCTATGCTGGGCATTGTCGGCGATGGTGCGGGCGAGAGCATCGGCGGCAGCAAGCGGATCGGCAGCGATCTCGTCGACGAGGCCGATTGCCAGTGCCTCACCCGCATCATGCAGCGCGCCGGTGAAGAGGATGCGCCTGGCCCGCGCCGGCCCGACCAGATCGACCAGCAATTTTGTGTCGAACAGCGAATAGACGATGCCGAGCTTTGCAGGCGTGATGCCGAGCCGCGCGGCGGGCGCAGCAATGCGCAGGTCGCAAGCAATGGCCAGGCCGCACCCGCCGCCAACGCAATCGCCGTCTATCGCAGCGATAACCGGCTTTTCGGCGTGGGCCAGTGCATATTGGCTGGCGCGGATCGCGGCCTGATTGGCGATGCGCCAATCTTCCGCACCCGAACAGGCAGCAAATTCGTTGATGTCGGCACCGGCGCAGAACAGGCCAGGAGTGGCGGAAGCGAGGATCAGGACGCGGACGCTGACGTCGGCCATCGCTTCGTCGAGCAGCCGGGGCAGTTGCTCCCACATGGCCTGGGTCATGGCGTTGCGGCGGTCCGGCCGGTCGATCAGCAGCCGGGCGACCGTGCCGTCATGTTCCAGCCGCAAGCTCATGTCGGCCAGCGTTCCAGTAGCGGCACCAGTTCGTCGAAATGATGGATCACCGCGTCCGCTTCCAGATTTTCAACCGGACCGTCGAGGAAGCCGAAGCTGACGGCGACATTGGCGATGCCCGCATTGCGCGCGCCGGCAATGTCGTTGATCGTGTCGCCCACGAAGATGGTGCGTCCGCCGCCTGCGCGTTCGATCATAGCGTGGAGCGGCGCGGGGTCGGGCTTGGACACGCCCACCGTGTCGCCGCCAATGATGCTGGCGAAGCGGTCTGACAGGCCGATCTGGTGCATCAGGGGAATGGTGAAGCGCTCCGCCTTGTTGGTGCAGATGGCGAGCTTCACGCCGCGCGCGGCAAGCTGGTCCATGGCCGCTATCAGGCCAGGATAGGGAACGGAGTGGATGGCGAGATTCTGCTCATAATAATCGAGTAGGATCGGGAGGAGTTGCGCCAGTACCGGCTCGTCATAGCCGCCGGATGCATCCAGTGCGCGCTGAAGCATGATCTTCGCGCCCTTGCCGACGAAGGGATGGATTGCCGCGACGGGGAAAGGCGGACGGCCGATCGTGCCGATGGCATAGTTGACCGCAGCGGCCAGATCGCCGCTGGTATCGATCAAGGTGCCGTCCAGGTCGAAGCCGACGATATCGAAGGGAATGGGGTCCAGATTTCTCGCTGCCATGCTGCGCCATGCCGCGCCCATGGTGGCCATGGCAAGTCAAACATGGCAGAGGGTGTGTCTGTTCACCGCTTCTTGCCAGGGATCCGTCGAAAGTGACCGCCAACCGCCCCCTCGCTGTCATCATCCTTGCCGCCGGGCAGGGGACTCGCATGAAATCCGCACTGCACAAGGTGCTTCATCCGATCGCCGGGCGGCCGATGCTGCTGCACCTGCTGGCGAGCGTGTCCGAACTGGCGCCCGAGCGGCAGGTCGTGGTCGTCGGCGCCGGGCGCGAGCAGGTGGAAAAGGCGGTCGCCGGCACCGGCGCGGTGATCGCGGTGCAGGACCAGCAGATGGGTACCGGCCACGCCGTCGCGCAAGCGCATGATGCGCTGGCGGGTTTTGCGGGCGATGTGCTGATCCTTTATGGCGACGTGCCGCTGGTGAGCGCGGCGACGATGCGGGCGATGCTCGACCGGTTGAGCCGGGGCGACGAACCGCGCGCGGTGGTGTTGGGCTTCCGCCCTGCCGATGCCGCCGCCTATGGCCGGATCATTGCCGACGGGCAGGGCATCATCGAGAAGATGGTCGAGTATAAGGACGCCAGCGAGGCGGAGCGCGCGGTCACGCTCTGCAACAGCGGGCTGATGGCGGTGCGCTCGACAGACCTGTTCGTGCTGCTCGACCAGATCGGCAACAACAATGCCGCCGGCGAATATTATCTGCCCGATATCGTGATGCTGCCTGACGGTCAAAGCGCGGTGATCGAAACCGAAGCCTGGGAAGTAGCCGGCGTCAACAGCCGGATCGAACTGGCGGGCGTGGAGGCGATGTGGCAGACGCGCCGTCGGATCGAGGCGATGCGCGAGGGCGTGACGCTGGTCGCGCCGGAGACGGTCTTCTTCGCCCATGACACGGTGCTGGGTCGTGACGTGGTGGTGGAGCCGAACGTTGTCTTCGGTCCCGGCGTCACCGTGGCGGACGATGTGACGATCCACGCCTTTTCCCATCTGGAGGGCGCGAACGTCGCAAGCGGAGCGGACATTGGCCCCTATGCGCGGCTGCGTCCGGGCGCCGAGATCGGTGCCCGCGCCAGGGTCGGTAATTTCGTCGAGATCAAGAAGGCGACGCTGGGCGAGGGCGCCAAGGCCAACCACTTGTCCTATATAGGCGACGCCAGCGTGGGAGCGGGGGCCAATATCGGCGCAGGCACCATCACCTGCAACTATGACGGCTTCTTCAAATATAAGACCGAAATCGGCGCCGGCGCTTTCATCGGCTCCAACAGCGCGCTGGTGGCGCCTGCGCAGATCGGCGATGGCGCCATCGTCGCGGCGGGCAGCGTGGTGACGCGGCCCGTGGAGGCTGATTCGCTCTGCCTGGTGCGGCCCGAACAGGTCGGCAAGGTCGGATGGGCGTCCGCCTTCCGCGAACGGATGAAGGCGAAGAAGGCAGCCAAATGATGGCGATTTCGGCGTTCCTGGGGAAACAATGGTCCAGGGGCGGCCACTCCACCCCGCCGTCGCACACCGGCAGGCGCGCGCGCGCCGGGACACTCTGGCGCAAATTCCTGTGGGGCGTGCTTGTCCTGCTTCTGTTGTTCGCGGGGTTGCTGGGCTGGTTGCTGCTTAACGCGCGCGCCATGCCGATCGTGCGCGAGGCGGAAATCATGATGCCATTTCCCATCGATTCGCCGCACGAACCGCTGACCGTCGCGCTGCTGACCGACACGCACCTGTCCGGCCCGGACAACAGCCCGGAGCGGATGCAGCGGATCGTGGCGCAGATCAACGGCCTGAAGCCCGACCTGATCCTGCTGGGCGGCGACTATATTGGCGATGATAAGGGCGGGGCGATCTACGACGCGGAACAGAGCATCGCGTCCTTTGCCGGCCTGCACGCGCCTTTGGGCGTGGTGGCGGTGCTGGGCAATCATGACAGTCGCAGCAAGAAGAACCAGCGTGCGCTGAGCGGGCCGGGCTGGCAGGCGGCTTTCGATCGGATCGGCATCACCCTGTTGCAGGATGGCGCGGTGCGGCGCGGGCCGCTGGCGATCGGCGGATTGAAGGATATCTACACTCGGCATATCGACATTTCCGATACGCTGGCGGCCATGCGCCGGGTCGGCGGCGCACCGGTGATCCTGTCGCATGGCCCGGACGTCTTTCCCCGGCTGCCCGACGATGCATCGCTGACGCTGGTCGGGCACACCCATTGCGGTCAGATTGCCTTCCCCTTCTGGGGCATCGTCTATGTTCCGTCAAAATATGGCACCCGCTATGCCTGCGGCCTCTATCGCGACGATCGGAAAACGATGATCGTCGCCGGCGGCGTCGGCACCAGCGGCCTGCCCGCGCGGATGCTCGCTCCGCCGGACATCTGGTTGATTACCATCCGCCCGGAATGAAATAGTTTTCATCACCGGGCCATGGCGCTGTTGCGCAGGCGTCATTAATGGCATGGCGTTGGAAGCGCGCCACAGGGCGCTTACTGGTTCATCCTGTTCGACGGGGCATATTGCATGTGCGGTATCATCGGAATCATCGGCAAGGACGACGTGGCCGAACGGCTGGTCGACGGCCTCAAGCGCCTCGAATATCGCGGCTATGACAGTGCGGGTGTCGCCACCGTCCATGGGGGAGCGATCGATCGTCGCCGGGCCGAGGGCAAACTCGCCAATCTGGTGAAGGAACTGGCCGCCGCGCCGCTGCCTGGCACCACCGGCATCGCTCATACCCGCTGGGCCACTCATGGTGCGCCGACCACCAGCAATGCGCACCCGCATGCGACCAGGGAAGTCGCGCTGGTCCACAATGGCATCATCGAGAATTTCAAGCCTCTGCGCGAGGAACTCATGTCGCGCGGCCGCAGCTTCGACAGCCAGACCGACACCGAGGTCGTCGCTCATCTGGTGAGCGAACTGGTGGAGCAGGGGGCATCGCCCAAGGATGCCGTGGCGCAGGTGCTGCCTCGCCTGCATGGCGCCTTCGCGCTCGCCATCGCGTTCCGCAGCCATCCCGACATGCTGATCGGGGCGCGGCTCGGCTCGCCGTTGGTGGTCGGCTATGGCGATGGGGAAACCTATCTCGGCTCCGACGCTTTGGCGCTTGCGCCGTTGACGCAACGCATCGCCTATCTGGACGAGGGCGACTGGGTTGTCATCACGCGCGACGGTGCGGAGATTTTCGACAAGGACAACAATGCGGTAGAACGCCCGGTGACCATCAGCGGCGTGTCGGGCGCGATGATCGACAAGGGCAATCATCGCCACTTCATGCAGAAGGAGATTTACGAGCAGCCGGTCGTCGTCGCCCAGACGCTGCGCTCTTACCTCCGTCGCATGGAAAACCAGATCGCCATGCCCGACATGGATTTCGATCTTGGCGGGGTGAAGCGCATCACCATCGTCGCCTGCGGCACCAGCTATTATGCCGGTCTGGTCGCCAAATATTGGTTCGAGAAATTTGCCCGCGTGCCCGTCGACATCGATGTGGCGAGCGAGTTTCGCTATCGCGAGCCGGTACTGGAGCAGGGCGGCCTTGCCCTCTTCATCAGCCAGTCGGGTGAAACGGCCGATACGCTGGCGGCGCTGCGCCATGCCAAGGCGGAGGGGCAGATCATCGCCGTGGTGGTGAACGTCCCCACCAGCAGCATGGCGCGCGAGGCGGACCTGCTGCTGCCGACGCATGCAGGACCGGAAATCGGCGTCGCCTCGACCAAGGCCTTCACCTGCCAGCTTGCCGTGCTGGCGGCGCTGGCGGCCAATCTGGCGCGCGCCAAGGGCCGCCTGACGCCGGAAGAGGAAGCCGAAATCGTCTGGCACCTGTCCGAGGCGCCCGCTGCCCTGAACGAGGCGCTCAGCCGCGACGGCCAGATCGAGGCAATGGCGCATCTGATCGCGCCCGCGCGCGACGTTCTCTATCTGGGGCGCGGGCCGGACTATCCGATGGCGCTGGAAGGGGCGCTGAAGCTCAAGGAAATCAGCTATATCCATGCCGAAGGCTATGCCGCGGGCGAGATGAAGCATGGCCCGATCGCCCTCATCGACGACACCGTGCCGGTGATCGTGATCGCGCCCAGCGGCCCGCTGTTCGAAAAGACCGTCAGCAACATGCAGGAGGTGCAGGCGCGGGGCGGCAAGGTGGTGCTGATCTCCGATGCGGAAGGCATCGCGTTGGCCGGCGAGGGCTGCATGGCGACGATCGAAATGCCGCAGGTCCATCCGCTGATCGCGCCGCTCGTCTACGCCGTGCCGGTGCAGCTGCTCGCCTATCATGTTGCGGTAGCCAAGGGCACCGACGTCGATCAGCCCCGCAATCTCGCCAAGTCGGTGACGGTGGAGTGACGCGTACGGGCGGTCGGGCAGAGGGAGGGGGGCGGTGAGCGACGATCTCTTCGCACCCCCCGCCGTGCCGCGTCCGGACATGCTGACGGTCAGCTTCGACCATTGGGAAGGACCGCTTGACCTTCTGCTGACGCTGGCGCGCAATCAGAAGGTCGATCTGCGCGAAATTTCCATCCTCGCGCTGACCGAACAATATCTGGCCTTCATTGACAGCGCGCGTCAGCTGAAACTGGAACTGGCGGCTGATTATCTGGTGATGGCGGCCTGGCTCGCCTATCTCAAATCCTCGCTGCTGCTGCCCCGGCAGGAACAGCCTGATCCCAGTCCCGAGGAACTGGCGCTGCGGCTGCAATTGCGGCTGCAACGGCTTCATGCGATGCGCGACGCCGCTGCGCGGCTGATGGCGCGCGACCGGATCGGCCGCGATGTCTTCCCGCGCCGCAAGCCCGAAGGATTGCGGCTGGTCAAGAAGGCGCAGTGGAAGGCAAATCTCTACGACCTGATCCAGGCCTATGGCCAGATTCGTGCGCGAACCCAGCCGGTGGTACATACCATCGCGGTGCGGCCGGTGATGACGCTTGACGAGGCGATCCAGCGGGTGGGATCGCTGGTCGGCGCGGCGCTAGACTGGACCCGGCTGGAGGCGTTCCTGCCCACCGACCTTGACCTGCCCAAAGCGAAATCGGCGCTGGCGAGCAGCTTCGTCGCGGCGCTGGAACTGGCGCGGCAGGGGCGGCTCGACATACAGCAGGACGGCATTTTCGAACCCATCTACCTGCGCGCAGCAGCGCCGGGCGGGAACCAGATATGACATCGGAACCTGACGATCTTCTTCGCGCGGTCGAGGCCGCCCTGTTCGTGTCGGAAGCGCCGATGACGATTGCCGAACTGAAGCTACATGTCGGCGACGCTGGCGATCTAGATACGATTCTGCGTGCGCTGGCCGATGATTATGCCGGGCGCGGCGTCAATCTGGTCGAGCGGGGCGGGCGCTGGCATTTCCAGACCGCGCCGGACCTGGCCCATATCCTGCGGCGGGAAAAGGACGAGCAGCGCAAACTGTCTCGCGCCGCAATGGAGACGCTGGCGATCATCGCTTATCATGAGCCGGTCAGCCGGGCTGAGATCGAGGCGATCCGCGGCGTCCAAGTGGCCAAGGGCACGCTCGACGTGCTGATGGAAGCGGGATGGGTCCGTCCGGCGGGGCGGCGCGAAGTGCCCGGCCGCCCGCTCATATATGCGACCAGCGTAGAATTCCTGTCACATTTCGGGCTTAGCAGCCGCCGCGACCTGCCGGGAATTGAGGATTTGCGGGCAGCAGGGCTGCTCGATCCGGTCGATCTTGCGCTGGAGGGTCTTACCGGCCAATCCGTTGTGGAAAATGACGAGGAAGAGGCCTAGATAGGCCTTCTACTAGGAGTATTGAAAAATGGGTTCCTTCTCGCTGATGCACTGGGTGATCGTGCTCCTGGTCGTCATGCTGCTGTTCGGTGGCGGCCGGATTTCCGGCCTGATGGGTGACGTGGCCAAGGGCATCAAGAGCTTCAAGAAGGGCATGGCCGACGACGATGACGACGTTGCGCCGACCAAGCCCGCGACCCGGATCGAGGGCCATCGCGTTCCCGAACAGGACGCGCCGACCGCGACCCCGAGCGCGTCGGAAGAAAAGACCAAGGCCTGATTCTCTAGCACAGGCTGACAGTCTCGCATGTTTGGCATCGATTCGTCCGAACTTCTGGTGATCGTGATCATTGCGGTGATCGTGATCGGGCCGAAGGATTTGCCGCGCGCGCTCTACAAGGTGGGGCAGATCGTGGGTAAGGCGCAGGGCATGGCCCGCCATTTCCGCACCGGCATCGACGCCATGGTGCGTGAGGTGGAACTGGAAGAGCTCGAAAAGAAGTGGGCCGCGCAGAACAAGCGGATCATGGACGAGCATCCGGCCGAGCCGGCGACCGCTGCCGATGCGCTGCCTGCGCCGGCCGTGGAGGACAAGCCTGCCTTCGTCGCCGAATCGGCGCCAGTCGATGACAAGCCTGCCGATAACAAGCCGCCGTACGTGGCCGAGGCGCCCGCGGAAAAACCGGTGTTCGTGGCCGAATCGGCGCCGGCGTCCGCTCCGCAGTCTGCGTCTGCAGCCGATGGCCCGCCCTATGTGGCGAGGGCCTCCGTTGAACCGCGCAAGGGTGATGCTGCGGCATGATCAATGATATCGACGACAGCAAGGCGCCTCTGCTCGACCATCTGATCGAGTTGCGCGGCCGCCTGCTCAAATGTGTCTACGCCCTTTTCATCACCGGCGCGATCTGCTTCTATTTTTCCGAGCAGCTCTTCGCGATTCTGGTCCATCCGCTCAAGGAAGCCTTTGGCGACGGCGGCGGGCGGCTGGTCTATACCAAGCTGTATGAAGCCTTTTTCGTGCAGGTGAAGATCGCCGTGTTCGGCGCCTTCTGCCTGTCCTTTCCGATCATTGCGAACCAGCTTTGGGCCTTCGTCGCGCCGGGCCTCTACGCCAAGGAAAAGAAGGCGCTGCTGCCCTTCATCGTGGCAACGCCCTTTCTCTTCGCGATGGGCGCCAGCCTCGCCTATTTCGTGGTGATGCCGACTGCCTTCCACTTTTTCCTGGAGTTTCAGGGAAATAGCAGCGGCCTGTCGGTCGAGGCGCTGCCCAGCGCGGACAGTTATCTGGGCCTCGTCATGCAGTTCATCCTGGCCTTCGGCATCAGCTTCCTTATGCCCGTGCTGCTGATGCTGTTGAACCGGGCAGGTTTCGTGAGCCGTGCGCAGCTGATTTCGCTCCGCCGCTACATGATCGTCGCCGCCTTCATTCTGGCGGCCGTACTGACCCCGCCCGATGTGGTGTCGCAGCTGATGCTCGCGATTCCGTTGCTGCTGCTCTACGAGATCACGATCATCGCCATCTGGTTCACAGACCGGAAGCAGGGGAAGGAAGAAGCGTCGGAGGAGGCGTCGGCCTGATCCGCATCGGGTGATGTTGCGGATCCGGATGGCTGATCCAAGTGGTGCGCCGTTTGATGGAGAGGTGTTCCGGGTTGCGCTCGACTTCGATGGGTAGAGCAGGAACATAGACTGGCGGCGACAGACGGGCCGCATTCAACGAGCTTCGATCAACGAGCTGCGATCGCTGGAGCCCGCCGACGCGGACGGTATGGCCGACGCGGGCGGTATGATCGCCTGTGCGATTCAGCAGGCCTGACGGTTGCAGGCTATCTAAAAAAGGGCCCGCCTGTTGAAGGCGGGCCATGCCAGGGAGTGGAATATCAAACGGAGTGGTCGCGCTTAATTTGCAGACCGCTCCACGGCCTCACCGGCGCTCTGCACGTCACGTCCCGCGCCTTCCACCGTGTTGCATGCGGCAACCATCAGCGAACCGGTGAGCAATAATGCGGTCAGAATTTTCTTCGCCATCGAACATCTCCTCGAACTTCGTACCGCCGCGTAGCGCCGTCGCGGTTACGGAGAAAAAACCAATGCCGTGGGATTCCGTTCCGTTAGCGGAAAGAGTAATGATTTCAGTCGGATATGCCCGGATAAAGTCTGAGCCCGGAACGCGTCGGGGGGAGAAACGTTCCGGGCTCATATTTTGTGGATAGCAAGAGCGGGGGGCAAAAGATTTGCTATCCGATATGTAGAACCCCCAACGGTCGGATAGGGTTCCGCTTTGAAGCGAGAAAGTGCGATTTTTATTCATCGGACTTTCCAACGGGTTCGTTGGTCAACGTGCCGTTAACCAAAAAACTTCCCTCGATTACGAAAAAAAAGGCGTCAGCTGAGGGGGCGGCCGCTGTTTCGATATTCCGGGCGGATCGTGGACTCCGGCAGGTCGTCATCTTCGGGCGTCGTGCGGGTGGCGGGAGATGTCCAGCCGAGCGCCGGCACGACGGCGGGCGCAGGCGCGGCAGCCGGGCTGGGCATCGCCGAAAAACCGGGCGACGTCACCGGCTGGTCGGGCCAGACGCGGCGGGCCGGGCCGGAGATCAGTTCCCGCCCGTGATAAAGGCTGGTGAAGGCCGCGGCCGTCCCGTTGAAACCGGGATTGCGATAGAAGATGTGCGCGCCGACCACAGCGACGGGCTGAAGCGTGGACGACCATTCCGGCCGCACTGCCAGCGTATGATAATGGGTGGCGAGGCCAACCGGGACATAGACCTGTCCGGCCAGCGCCTCCTGCGCGATCCGCCGCGCCCGCGCCCACGCAGCGGCGTTGGGCATCCGCGCCATGGCGCCGTCGCAACTGAAGGTGAACTGGCATTTATAGTCTGGCCGCTCCGACCCTTCATAGACGACGCCGCAGACCGTGTCCGGCCACAACTGGCTGCGTACCCGGTTGAGCACCACTTGGGCGACCGCGCGTTGCCCGTCCTCCGGTTCGCTGCCGGCTTCATAGTAGACGGCGTTGGTCAGGCAGTTGAGCGCGCGATAGCTGTCGAGCGCGGTAATGCCGCGAAAGATCGCGGCGGGTGCCGCCTTCACTGCATCCAGCCCCAGCACATGTTGGCTCTGCACCGTTTCGACGCCGGGCACCGGATCGAAGGCGCCTTCGGCATAGAAGAAGGCAGAGCCGGGGAAATTGTCGCCCGCTTGCTCCGACGGGTCGATCTGCGCCGGCGCAGCATCCAGCAGGTCGAGCGGCGCGGCGGTGATCAGGCGCGGCGCGACGAGCGCGGCCAGCGCCAGAAAAGCGATGCCGCCTTTGGCCTTCCACCCATCAATCCGCAGCCATTGCCGCATGCCAACGCCCCGAAAAGCTGCGACACCCTGTCGCCCGGCATCGCCCTTACGCGAGAATCCTTTCCACTTCGCTGCTCTTTTGCCGGTTGTGCCGGGGTGGGACGCTTGTCGGGCCAGGCGTTAACGTACCCGGAAACCCGCCCTTGACCGTCTGCATCAATCCCTTGCTTGGCAAATCCGCGCAGGCTCCGCTATGCGTGGCGCCATGCTGCTCCAATCCAACAGTCTCGCGTTGATCGGCAATACGCCGCTCGTGCGCCTCGCCGGTCCTTCCGAAGAAACCGGCTGCGACATTTACGCCAAGTGCGAATTTGCAAATCCCGGCGCGTCCGTGAAGGATCGCGCCGCGCTGTTCATCGTCAACGACGCCGAGGAAAAGGGGCTGCTGAAACCCGGCGGCACGATCGTCGAGGGGACGGCGGGCAATACCGGCATCGGTCTGGCGCTGGTCGCCAATGCGAAGGGCTACAAGTCGATCATCGTCATGCCAGAGACG
Organism: Sphingobium sp.; assembly: GCF_035511395.1. GTDB lineage: Bacteria > Pseudomonadota > Alphaproteobacteria > Sphingomonadales > Sphingomonadaceae > Sphingobium. The sequence continues at coordinate 11,150 of NZ_DATKFP010000026.1, forward strand.
CAGAGTCGGGAAAAGATGGATACGCTGCGCGCGCTCGGCGCGGAACTGGTGACGGTGCCGGCGGCGCCCTATTCCAACCCCGGCCATTTTGTCCATACGTCGCGGCGGATCGCCGAAGAGACGGAAAATGCGGTCTGGGCCAACCAGTTCGACAATATCGCCAACCGCAAGGCGCATATCGTCGGCACGGCCGAAGAAATCTGGACGCAGATGGAAGGGCGGATCGACGGCTTCACCTGCGCGGCGGGCACCGGCGGCACGATCGCGGGCGTAGGCCTGGGCCTCAAGGCCAAGGATGAGAACATCACCATTGCGCTGAGCGACCCGCACGGCGCGGCGCTGTTCAACTATTATGCCCATGGCGAATTGAAGGCCGAAGGCAGTTCGGTCGCCGAGGGCATCGGTCAGGGGCGGATTACCGCCAATCTGGAGGGCGCGCCGATCGACACCCAGTTCCGCATTTCCGATGAGGAAGGGCTGCATTGGGTGCGTCGCCTGCTGGCCGAAGAAGGGCTGTGCCTTGGCCTGTCGTCGGGCATCAATGTCGCGGGCGCTGTGGCGCTGGCGAAGCAATTGGGGCCTGGCAAGCGGGTCGCGACCATCCTGTGCGACACCGGATTCCGCTACCTTTCGACCCTTTACAACCGCCAATGGCTCGAATCGAAGGGCTTGACGGTGTTCCCCTGGCTCGCGCAGACTGCATGAACGCCGACACGGGTCGCGGCGAAGACGAGAACAAGAGCGCGAGCATGGCTGAGACGCCCCGACGTCAGGAAGGGTTGCAGCGCGTCCAGATCGGTCTGACCGGTCTGGCAGGCGTGGTGCTGCTCGTGGGTCTGGCGAATATCGTGATCGAAAAGGCGCGCGTCGACGACGCCGCCCTGCCGCCGCCGACCGTCCCCACGCTCACCACGAACGCCGTCTCGCCCAAGGAGCCGCTGGCGGAGCTGGGCGTCCAGCCGGCGCCCGAACAGGCGCCGATCGTTCCCGATCTTCAACCCGATCCCAATCTCAACAAGCCCATGGACCGCGATCCCGCGCAGCCGCAGCCGCGCTGATCCGTGACGGAGGGCAGGGGACGGACGCCATGACGGCGGCGCTGAAGCGATTCCTCTGGTTCTGGCTACCTATGCTGGTGGTGCTGCTGGTTGGGTTGGTGCGCGCGTGGAGAACCGGGCAGGTCGATCCATGGGATTGGGGTGTCGTCGCCCTGGCAATGGCTGCGATCGTCGGGCTGCTGCTCGCGCGACGTGGCTGGGCGGTGCTTGCCTGGGCGGCGCTGGGTTTGGCTGGGCCAGTGTTGATCTTCTGCGCGCTGGCGGCGAGGCGAATGCCGGACATGCTGGCGGAGGGCGTTCCCGAAGCCGAGCAGGAGATCAGTTTTGAGGCGGGCGTGCGCTATTCCGGCCAGGCCTTCGAGGTCTCGCTGCCGCTGGTCCTGGATGGGTTCGAGGCCGCCGGCCTGGAAACGCTGGGGGCCGCCTTCGACAAGGAGCACGAGCGTCTGTTCACCTTCTGCCTGGAATCCGATCGCGAGC
>NZ_DATKFP010000027.1:0-3020 GCF_035511395.1 Sphingobium sp.
CATGGCGACGAGGATCATGGCCTTCGAGACGTCAATGCGCTTCTCGTAATCGCGGACCAATCGGCGCCATCGGATCATCCAGCCAAAGGTCCGCTCAACGACCCAACGCCGGGGCAGAACCTTGAAGCCCTGCTGCTGATCGCTGCGTCGAATGACCTCGACGACGAAATCCAGATAGCTTGCTTTGTCCATGAGTTTGAGGCGGTCATAGGCGCCATCGGCGAAGAGATGTTTGATCCAGGGCCAGCGTTTGCGGATGCCATCGAGGATGGTCTGGGCGCCCGCGCTGTCCGAAATGTCCGCAGTGGTCAGGTTGACCATCAGCAGCCGTCCATCGGTATCGACGGCGATATGTCGCTTGCGCCCGACAACCCTCTTGCCTGCGTCGAACCCACGCTTTTCTGCCGATGGCGCCTTGATCGACTGGCTGTCGATCACTGCTGCGCTCGGACTGGCCTCCCGCCCTTGGCGCTCGCGATCTAGCATCAGTTCGATGTCGTGGATTGTCTGGAACAGGAACCTGCGAGCCAGTTCCCGGAACCAGCCATAAACCGTCTGCCATGCCCCGAAATGGATCGGCAGCATCCGCCAGCCACAGCCCGATCGAACAAGGTAGCGCACGGCGTTGATTACCTCGCGAAAATCCACCTCGCGTGGACGGCCCCGCCGCCCCGGTCTGGGCATCAGCGGCGCCAGGCGATCCCATTCCTCATCGGTCAGATCACTGGGATAGCGCTTCGTCTTCTTGGCAATCTGGGCCATGCGCCCTCGGCTCTGATGGGTCCACATCCAGAGCCTGAATCAGACGCAGAGCCTCACGACAACCCCCGTCAACGATTTTCCAAACAGCCTCTTAGCGATATGACGCGGTTTAGGCCATACAGGCAGAACCTTCGGGCCATCGGATGGCTTCCGTTATCGGCCGCAGCAGGCAATCATGCGTCAACCACTCACCCGTCCTTACAACGCCGTCAGCGGCTCCGGTCCTTATCGCGCGGCGCCGGGGTCGCGGGCCCGATTTCGCCGTCTAGCGATCCGCCCGCTTTGATCCGATCCGCGACGAGCTGGCGCGTCGCCCCCCCAATCGCTCCGACCATGCGCGCGCTCTCGCCCCGATCGCGCGCGGTTTTCCTCGCCGCGTCGACGATCGCCTGGGCGGGCGCGAGGCGAGGATCGGCTTGGTTCTTCTCCGCCGTGTTCTTCAGGAACAGCTCGGCAAGGCGCTCCTGCCCTGGCGAGTGGCCGGGAGGAAGGATCGGCTGCTCCAGCGACCGGACGGCGCGCTGGATCTGCGCCGGCTGCTGGTTGTTGATCTGGACGCCGAGCGCCGCACCGATCTCGCGCACCCGCTCCAACGGTGTCTGCTGGGGCGAAATGACTGCATCGACCTGACGGACGCCGAGATAGGTGAGAAGGTGCGATTGGTAGATCGGCCCCTTGGCGTGACGGACATAGGCGAGTTCGGTGCGCGCGTTAGCGATGGCGGGGGAGGGGGCACCCTCCTTGATCAGCCCGCGTAGCCGGTCGGCAGCCTGTTGGCGGGCGGCCGGCAGATAGCGTTCCAGCTCCTCGCGCGCCTTGGTCAGCGTCACCCGGTAGCGTTGCCCCTCGGGCGGGGCACGCTTGGGGAGCATGGCGATCCCTGCGGGGCCGATGCGCGCCTCGGGCGCGAGGTCGCGCTTGATCGCCGCTGCGGAGAGAACCGCGGCCATGCCGCGATGATCGCCGGTCAGAAAGCCGTGGCGGGACGCTTCCATCCAACGGTCCTTGTCGATCGCGGCGATGCGGATCGGGTGGCCGGCTTCGCGGGCGAGCTGGGCGGCATGGTGGCGCATGGTGCGCCCGTTCCCTTCGCGGAAGGGATGAATAGCGTTGATCTCGTTGATATGGTTGCCGAGCCGATCGAAAAACTCGTCGCGAGGAATCCCCCGGAAGCCGCCCTGCGCTCCTACCTCCGCGAACCGCTTGTCCAGTTCGCGCGCGAGATAGGGGACGGCGGCAAAGCTCGATCCGCCTTTGGCGATGCTGACGGTGCGGTCCTGGCCCGCCCAATCGTAGAGGTCTTGGAACAGGTGCTTATGGAGCGCCCGATAGCCATCGGCGGTGGCTGGAAAGGTCAGGCGCGCGGCCTCCGCGCCCCGTGCCTGGGTCAGTCTCCGTTCGGCCTCTGTAAGCGTCTTGTCGTCGGTGATTCCGAGCCGATTCCGAAGCGTCTCGGTGCCGGGATACGTGTAGGGATCGCTCGCCAAGGTCAGGCGGCGATCTGGCGTGTTCCGGGCTGATAGAGACTGAGGATAATCGACGGCATGACGGCAGGCGGAACGCCCTCGTCGAGCATCATCGCGAACATCGCGTCTTCGTCGATGGTCGGCGTCATGTCCTCCATGGCGAGATTGGCACGCGCTTCCGCTACGTCCTCCCGCCAAAGGGCGATCTGCTCGGGGGTGCCGCGCTGGAAATCCATCTGGCGGATGCGCTCGCGCAACGTCTCAAGATCGATCTGGGCCATCGCGTCATCCTTTCTGCTCTTAACCCTACGCCTTCCAAGGCGACTCCTCAACAAATCATGTGTGAGCGAGGCGGATGCGCGCCGTGATCCGCGCTTGGTTGAGCGCGGATCGCCGGATCGGGGCCGTTAATACTCGCTCGCCAGCATGACCGTCAGAACGCGCGTGGTCTGCTGCGCATCCCACGGTGCTTCGCTACCATAGGTCAGCGTGTTGTCGTAGTAATCCACCTTCCAGAAAACCGTCTCGGAAATGGCCGTGCCATCGCTCGGCCGCTCTTGCGACCATTCACCGCTCGCTAGGCGATAGACCGCGCCGAAATCATGCTCACCATAGGGGTCGTTGTCGCCGTCAAACTTGGTAAAACCGACGATCGCCGATACGGCCTTGAAGCAATCCGCATCGGGGAGGGCAAGAAAGCCCTGCGTGACGTTGGCGCACGACGTGACGCCGGGGCTCTGACGCGCTGCGTCATTCAGGCGGCGGATGGTGTCGAGTTGTTCGGGGCTATAC
>NZ_DATKFP010000028.1:0-10643 GCF_035511395.1 Sphingobium sp.
ACTCACTCCCGATCACCTCTTTCGTTCGTGATTCGTTCTCGTTCTGGCGACGTTTCATCCTGTAGGGAATAGGAAATTTCCTACGGTCTCCGGATTTTCCGGTAGACACCCGGATTGCCGCGGGCCTAGCCCGATCTAAGCAGATTGAAGGGGGCGTGGATGAAGAAAGCGATTTTGGCCGGTGTGGCGGCGATCGTGATTGCGGCGGGCGCCTGGTACTGGTTCTCGCCCCAGTTCGCGATGCAGGGCCTTAAGGACGCCGCGCTGGCCGGCGACAAGGACGAACTGCGCGAGCGAGTAGATTTCCCCGCGATCCGCGAATCGCTGAAGGCCCAGATGCGGGCGATGATGGTGGCGGAAATGGCGAAGGAGAAGGACAACCCCTTCGCGGCCATGGGGATGGCGTTCGCCGGTGCCATCATCGATCCGATGATCGACAGCATGATTTCCCCCGAGGGCATCAAGGTGATGGTCGAGAGCGGCAAGATGAAAAGCCCCGAGAGGCCAGCGGCCGAGCAGACCGAGGGCAGGGAAGCCGACTGGCAAATCGAGCGCCGGGGCGTTGATCGCTTCACCGCCCATCCCAAGGCGAAGGTAGGTGAGAAGGTGCCTACACTCGTCTTCGAGCGAGATGGGCTTGGCTGGGATTTGGTCGATATCGAAATGCCTGCTGCGGCAAGCGCGTCTCCGGACGTGTCATGAGGTTCCGTCAGCTGTCGCTGATTTTGTGACGCAGTTTACCTGGGAGCGCGAGCTTTCTGCACGGCAAGAGCCCCCGCTGTGTGCAGGGGCTCAAACCTGTATTGATGCAATTTACGTGCCGCAGTAAGCGAAGTCGTCAGGGAATTCTCTTGCCGCGCCCAAACAGGAAGCCGAGGACCAACAGGACCGCAGCGACGAGCAGAAGGATCTTGGCGAACTCGGCGGAAAGTCCGGCCACACCGCCAAAGCCGAGCAGCGAAGCGATCAGTGCGATGACGGCGAATATGATGGCCCAACGGAACATGTGGTTTCTCCCTCAACTGCGCCGATGCATTCGGCGAGCTCAGTTTGAGAACCGGCGGCTTACATCTATGTTCCGAAAGGCGCCATCATGCGGCTTGGGGCGGACAGGCGAATGTCTGCTTCGTCGCTCAGTTATCATATAGCCGCCGTTGGCAAAAGTCGGCTAAGGGCGCTCCCGAACGCTCAGCAGCCAATTTCATGCTCTCCATTGCGGCGGCCAACTTTCAGATTTTGGGCAACAATTTTTGCCAGTTTAGACCTGTGAATGTTCTTGGGAGAGGACTCGAAATATCTGCCTGCAGATCAATTGCATATCACATTGATCGGGTTCTCATAATCGATTCACCGGCCGTCGCCCTGTTCGGGGTGAAAACGATAATCTCGTACTTGGTAATATACTGAGTAAACCGGGGTCGTTCGGCGCACAGATATATGCAATTTGACAATTAAATGTGCTTTATATCGCATATGTCCACAAAATAATGGCACTGCATTGTGGAACGATGAAAATAATTTCATCATAAAATATGCAGATGTGCAGGGGGCGTCTTTTACGGATACGGAAATGCTTGGCATTGTAATTTATAATTCCATACCTACATGGTTACAATCGCTTGCATCGAGAACTAAGCGCCAGCGACTGAGAGACCATAGTGCTCCCGCTTACGAGAAGGGGGTGTTGCTATGGATCTCAATCATCAGTACTTCGAGCATCAACTATCGCTCATGCGTGCCAGCGCTGCCGGAACGCGTCTTGCAAAAACGCGCCACCTCGCCGCAGCCAGCGCCACGGCGTACCGGATCAGCAACCATCAGTCCGGGACTGGAGCAGACGCAGCGGATGGCTGGGTAAGAAGCTCGCAGAACCTTGATTTGTGGATTGATCGCGATCTCGGGATAGGATCATGAGCCGTTTGCTGAACATTGATCTCCCCCAGGCAGACGTCCAGCGGCAATGCGCCGAACACCACGTGTCAATCAGTGCAATCGAGCCTCTCCGGAACGGCGGCACTCATCTTGTCTGCGTGAGGCCGGAAGGCGCCGAGGAGATGCGTCGGGTTTTCGCGGGAAACCTGATCGCCGGTATCGTCCGGCGATACCCTTTCTTTCATGCACGAGGGCCGTGGTGATGACGAACGAGTCGTTTTTTAATGCTTTCCCTCGGCACTCGCGGAGTTGAATTCGTCATGACCCATCCGATGCTGCAATTCTCTCTCAGTTCCAACGGCGACCAGTGGTATCTGGCCCGTGGAAACGGGCTCGACAAAACCACGGTGGTGCATGAAGCAAACCGCTCATCAGGCGGCGCCGTCACGAGCATCTCGATAGAGGACTTCCTGCGTGCAAATCCGGAAGCGCCTGAGCGGCAGGACTTTGTGAGACTGGTCGCTGATTTGCTCAGCAACCAGCTTGATGATTTCAAGGCGCGCAAGGACATTCTGCTGATACAACTTCGGGACGCAACCGAAGAGCACGCGGCGAATGCCTTGCTCGGCGCAAAAGTACAACTGCCGCTGACGACGCCTTATGAAGCTTTAGAGTTCTTCAATTGCATGGTGGACGTGGTGACGGGTCAGCGCGCAATTGAGGTAGGGGAAGATGCCCATCGCATCCGCCCCGGTTTTGGCAGCACTCACGGGTAGCCTCGACGAGCAGGAACCAGAGACGCCGACCAGAATACGAAATAGGCACCGATCAATGGTACCAGGGCCATCCTATGCCATCTCAACCGGTATTTATCATTGGCTGGTCCATGAGCGACCCGATTGCGCGAGTGTCCGCTCCTGGGAATCCAGAAGGACGCGCTAAACAGCGACAATGGGCGCATTGCCGACCTTACTCCAAAGGCCCGTGGCGCTACGCTATCGACAAGCCTGCCGAAACCAGCCATCGAATGCGCTTCTAGATGGGGGGGCAATAGAGTGGGAAGTCGGGGCGGGATCGTGATGAGCTTCTTTGGTGCCGTGTTCCTCGCGTTGACGCTTGCGTGGCAATTGCATGTTTCGGGACTGGCACTTATCCTGCCATTTCTGATTTTCGCGATTATCGGAACTGCCGCGTGGCAGGTGATCCGCCAACCTGGCGGCGGAAGCGCTCTATCCGAGAAGGCGAAACGCATCCTGATGTGGTCCAGCATCGGCGAAGGCATTGGCATTTTCATCGCCATGAACATCGTCATAAACATGGATCGTCCGGAGTGGCGCCCGCCAGCAATGGCGCTCGTGGTAGGCCTGCATTTCTTGCCCATTGCGTACGGGGCCGCTTTTCGAGCCTTTTACATTTTGGGAGCGGTGCTGATCGCCGTCGCCTTGGTCGGGTTCGTATTGCCGACGCCTTATGGAGGTGAATTCGCTGGCGTTGCAGCAGCCCTATGTCTCTGGGTGACGTCGGCGATCTCGGTGCTTCGGGATAAGCGGAAGCTCCCATATAGGGTACCGGCAACGCGATGAGCGTGACAAACTGCACTGATATGCTCGGTCATCCTGCGCATCCCGAAATCTTGCATCTGCCTACGCGCAGGTACTTGATGTGATAGTGAATGAAGTGGCCTTACATTCGGTACACGAAGTCAATTCGCTTAGTACCCATCTGCGGCCAAGACTAGTTCAAACTCTTGTGCAGAATGAAGCCTACCGTGTTGCGGATGAGGAACCACCTCGCGAGTTCCTCGAAGCGATCTGTCTTACGCAACTCGTCGATGCGCGACTGGATGACTGGCCCGACCATCTCGCCGTACTCCTCAATCATGTCTACGGCAATTCTGAGGCATTCCTGATCGTCGGGCAATTCCATAGCTTGACCCTATGACACCGCTCAAGTCCCGCAATCATGGCATTATGCCGACACGATTTCCAGCCTGAGATCGGTTCTTAATCCGCCCCCTTTGTCCAGGCGATGGGACACTTCTGAAACGAGCCACGTCGTCCCATCGATGCCCATCTTGAAGCCGACCACCTCGGCCCGCGCTTCCGGGTAGACATCGGGCCGGCCGAGTGCGAGCGTCATGTCAAACGTCGCTGGCGCTCGCTGCAGACGGGACGTCTCAGCCGCTGCCGCGCGTTCTGCGGAGGCCTTGTCCGGATAGACCTTGCGCAGCTTCTTGGCGCCCTCGGCCTTGCCCATCGTCACTGTCTGCCGCTTTGCCGCCTTGCGATCATGCCAGCTGGCCGTCACGCCTTCCTGCCCATCCCGCTTCTGCCGCTGCCAGTTGTGGCGGTCGCCATCGCGCCGGCGGATGTTGAGGGCGGGCAGCGCCGCGCCAGTGCTAGTCTGCCCGGCACCCTTGGGAGCGAAGATCAGGTGCTTGTCCTTGATCGTGGCGACCGCGTCATTTTCGCGCCCCAGGCGGCGCAGGAATGCGATGTCGCTCTCGCGGCTCTGTGCCAGCGTCGGCAGCGCGATCGACGCCAGGGCGGGCGCTATGCGGGCGGTGAGACCGTTACGGCCCGCCACCTCCTGCAACACGGCGCCGAGAGTGGTGTCCTTCCAGCATCGCGAGCGCCGATTGCGGATCTCGCTGGTAAAGTCGGCGGCCCGGGCGCGGATGGTGATCTGATCGGGCGGGCCGCTGTGGCTGACGTCGTCCACCTTGAAGCTGCCCTTGTCGATCAGACCCGGCGTCACGTCACGCCCCTGCAGCCAGCCCAGCTGCAGGCGCAGCACGGCGCCTTCAGGCGGGATGGCCAGCATGCCGTCGTGATCACTCAGCACGATGTCCAGCTGATCGGCCTCGTCGCCGCGCTTTTCGGAGAGGGTGAGCGAGACGAGGCGGGGACGGATACGGTCGGACAGGTCGACGCCGTCCATGGTGACGCGCCAGTCGGCGATGTTGTTGACGGCTCTGCTCATGGAGCGACCGGGGCGCTGGTGACGGCGGCGGGATCATCGACGCCGAGCAGATCGATGCCGAAGTCGATCCGGCGCGGGGTGCCGTCGGCCATCAGGTGGACCTGCCGCTCGTCGATCGCGGTGATGACGAAGTTGCCGTAGACCCGGCCGCTGCCGGCGACGAGCGGCCACGCTTCGCCCTGGTCCGCCATGGCGCGCAGATCCTCTAGCGAGACGACGCCGTTCGACAGTTCGGTGTAGACGGCGCCGGACAGGGTGACCGTCTCGTCGCCGGGGCCGACGAACTGCGTGGCATCGCGCGCGCCGATGCGCGGGGCGCGGGCGTGGCGCCAGTCCATCTTGTGCTGCAGTTCCTCGAACGGAAGCGAGCCGAGTTCGAACAGGAACATGCCAAGGGCCATCAGGTGCATGGTTCAATCTCCTCTATCGTTGAAGCTGCGGCCAAGTTCCTCGCGCTCGATATCCCTGATCACTCGCCGCACCTCCTCGGCAATGTCCTGCGCGCTTGCCCCGGCGCCGACGTTGATGTTGATGTGATAGGTGTTGCCCCCCATTGCCGAGGTTCCGGGTGCCCGGGCGGGGGCCTGCGCGGCGGCGGGCGCCATGCTGGTGGCCGCGATGGCGCCTGCGCCGGCGCCGACAGCGAGCGCGCGGGTCATCTGGCCCGACAGATCGGTGATGCGCGAGAGCGGCCCCGAGGTGTTGGCGGCAAGGCCCTGATCGAGCCCGGCCATGACGAAGCCGCCGAGCCCGGCGAAGACGCGCGAGGGCGAATGGATGCCCAGCTTCTCCTTGAACCAGGTCGCCACCGAAGTGGCGGCGCCGACGATCGTCGACTTGAGCGCGGACAGCTTGCCGACCACGCCGTTGATCAGGCCCTGTATCAGGTTGCGGCCGATCTCGGTGAAGTTGAGACCCCTCAGGAAGGCCAGCGCGGGGGCGAAGGCGCGGATGAGCAGGCCGAGCGGGCTGAAGGCGAGGAAGGCCTTGACGATGAAGCCCAGCGCGCTGGCGAGCATTGCCTTGATGCCTTCCCACAGGTTGCCGAACCATGTCGTGATCGCGCCCCAGTTGGCGTAGATCAGGTAGGCGGCGGCGGCGACGGCGGCGATGGCCGCGACGATCAGCAGCAGCGGGCCGAGCGCGATGCCGAGCGGCGCGGCGGCGGCGGTGAGCGCGGCGAAGGCCAGCGCCAGCCCGCCGAGGAGGACGAGGAGCCCGGCGCCGACGCCGAGGAAGATCATGATGCCCTTGGCCAGCATCGGGTTTTCCTGCGCCCATCCGCGCATGGCGCTGGCAGCGGACTTCACGTAGCCGGCGACCTTCACCACGGTCGGCAGCAGCGCCTTGCCCATGGTGATGTTGAGGCCGGAGAGGGCATTGGTGGCAAGCCCGGTGGCGCCCTCGGTAGTGGCGATGCGGTTGAGGAACTCGCCGTGCATCGAGCCGGCGGTCTGGCTGGCATCGCCGACCAGCGCCAGGCGCTGCCTGAGCCCGTCGAGGTTGGTGAGCATCGGCGCAATGGCGGCGACGCTTTCCGAGCCGAACAGCTGGGTCAGGATCCCGGACTGCTTGTCCGCATCCAGCTTGCCGATGCGCTCCATGACGTCGGTGATCGCGCCGGTGGCATCGGTCTGCATGCGCTTGGCCACATCGGTGGCGCTGAGGCCGAGGGCATCGAAGGCGGCCTGCTGGCCTTTGGTGGCGGCCTCGCCCTTGGTCAGCGCCAGCATCGTGTTCTTGATGCCGGTGGCGGCGACTTCGCTCGGGATGCCGATCGAATCGAGGGTAGAGCCGAGCGCGGCGATCTCGGGCGCGGCGAGGCCGGCGACCTTGCCCAGCGGGCCGATGCGCGTGATGATGTCGGTGACGTTCGCCGCCTTGCCGCCGAAGCGATTGGTCAGCGCGTTGACCCCATCACCGAGCGCGCGCACGCCTGCCTGCGGCAGTTCGAAGGCGGTGCGCCACTTCGCCATCGTCTCGCCCGCGATGTCCGCGGTCATGTCGAAGGCGACGCCCATCTCGGCCGCGTCGCTGGTGAACTCGAGCAGCTGCTGACGCTGGTCGCGCAGCGGCCTGCCGAACTTGTCCATGCCGACACCGGCGGCGCCCGCAGCGGCGGCGATCGTCGCGAGCTCGTTGGCCGCCATCGGGATGGTCTCGCTCATGTCGAGGATGTCGTTCGACATCCGCTCGACCTGGGGCGCGGTCATGTTGGTGACCTTGGAGACGTCGGCCATGGCGCTTTCCAGCGTCATCGCCTGCTTCACCGCCATTGCGACGGGCGCGCCGGCGGCGGTGCCCGCAGCGATCATGCCAAGCCCGGCGCCGGTGGCCTTGCCGCTGAGATCGTTCAGCTTCTGCGAGTTGCGGTTGGCCTGGTTGACCTTTTCCAGCTGCGCGGTCTGCACCCGCAGGGCGCGGTTGGCCTCGGCGGTCTTCTCGGACAGGCGGTCTTCGTGCCGGGCGAGATCGGCGACGTCGATCCCGGCGGCCGAGAGTTTCGCGGACAGCTGCTGTAGCTCGGCGCCGCCGGCATCGAGGCGGGTGGCGAGCGTAGCGGCCTGCTTCTCGGCGCGCTCGAACTCGGCGCGCAGTTTCTTCGTCGGCTTCTCCGTCGCCTCCAGCTGGGCGCGCAGCTGGGCGAGTTTCGCCTGCTGGTCCTGATAAGCGCGGGTATCTCCGGCGAAGCGGGATTCGGCGGACTTGTAGCTGCCGACCTGCTTCTGCAGCTTGTCGAGGTGCTGCAGTTCATCGGCCGTCTTCGCCAGATCGCGGCGCGCGGCGGACGACGCGCCGGTGATCGACTTGAGGGGCGCGGTCAGCTTGTCGAGCCCCTGAAGGATGACCTGAAGCCGAAGGTTCCTGTCCGCCATTTACGTCTTTCCGGTTTTGGGGGGCTGCGATCGGCGCGCGGCCTGTGCGCGCCAGGACATGAGTTCGGACAGGTCCATCCCGTCCATGGCGTCTGGCGACCAGTGGAAGACGATCGCCAGATCGGCCATCGCGTCGTCTACTGATCGAGGGCATCCGTGCGCTGCGACTTCTGCAGCAAAAAACTGCCGATCTCCGCGCCGCAGGCAAGCAGGTCGGCCGTTTCCATGTTGCCCACCTCGACCTCGGTGATGGTGGGCATGGAGATGCGTGGCAGGATCTTGATCAGGGCATCGACTTTCAGCTGGCCGAGATCGACGAGCGAGAGACCGCGCAGTTCGCCCGAGCGGGGCTTGCGCAGCTGCAGGGTGTCGATGGTCTGGGCGCCGCGCACGATCGGCGTGTCGAGCGCAACGGTGCGCAGGACCGGGGCGGTGGAAGCGGCGGCAAGGGCAATGGTGGAAGCGTCGGTCATGGAACTCTCCGGGTCTCAGGAAACAGGCAGGCGACCCGGCGCTTGGCCGGGCCGTTGGGTCACGAATGCGGGATCAGAAGATGCCGAGGAGCGCGCGGCGCTCGGCCAGGCGGTCGATGCCATCGACCACCTCGATCATGTTGAGAGGGTCGATCTCGATCTCGACGCGGCCATTCCAGACGAGCTTGTAGTAGGCGACGGCCATGGTGGTGGTGAACTCGCTGGCCTCGCCCACTTCCTGATCGCCCATCTCGATTTCGGTGAAGCGACCGCGCACGATGACCTCGACATGGTCGATGTCGGCGGTGTCGTCCTGCTGATAGTTGCCCGCGAAGCGGATGTAGACGCCGTCGATCGTGGGCGTGCCCCACTGGCGCAGGATCTGGCGCATGGGGCCGCCGCAAGTGAGGCCAAGTTCCATGGCCTCCATGCCCATGTCCATCTGCACTTCGCCGCTCATCCCCGCGCCGCGATAGCCTTCGGTCTTGCGGGTCAGGGTGGGCAGGGTCACGGTCTTGGCATCGCCCTGATAGGCGAGGCCTTCGTTGAACATCATCATGTCCTTGAGGGTGCGGGGCATTCCCATGGCGGGCTCCTGAGATCGGGAAGGGAGAGGGTGGCGGGCGCCGGTCAGGCGCCCGCGATCAGACGTGCGCGGTCAGACGTCTTCCGACAGCTGCGCCGAGAAGTCGGCGAAGTAGCTGTCGGTGATGCGCTGGTTGAAGCCGAGGTCTTCGAGCGGCGGCGGCACGGTGTAGTCGTAGTCGATGCGCAGCTTGCCCGCTTTGAGCGCGGACACATCGTTCTGCGCCTCGTCGAACCAGGCATTGGCGCCAAGGATCACGCCGCCGGCTTTCAGCTGGCGGAACAGGCCGTTGATGGTCTCGATGATGTCCTTGGCGAGGCTGGGGGTCAGCGGCTTGTCGATGGCCCAGAGCATGCCGTTCACGATCGTGTCGGCAAGCAGCTGGGCGACGCGCACGGTGCTTTCGAAGACGAAGGGGCTGTCGGCCTCGGCCGTGGTGCGGTTGCCCCAGAAGCGATAGCCGGTATCGGTGCGAACGAGGGCGGTCACCTCGGCGGCATTGAGCACACCAGCCTCGCTCGACTGATCCTCGATGTCCCAGTGGATGTCCTTGGTCAAGCCGACGACGCCAGAAACCGCGACGTTGGACAGCGTTTTGTGGGGGCCGGTCTGGGTATCGACCAGCGCGCGCAGGCCCATGGCGCGGGCGGCGGCGTAGCTGGTGACGGCGGCGCTGGTGGCGGTATCCCAGGCGAGGAAGTCGGGCATCAGCAGCATCAGTTCGCGCGTGCTGAAATTAGCGCGGTAGAGAGCGGCGGCGGCCACCGTCTCGCCGATCGCGCGGGCATAGGCGAAGCCGCGCAGTTTCTGCGCGACGACGGCGAGCGCAGCGGTGACCGCCTGCGTTTCGAGGCCGGGGGTGCCGAGGATCTTCGGCTTCACGCCCAGCTGCGCCTGGGCCGCCAGCAGTGCCTGCATGCCGGTCTTGTGCCCATTGGCATCGGTCGTGCCGATGACGTTGCTGGCGGTCTCGGCCGCATCAGCGCCTTCCTCGACGCGCACGACGACGAGGATGGGGCGGGTCTGGTCGGCGATGGCGCGCAGCGCCTTGGCCAGCGTGCCGGTGACGCCGGCGCTGCCGATCGCGGTCTCGATGTCGGTGATGAGGGCGGGCCGGTCGAGCGGGAACACGGCGGCGCTGGCATCGCCGGCAGTGGCGACCAGGCCGATGATGGCGGTAGAGACTGCCGTCAGCGTGCGGGCGCCTTCGACGATCTCGGTGACGGTGATTCCGTGCTTGAAGGGCATGAGCGTTCCTTGGGCTTAGAGAGAGAGGGCGAAGCGGGTGCGGGCCGTGGCGGGCGCGGTGTCGGTGCGATCGGCTTCGATGTTGAGGGTGGCGGCGCCGGGGCGAGCGCCGGCGACAAGCGTGACCCGGCGCAGGCGCAGGCGATCTTCCCAGCGGGTGATGGCGAGCGCCGAGGCGGCGTAAATCCGCAGGATGTTCGGCCCGGTCATGGGCTGGTCGATCAGGTCCGGGAGCAGCGAGCCATATTCACGGCGGCCGACGCGCGTGCCGATCGGCGTGCCGAGGATGTCGGCCACCGATTCCCGGATGCTGTCGATGCCGTCGATGACCGTGCCGGCGCTGCGGGACATGCCGGCCATCAGACGGGCGTCCCGGACTGCGCGCCGCCGGCAGTGACGCCGGTGTGCTTGTGGTTCTTGAGGCTGATGCCGCCGCCGATGACGTCTTCGGACGCTTCGGCCTTGCCGGTGATCGAGAGGTTGCCGTTGATGGTGACGTCGCCGGTGATGGTAGCGCCGCCGGGGGCGACGAGCGTCGCGGTGCCGCCTTTCGGCAGGACGATGTGCAGCGAGTGGGCGGTGTGGTCGTAGCCGATGACGGCGCCG
>NZ_DATKFP010000029.1:0-3165 GCF_035511395.1 Sphingobium sp.
GCCGACTCCTCGGCGTTGCCATAATAGCCTTCCATCAAGCTCGGGCCATGAGCGAAAATCCGGCCGATGTGCCGCGCGGGCAGTGCATTCCCGTTCTCATCGCGCACCTCGACGCGGTAGCCCGGCAGCGCGGGCCCACAATGAACGAATTCACGACCGCGTCCCGCACCTTGTTGAAACGGCGTCGCCAGATTTTTCTTTTCCAGCGCATCCATGTCGATGGTGTCGCTTTGCATCCCGCCGCCGAGCGGAGCGAAGCTCAATGCCAGCGTTACTTCCGCCATGCCGTAACTGGCGACGAAACTTTCCGCCTGGAAACCGCTTGGCGCGAAACGGTCCGAAAAGCGCGAGAGGATGTGCGGACGGATCATGTCGCCGCCAATGCCGGCCACGCGCCAACTCGAAAGATCGATCCCCTCGATGGAGGCGGTCTCCGCGCGGCGGGCGCAAAGCTCGTAACCGAATGACGGGCTGTAGGCAAGCGTGCCGCGATTGCGCGAGATCAGGTTGAGCCATACGAATGGACGGCGGGCGAATTCGCGCGTCGGCAACAGGTCGATGGTGATCTGGCAGGTGAGGGGCGTCAGCAGGAAACCGACCAGGCCCATGTCGTGGTAAAGCGGTAGCCACGACACCGCGCGATCGCCGTCCCGCAACATCAGGCCGTGCTGGCTGATCGCCTTCGCATTCGCCATCACGGCGCGCTGCGTGACCGCGACGCCCAGCGGAAAACGTGTGCTACCGGAGGAGAACTGGATGTAGGAGAGACCGGATGGATCGAGAGCGGACAAATCGATATCTCCCTCCTGCACGCCGTTCAGCGCCGCCAGCGTTCCGACGATCTTGAGATCGAGACCATCGGCCGCCTCTGAAAGCCACGGCTCCATCGAGGCGGGCGCGAAGGCCGCCGTTGCGCCGACACTCTCGATCATCCGGCGAATATGCGCGATATAGCCTTCCTTGCCGCTGAGGGCGACGGGAAGCGGCATCGGCACGGGCACGAGGCCGGCATATTGGCAGCCGTAAAAAGCGCGCGCGAAATCTCCGTCGCTGTCGGCGATAAGAGCGACCCGTTCGCCTCGCTCCAGGCCGGCATTCAGGAGCCGCCGCGCCAGCGCCATGGCTTGCTGGCGCAGATCGCGATAAGGCAGCGCTTCGACAAGTTCGCCCTTGCCCGAATAAAAGTTAAGACCCGTCTCGCCGCGGGCGGCGTAGTCCAACGCTTCGGTCAGGGTCGCGAAATCGGCCCGCCGCATGGAGAGATGAGGATTAGAGGATGGCGTTGGTATTGACATATTGAACCGAGATCATTCCAGTTACCGACCAGCAGGATCATAGAATTCACCTTCTGCCGGTCGTGTACCAGAGAAAATCAGTCTGGCAAAGGCCTCAAGACGACAAATTACGGAGCCGCGCGCATCCAGTTAACGATTGCGTCGGCCCCGCGGCGTGCCGAAAAAGGAAGAGACGAACCGAAACTATAGGCGAAATACTGTTGCTGGCGGTCCAAAAGTGCCGGGTGGGAAGCGAGAGCTTCTTCGATGCCTTTCTCCAGTTCTTCCGCACCGGGAATAACGGGCCCCAGTGTCCACGACAGGTAATTGGCGTCGTTTTTCCAGTTCGTGCCGCGGGGGTTCAGAAACAGGCAAGGCCGTGGTTTCAGCATAAACTCCGACAGCTGGCTGCTCACATCCCCCAGATAAATATCCGCCGCCATCGTATAACTCATATCAATGCTCCGCACACTGCCAAGGTCGATATGCATGTTGGGCATATCCATGAAGCGGCGGAAGGGAGCGTACTTCTCCGGGAGGGGCGGATGGAACAGCCGCACATGCGGCGCAAAGATGAGATTATAGCGGGTGGAACGGGCAAAGAAATCGAGCACATCCATGCCAACCAGCGGCCAGGAAGAAAACTCAGGGTCAAAATGCGGATTGTAGATGACTGTTGGCCGATCATTGTCGAAGAACCGAGGCAGCCTCGCCGCCATTTTGGCGACCAACTCGAACTTCGGATAACCTTGAAAAGCATAATCGCCGGGGCGGCTCAGATTCAGTTCCAGCAGACGGCGTTCTTGTTTCTTGCCTGAGATCAGCACGAAATCGAATTTGCCCACGGCGGGAGAGACGACGATTTGCCGGTCGCCCGCGCCGTGTCCGGTTCGAATGAATTTGGTTCGACGCAAGCCGATTTTCTTCAGGAAAAGCGAAGTGCTTTCAGGCAGCACAAGAGCGTCGAAGCGGGAAAAGTAGTTTCTGTTGAGAAGCAGGAAATGCCGCTTTGGCGGCGTTGTCGTGCGTCTGAAGCGCATATGCAGTCGCAAGGTCCAGGGCACGTTGAGATGGTCGTGAACGACTTTCGCCTCGGGATAAAGGGCGGCGATGTTGCGAACGATTTCCGCATTCTCGTCGGTGGCGCAGGCGACATGCACTTCGATGTCGGGATAGGCGATCGCCATCTCCATGGCGATCGGCAGCGAATGCAAAATCTGATGCGATTGCGCAATATAAGGGAAGCATATCCGCATCAGTGTGCCGGTCCGGGAATATTGAGCGGTGTGGTGGCACGCAAACGCAGGACGAAGAAAATTTGCGTCCCCAGCATCACGATCTGCGCCGCGACCGGCGCATAGCCCGCGCCCATCAAGCCGACATTGTGCAAGGCGAACATCAGCGTCGGCAGGTAGATCAACGTGATGGCGGCGCGGATGGAAAGCGCCGTGCTGGCGCGTCCGGTTGAAATCAACAGTGGCTCGAGAGGCAGCCCCCAGATGCTGATGACCGATGCGGTGACGAGCCAGAACATGACGGGCCCCGCCGGAATAAAGTCCGGGCCGATAACCGTGCCCAGAATGAATTCGTCGGCAAATCCCACAAGGAAGAGCAGAACGCTCGCCACGGCACCTGCGGCGAGCCCGACCCGCAAGGCCAGACGGTATAGATTCTGAGTGCTGCCGCTGGCCCACAGGCGCGCAAGTTCCGGATAGAGCGCGGGCGTCGCGAGCTTGGCCGGCTTGGCGATGGCGGCGCCGACCTGCCGGGCTATGCGATAGAGCGCGGCATCGGTCGGCCCGAGAAACCAGCCCACAACCAGCGTACCCACATGCGTGAAAGCAAGCGTGAGGGTCATATTGAAATTGGTGGACCAGCAGAAGCGCCAGAT
>NZ_DATKFP010000030.1:0-10197 GCF_035511395.1 Sphingobium sp.
TGCCGATGTAGTTGCCCTGGACGGTGGTGGTGCCGGTGGTGGTCAGCCAAATGTTGCGGGTGGAGAAGCCAGAAATCACGTTGCCCGCGCCGTCGCCCGGTCTTCGGCTTCCTGTATCGCGGCCAGGATGGCGGCGATGTCGCCATATAGCCGCCCGCCCGTATCCGTTAGCGCCAGTTTGCGGGTCGTGCGGCGCAGCAGTCGAATGCCCAGCCGCGCCTCCAGGCGGGCGATCCGTTTGGACATCATTGCCGGAGAAATGGCGAGCGCGCGCCCGGCCGCCGACAGGCTTCCCAGTTCCGCCACCTTGACGAAGAGAATATAGTCCGGATCCAAGATTTGTTCTCCAGATGAAATACTCAATCAACTTTTTGCCCTCTACAGCACGACCGCGAAGAGAGCTATAGAGCGGCGGCGGCAGTTGATGCTGGAGGAGAGGAAGGCATGTCGCTCTTGAAAATGCCCAAGCCCGATGAGGCGGTGATTGCCCGGCGGGCGGAGATCGCAGAGGCGCTTCGCGCTATCGTACCGGGGGAGGGGGTCATCACCGATCTCGACGGGTTGCGGCCCTACGAGACCGACGGTCTGACCGCCTATCGACAGCCGCCGATGATCGTGGTTCTGCCCGAAACTACGGATCAGGTTTCCCGCATCCTGGCTTGGTGTCATGCGCGGGGGGTCAAGGTCGTTCCGCGCGGGGCAGGCACGTCGCTTTCGGGCGGTGCGTTGCCATTGGCCGACGCCGTGCTACTGGGCCTCGGCAAGTTCAAGCGCATCCTCGACATCGACTATGCGGACCGGCTGGTCGTCGTCCAGCCCGGCGTCACCAACCTCGCCATAACCCAGGCCGTGCAGGACCGCGGCTTCTACTACGCCCCCGATCCGTCCAGCCAGATCGCCTGTTCGATCGGCGGGAATGTCGCGGAAAATTCCGGCGGGGTGCACTGCCTCAAATATGGTTTGACCACCAACAATGTCATGGCGGTGGAGATCGTCATGATGGACGGGGAGGTGCTGCGCATCGGCGGTCGCCATCTCGATCCTGCGGGGCTGGACTTGCTGGGCGTCATCGTGGGATCCGAAGGCTTGTTGGGCGTGGTGACGGAAGTCACGGTTCGCATCCTGCCCAAACCGCAGACGGCCCGCGCGCTGCTGATCGGCTTTCCCAGCGTGGAGGATGCGGGCAGGTGCGTTGCGGACACGATCGCCGCCGGCATCATTCCCGCAGGCATGGAAATGATGGACCGTCTGGCCGTCAGGGCGGCAGAGGCGTTCGTCGGGGTCGGCTATCCGCTCGATGTCGAGGCTTTGCTGATCGTCGAACTGGACGGCCCGGCTGCAGAATGCGACCATCTGATCGACGCTGTCGAGGCCATCGCGAAGGCGAACGGCGCGGTGTCCGTGCGGGCGTCGCGCGACGAGGCTGAACGCAACGCCTTCTGGGCCGGGCGCAAGGCGGCCTTCCCTGCGGTCGGACGTCTTGCCCCCGATTATTATTGCATGGATGGCACTATCCCGCGCCGCCGCCTGGCGGACGTCCTGCAACGCATGGAGGCCCTGTCCGCCCATTATGGCCTCAGCGTCGCCAACGTCTTTCACGCGGGCGACGGCAATCTTCACCCGCTGATCCTGTACGACGCCAACGTGCCCGGCGAGCTGGAGAAGGCGGAATCGTTCGGCAACGACATCCTGCGCCTCTGTGTCGAAGTGGGCGGCGTGCTGACCGGCGAGCATGGGGTCGGCGTCGAAAAGCGCGACCTCATGCCGGAGATGTTCTCGGATACGGATCTGCGTCACCAGCAACGCCTGAAATGCGCCTTCGACCCCCGGCAACTGCTCAATCCCGGCAAGGTGTTTCCGCAACTGCACCGTTGCGCGGAACTGGGACGCATGCATGTTCACCGGGGGCAGGTCGCGCATCCGGACTTGCCGCGTTTCTGATGGAGCGGCCGATGTTCCAGCCCGGCAACGAAGCCGAACTGATCGCCGTCGTGGCCGACGCGGCCGCCGACGGGCGTAAGCTTTCGATCGAGGGCGGCGGCAGCAAGGTGGGCATTGGCGCGCCGGCGCAGGCCACTGTCCTGTCGATGGGCGGCCTTTCGGGCGTGGTCGATTATGATCCGGCGGAACTGGTGCTTACCGTCCGTCCTGGTACGCCTCTTGCCGACGTCGAGGCGCTGGTGCAGGCCGAGCGTCAGATGCTGGCCTTCGAGCCGTTCGACCATGGCCCTTTGTTCGGCGGGAAGAAAGGGAGGGCAACGATCGGCGGTGTAGTGGCTGCGGGGGTGTCGGGATCGCGTCGGCTTTCGGCGGGCGGCGCGCGCGATCATATCCTTGGCCTGCGCGCCGTTTCAGGGCGGGGCGAAGCGTTCGTCGCGGGCGCGAAGGTCGTCAAGAATGTGACAGGCTATGATATGCCCAAGCTGGCGGCCAACAGTTGGGGCCGCCTGTTCGCCCTGAGCGAGATCACGCTCAAGGTTCTGCCGAAGCCCGAAGTCACGCTTACGCTCGGGATAGAGAGTTTGGCGGACGAACGGCTGAGCCGCTTCATGGCCGCGGCGCTCGGCTCGCAGGCCGAAGTCGCCGCGATCGCGCATCTGCCGCGGCGAGGTCGGTCCTTGACGATCCTGCGGCTGGAAGGCTTTGGCCCGTCCGTCGTCGCCCGCGCTGCGATGCTGCGCGCGCTTTTCTCCGATCATGCCCCGCTGGACGCACTGTCCGAGGCGGAGGCCGACGCGGCCTGGGAATCCGTCCGCACCCTGGCGACATTGCCTGCGGAGCGGCCGCTGTGGCGGATCAATACCTCGCCGAAAGGACTTGCGCCGGTCCTGGACGCGCTGCGCCCGCTTGACGAAGAGTGGCTTGCCGACTGGGCGGGCGGGCTGTTGTGGCTCGCCCTGGATGGCGATGCGGCCGTCATTCGGGACACGGCGCGGCTGGCTGGCGGTCACGCCATGCTGGTGCGTGCGCCCGCGACCATGCGTAGCGCCGTTCCGGCGTTCCAACCGGCCGAACCGGGCGTGGCGGCGCTGGAAGACAGGGTGCGGCGCGCCTTCGACCCGCTTTCCCTCTTTGAAACAGGACGCTTCTGACATGCAGACCCGTTTCGCACCGGACCGTCTTGTCGATCCTGCGCTGGCTTCGTCCGAAGCGGTGATTCGCAAATGCGTGCATTGCGGCTTCTGCACCGCGACCTGCCCGACCTATGTGCTGCTGGGCGACGAACTCGACAGCCCGCGCGGTCGCATCTACTTGATGAAGGAGATGCTGGAGAACGACCGCGATCCGACCCCAGAGGTCGTGAAGCATATCGACCGCTGCCTGTCCTGCCTATCCTGCATGACGACCTGCCCCTCCGGGGTCAATTACATGCATCTGGTCGACCATGCCCGGGCCTATATCGCCGAACGCTACACCCGCCCCTGGCATGAGCGTCTGTTCCGCGAACTGCTCGCGCGGCTGTTGCCTTATCCCGGGCGGTTTCGCCTGGCGCTGCGTCTTGCCCGGCTTGCACGGGCGTTGCGTGGCGTCGTCCCCACGGGTCAGGCGTTCGCGCCGCTGCGCGCCATGCTCGACATGGCGCCGCCTGTCGTGCCCCGGGCGACCCCTGCTGTCGATGCGCCGGTGGCGGGGGCCAAGGGCCGGGTCGCGTTGATGGCGGGATGCGCCGAACCGGTCCTGCGGCCGGAATTTCGCGCCGCAGCCATCCGCCTGATAAATCGCGCGGGCTATGACGTCTTTTTCGCACCCGGTGAGGGCTGCTGCGGCGCACTGGTGCATCATATGGGCCGTGAGGAAGAGGCGCGCGCCTGCGCCCGTCGCAATGTCGACGCTTGGACGCGGATGCTGGCGGAGGGCGGACTGGACGCGATCATCGTCACCACATCGGGGTGCGGCACGACCATCAAGGATTATGGGTTCCTGCTGCGCACGGACCCTGCCTATGCCGACAAGGCCGCCAGAGTATCCGCGCTGGCGAAGGATATTTCGGAATTTCTCGACGGGATCGAGATGCCGGTGGCCAGGGAGCGGGGCATGACGGTCGCCTACCATCCGGCCTGCTCGCTGCAGCATGGCCAGAAGGTCACTGAAGCGCCCAAGAGGCTGCTGAGCGCGGCTGGCTACACCGTGCGGTTGCCAGCCGACGCGCATCTGTGCTGCGGTTCGGCGGGCACCTACAACATCCTCCAGCCCGGCATCGCCGGCCAGTTGGGCGACCGCAAGGCCGCCGCCCTTGGCGCCCTGTCCGCAGACGTCATCGCCACCGGCAATATCGGCTGCGCCATGCAGATCGGGCAGCGCTCGGCGATACCCGTCGTCCATACCGTCGAACTGCTGGACTGGGCGACCGGAGGCCCGGCCCCCGCCGCCCTCTCTCATCTTCAGGAAGGAAAGATTTCATGAACCGAATTTCGCTGGGCCAGGCGAACAGCATCATCGCCGCCGCTTTCGCGAAGGGCGCCGAACTCGCGCTCAAGCCGCTGAGCGTGGCGGTGCTGGACGCCGGTGGCCATCTGATCGCATTCCAGCGCCAGGACGGCGCATCCTTCGGGCGGCTTCAAATTGCTCAGGGCAAGGCGGCAGGCGCGCTTGCGCTTGGCGTGTCTTCGCGCAAGGTTGGCGACATGGCGGTTGAGCGGCCATGGTTCGTAGGGGCCATGGCCGCTTCCGCCCCCCATCCCGTGATACCCGCGGCGGGGGGCGTGATCGTGGTCGATGAAGCGGGCGAGCCGCTGGGTGCGGTGGGAGTGACCGGGGATACGAGCGACAATGACGAAATCGCCTCGCTGGCCGGCATCGCCGCCGCCGGGCTTGCTGCACAGGGATGAGCATGATGACGGACATGATCGAAAAGGGCGGCGTTCGCATCGCCGCCGAACTCGCCGATTTCATCGAGCAGCGCGCCTTGCCCGGCACCGGGCTGGATCCGGACGCCTTCTGGCGCGGCTTTAGCGAGTTGTTCGCGCGGTTCGCGCCCCGCAACGCGGCGCTGCTCGACACGCGCGACGCCATGCAGGCGAAGATCGACGCCTGGCACAGGAAACAGGCCGGCCAGCCGCTCGACATGACCGCGTATAAGAGCTTCCTGACGGATATCGGCTATCTGGTCCCGGAACCCGCGCCCTTCGTCATCACCTCCCGGAATGTGGACGATGAACTGGCCCTGCTGGCGGGGCCGCAACTGGTCGTGCCGATCCTCAACGCCCGTTTTCTGCTGAACGCGGCCAATGCGCGCTGGGGCAGCCTGTACGACGCGCTCTACGGGACCGACGCCATTCCCGGCGCGGCCGCGACCAGGGGCTATGATGCCGATCGCGGCGCGCAGGTCATCGCCTGGGCCAAGGCCTTCCTGGATAGCGCGACGCCGCTGGCGAGCGGCAGCTGGGCGGACTGGCAGGGCGGAATCCCCGATCTTGCCGACCCCGCGCAACTGGTGGGCCACGCCGGCGACAATATCCTGCTGCGCCACCATGGCCTGCATATCGAACTGGTGATCGACGCGGCCCACCCGATCGGCAAGAGCGACCCGGCGCATCTGGCCGACATCCTCCTAGAATCGGCGCTGTCGACCATCTGCGACCTGGAGGATTCGATCGCGGCTATCGACGCGGCGGACAAGGTCGCGGCCTATGCCAACTGGCTGGGCCTGATGAAGGGCGATCTTAGCGACACGTTCGAGAAGGGGGGCAAGATGATGACCCGCCGTCTGAACCCGGACCGGGCCTATGTCGCCGCCGACGGATCGACCTTCACCCTGCCGGGCCGCAGCCTGCTGTTCGTGCGCAATGTCGGCCATCTGATGACGACGCCTGCGGTCCTGCTGGCGGACGGATGGCAAGCGCCCGAGGGTATTCTCGACGGCATCGTCACCAGCCTGATCGCGCTGCATGACCTCAAGCGCGCGGGTCCGTTCGTGAACAGCCGTGCGGGCAGCATCTATATCGTCAAGCCCAAGATGCACGGGCCGGACGAAGTCGCCTTCACCAACGATCTGTTCGACGCGATCGAGAATTTGCTGGGGCTCGACCGCCACCAGCTCAAGGTCGGGGTGATGGACGAGGAGCGGCGCACCTCCGCCAATCTCGCCGCGTGCATTCATGCGGTGAAGGACCGGATCGTCTTCATCAACACCGGCTTCCTGGATCGCACGGGCGACGAGATACACACCTCGATGCTGGCCGGGCCGATGCTGCGCAAGGGCGACATGAAGACGTCGGCCTGGATCGCCGCCTATGAAAACCGCAACGTGCAGATCGGCCTTGCCTGCGGCCTGTCGGGCAGGGCGCAGATCGGCAAGGGCATGTGGGCCGCGCCGGACAAGATGGGCGACATGCTGGACCAGAAGATCGGCCATCCCAGGACCGGCGCGAACACCGCCTGGGTGCCCTCGCCGACGGCCGCGACGCTCCACGCGACCCACTATCACCAGGTTGACGTCTTCGCCCGGCAGGCGGAGCGCCGCGCCGAGGCCATAGCGCCGCTCGACGCGCTGCTCACCATTCCGCTTGCCGACGGACGCAATTGGTCGGAGCAGGACATCCGGGACGAACTGGACAATAATGCGCAGGGCATCCTTGGCTATGTCGTGCGCTGGATCGACCAGGGCGTGGGCTGCTCCAAGGTGCCCGACATTCACGATGTCGGCCTGATGGAGGATCGCGCGACGCTGCGCATCTCGTCCCAGCACATGGCGAACTGGCTGCTGCACGGCGTCTGTTCGGCGCAGGAGGTGGACGCCGCCTTGCGCCGCATGGCGGCGAAGGTCGACGCGCAGAATGCGGGCGACCCGCTTTATGCGCCGATGAGCGGCCACGAAGATCGCAGCCTGTCCTATCAGGCCGCACGGGCGCTGGTGTTCGACGGAGCGGCGCAGCCCAACGGCTATACCGAGCCGCTGCTGCACAGCTATCGCGCACGCCGCAAGGCAGAGGCGTTCGCCTGATGCCCCTCTATGAGATCGATGGCAAAGCTCCGGCCTGCGGGCGCGGAGCGTGGGTCGCCCCCTCGGCGGACGTGATCGGCGACGCGCGATTGGGGGACGATGTGAGCATATGGTTCGGCGCGGTCGTCCGCGCCGACAACACCCCGATCGTCCTAGGCGCGCGCACCAATGTGCAGGAAGGCGCGATGCTGCATTCCGATCCCGGCGCGCCGCTGACCATAGGGCAGGGTGTGACCGTGGGTCATCACGCCATCCTGCACGGCTGCACCATCGGCGACAATGTGCTGATCGGAATGGGCGCGACCGTCCTGAACGGCGCGGTGATCGGCGAGAACAGCCTGGTCGGCGCGGGCGCGCTCGTGACCGAGGGCAAGAGCTTCCCGCCCGGCAGCCTGATCGTCGGTGTGCCCGCCAAGGCCGTCCGGACCCTGTCGGAAGACCAGATAGCGGGATTGCGCGCGTCAGCGGACGGCTATGCCGACAAGGGACGGCATTTCGGCCAGAACCTCAAAAAGATCGGCGACTAGATCATAGTTTGACGGCAGTCCCCATCCGTTGGGGGCTGCCGTCAAACGATCGTCACAAGGTAAATCGCAGGCCGGCACGGAAAGTCCGGCCCAGCGTATCGAACAGCGCCGGATTGGTACCGAGCAACACGAAGGGCTGGCTGCCGCCGGCTGGGACCGGCACCGGGTCCTTGTCGAGCGCATTGTCGATCTTCAGATAGACCTGCATGCGCTTTGCGCCCAGATCGAACTTGTAGCTTAGGCCCAGATCGAAATAGGTCACGCCGCTGATATGGTTGTCATCGATATCGACGGCGGAAAAATCGGGGTCATATTTGCCCGACGAGATGTTGCGGGCAGTCACATTCGCTTCGAACCCTGACTTTTCATAACCAAGATTGACGACGACCCTGCGCTTGGCCAGTCCGATGGGCAGCCCGTTGCTCGCCTTGTAATCGCCAAGTTGCGTGTCCCGCGTGACGCCGTCGTCCGTATAATGGGAGAAGACGAAGCCACCGATCACGCGCGCCGACAGGATACCGTCGAGCCCGGAGGAAATGTCCGCCAGATCCTTGCGGTAGCTGATCTCGACATCCAGTCCGCGACCGGCTTCCTTGGCCAGATTGACGCCGCTGGTCTGTATCTGGCTGATCATGTTCGTCGCCGGATCGCGGGTGATGAGCGGACAGAGCGCCTGATTGCCGGCAAAGCATCGATCGACGATGTCCTGGCCGCTGATCGTCGAGATGGTGTCGGTGATGCTGATGTCGTAATAGTCGGCGGAGATGCTGAAGCCCGGTGCGAAGCTGGGGCGATAGACCGCGCCCAGAACGAGCGTGTCTGCGATTTCGGGCGTCAGGTTCGTGTTGCCGACCGTCAGGAAAGTGACGCCGGTGGTGGTCGCATTGCCGAATTGCGGATCGCGGACCGACTGGTTGGAGCCGGTGCGCCCACCCAGGAAGAGGTCGTTGAGATTAGGCGCGCGAATATCGCGCGAGCGGGTAAGCCGCAGCACCAGATCGGGCACGGGCTGATAGGTGAGGCCGGCTTTCCAGGTCGTGACGTTGCCGCTGACCGAATAATGGGTGCGACGAACGGCTCCGCTCAATTCCAGCGACCTGCCGAGCGGCGAATCGCGCAGGAGCGGCGCGGCGACTTCCAGGAAGCCCTCGGTCACGTCGTAGCTGCCGAATGTCGGGCGGAAATTGCCTGCGAAGAAGCCCCCGGCAAGGGAAATCGCGTCGGCTTCACCCGTCACCGACTCCTTGCGATATTCAAGGCCGGTCGCGATGGAAACGGGGCCTGCCCAAAGGTCGAACGGCTCGCCCGTGATCGTGGCGGCGGCCACCTGCTGCTTGATGAGGCTGCGCAGATAGGCGGTGCCCGATATATAATCCCGGCCGGCGGCCGTCCCTACGTTCGACCCGAAGATATTGTAGGGCACGCAGGACGGGTCGTCATTGGCGGTGCTGGCATCGGCGTTGACGGCGCATAGGATAGCACCGTTCACGCGGCGGGCATCGATCGCCTTGGCGTAATTGGCGGTGATCAGAAGATTGTCGAGCCGGTTGATCGATTCCGTCTTGCCGAACTGATAATAAGCGTCCCACTTCCAGCCATCGCCCAGATCGCCCTTGGCCCCGGCCATGTAGCGCCAGAGCTTTCGACTGTTCAGGACCTCGATCTGCCCCAGGTCGGTATTGGTCGTTCCAAAGCCGAAGGTGCGCGCGCCGCCGGCGCTCAGCACCGATCGGACGCTGGCGGGAAGGAAGGCATTGTCCGCGCTCATGGTGAGGTTGCCGAGCCGGAAGGCGGTCACGGACAATTGCTCGGCCTTGGCATAGCCGTGCGTGAACTCGCCGAACAGCTCGATATCGTCCGATATTTCGTAACTGGCGCGCGCGAACAGGTTGGCCATCTTCAGCGGCGTATCCAGCGGTACGGTAAAACCCCCGGTATTGGTGGACTCCCCACCGATCATATAGCCGCGGCCAAGCGCGACGGTGCCGTATTGGAAGGGACGCGGCGTGCCGTCGGACCCAAATGTCGTGCCTGCCGCCGGGCCATTGATGATAAGCCCGCCCGGCGCGGCATTGGCGAAATTGACGTTCGCCGCCGCGATCTGCTGTGGTTCGCCATTCCCCGCGACATAGGCGGGGTTGTTTACCAGCGAATATTGATTGTACCATCGACGGGAATTGGCGCGGGCGATGCCGGACTGGTCGGAATAGGAGGCGCTCGCCAGGATATGGCCCCGACCATCGGCGAACGGCGTTCCCCCGGTGAGTTCGACCTTCCACTGTTCGTCGTCGCCCCGTTGGGTCACGCCACCCTGAATCTCGCCCTTCAGCCCGGTGAACTTCGTGTCGAGAATGAAGTTCACGACGCCCGTGACCGCGTCGGAGCCATAGGCTGCGGAGGCGCCGCCGGTCACGACATCCACACGCGAGATCAGCGCGCTCGGCAGCACATTGACATCGACGCTGCCGTTCACATTCGCGGGGACCACGCGGCGGCCGTCGAGCAGGACAAGCGTGCGGGTCGAACCAAAATAGCGCAGGTTCAGGAAGTTCGCGCCGATCGTGCCACGGCTGACGAGATTGGTGCCCGCTCGCGTGGTCGTGCTGCCTGCAAATTGCGGAAGCTGGTTGAGCGCATCGGCGACATTGGCCTGGGCATTGCGATTGAGCTCCTCTCGCCCAAGCACGGTCACGGGTGTCGGCGCGTCATTGCCGTTGCGCACGATGC
>NZ_DATKFP010000031.1:0-4228 GCF_035511395.1 Sphingobium sp.
TTCAGTTGAGTAGCCATCTTAAAACTCCTTCCAACCTTATTCCACTGCAATGACCAGATCTTCGGCCGGGAACAGACGGCAAGCCAAGGCATAACCTGCCTGGCGATCGCTATCCGACACCTTCGCCGCACTCATCTTGCCGGTCCGGTAATCGCCTTCGACTACCCTCACCCGGCAAATTCCGCATCCGCCGCCCCGGCAACCAACCCCGATATCGCCGGCACCACAACGTTCCATTGCGAGGAGGACCCGCTCGTCCCCGCCGCAGGTGAACTCGCCGCCGCCAACCACGCGGATTTGATAGAGGCCGGTCACGGTCCTAGCCTTGTCCAGCCGCCTTCGCGGCCGCTTTGGCAGCGAAGGTCTCTCCACCCACCGCGAAATGGCCCGGCGGCATCTCGCGCAGGATGATGCGAACCGATTCGCGCGGCGCACCGATCGCTTCGATGGCGGCAGCGGTCAAAGCCTGGATCAACCGCTCCTTGTCGTCGGGAGTCCTCCCTTCGAGCAAGTTGACCTCGATGATCGGCATTCAGGCCTCCACCTGGAACATGACCGAACCCAGCCCTTGGACGGTCGTGCGCACCGTTTGACCAGGTGCCAGATTGGGCGCGGCGGTGATCCCGCCCGCCATCACGATGTCCCCGACCGAAATCTCCTCACCAGCTTCGGCAACAAGCCTGGCTGCCGCGACCAGCGAGCGTAGTGGGTGGCCGAGAATCGCGGCGGTCGAGCCGATTTGCTTCACTTCCCCGTCGATTTCGAGGTACACGCCGAGGTTCGAGAAATCCATTGCTGGATCGTTCCAGGAGCCGATCACCAGCCCGGACGACGAGGTGTTGTCGGCGATGACATCGGACAACGCGAACTTGAAGTTCTCATAGCGGCTGTCGATGATTTCCATGGCCGGGGCAATCGCCTCGACCGCCGCCAGCGCGGCCGCCGCCGTCACCTTACCGGCCAGCGGCGCCTTCATCAAAAAGGCGACTTCCGGCTCGACCCGCGGATGGACAAAACGCGCCCGCGACATGGCCGTGCCCTCCTCGATCAGCATAGCATCGGTCAAGCGCCCCCAGGCGACCTCGTCGACCCCGACCTGCAGCATCTTGGCGCGGCTCGTCAGCCCCATCTTGACCCCGATGCGGCGTTCGCCCCGCGCCAGCCGCCGATCGACCGACAGCTGCTGGACCCGGTAGGCATCCGCGACGCTCAGGTCGGGATCGGTATGGGTGAGCTGCGGTGTGGCACGCGCGTGCAAAGCGGCGCTGTCGAGGATTTCGGCGTATCGCTCAAGTTTGTCCATTGCCTTGGGCCTATGCTGCACGTGCGGAAACAAGATCGAGCGCGACATCGACGATCATGTCTTCCTGCCCCCCGACCATCCGGCGCTTGCCCAGTTCGATCAGGATTTCGCGCGTATCCAGCCCATACTGTTCGGCGGCCTTTTCCGCGTGACGCAGGAAGCTCGAATAGACCCCGGCATAGCCCAGGCTCAGCGTTTCGCGATCCACGCGCACCGGGCGGTCCTGCAACGGACGGATGATGTCCTCTGCCGCGTCCATCAGGGCCATCACGTCGCAGCCATGGTTCCACCCCTTGCGGTCGGCAGCGGCGACGAACACCTCGAGCGGGGCGTTGCCAGCCCCTGCCCCCATTCCGGCTAGGCTCGCGTCGATCCGCACCGCGCCTTCCTGGGCAGCGACGATGGAATTGGCGACACCGAGCGAAAGGTTGTGGTGGGCGTGGATCCCGCGTTGGGTTTCCGGCTTGAGGACGCGGTCATAGGCCCGCAGGCGATCGCGCACCCCGTCCATGTCGAGCGCGCCGCCGCTGTCGGTCACATAGACGCAATGCGCCCCATAGCTTTCCATCAGCAGGGCCTGCTGCGCCAGCGCCTCGGCATCGATCATGTGGCTCATCATCAGGAAACCCGAGACATCCATGCCGAGGTCGCGGGCAATGCCGATGTGCTGCTTGGCGACGTCGGCCTCGGTGCAATGGGTCGCCACCCGCACCGAGCGCACGCCGAGCGCATAGGCGCGGCGGAGTTCCTCGACCGTGCCGATACCCGGCACCAGCAATGTGGTCAGCACGGCGTTCTTGATCACATCGGCGGCGGCCTCGATCCACTCCCAGTCGGTATGCGCACCGAACCCGTAGTTGAACGACGTGCCGTTGAGGCCATCGCCGTGCGACACCTCGATCGCATCGACGCCGGCATCGTCCAGCGCCTTGGCAATGGTGCGGACACTTTCGGTGCCGTACATGTGAAGAATGGCATGCATGCCGTCACGCAGGGTGACGTCCTGGATGTAGAGCTTTCCGGTTTCGGGATTGAAGGTCATGCTGCCACCTTTTCAAGGCGTTGTTGGGCCAGACGCTCACCCGCTGCCTTGGCGGCGGCGGTCATGATGTCGAGGTTGCCGGAATATTTCGGAAGATAGTCGCCAGCGCCCTCGACCTCGAGGAACACGCTGGTCTTCAGGCCGACGAATTCGCCGTATCCGGGGATCTTCAGCGGCCGGTTCGAGCCGAACCGTTCGAACTGCACTTCCTGCTTGAGGCGATAGCCGGGCACATAGGCTTGCACGGTTTCGACCATTTCCTTGACCGAGGCGCGGATGGCGTCCTCGTCCACCTGATCGGTCAGCGTGAAGATCGTGTCACGCATGATCATCGGCGGTTCGGCGGGATTGAGGATGATGATCGCCCGGCCGCGGCCGGCACCGCCCACTATCTCGATCGCCTGCGCGGTGGTCCGGGTGAATTCGTCGATGTTCGCGCGGGTGCCGGGCCCGGCAGAACGCGAGGACACCGACGCGACGATTTCGGCGTAGTGGACCGGGGTCACCCGCGAAACCGCGGCGACAATGGGAATGGTCGCCTGGCCGCCGCAGGTGACCATGTTGACATTGCGGATTTCGCTGTCGAGCACTCCGCCGACCGGCGGAACAAAAAACGGCCCGATCGCGGCAGGGGTCAGGTCTACAACCAGCTTGCCGTCGGCTTGCAGGGCCGCATCGTGTTCCTTGTGGGCGTAGGCCGAAGTCGCATCGAACGCGATGCCAATCTCGGGGTAGGCCGGCAGCTTGCGCAGCCCTTCAATACCCTCATGGGTTGTCGCCACGCCGCGTTCGCGGGCCATGGCGAGGCCTTCCGAGGCCGGGTCGATCCCGACCACCGCCGCCAGTTCAAGGGTATCGGACCCCTTGAGCAGCTTGATCATCAAATCGGTACCAATATTTCCGGAGCCGATGATGGCGCATTTCATCTTGGTCATTCTTCGATCTCTCCGTTCATCTGCGTCAGCCGGCCTCGGCAGCGAAAGCCGCCCGCACCGTTCCGACGCCATTGATTCTCGCTTCCACGACATCGCCGCGCGCGATCCCGGCCATGGGCCCGAGCGCGCCGGACAGGATCACGTCGCCTTCAAGCAGCGGGCGTCCGACCCGGGCCATGACCCGCGCCAGCCACAGCGATGCGGTGATCGGGCTGCCGAGGCAGGCAATCCCCGCCCCTACGGAGATCGGCTCGCCCTTTGCCTCCATCACCATGCCGCATTCGCGCAGGTCGAGCGCTTCGAGCTTGCGCGGCACCGCCCCCAGCACGAACAACCCGCTCGAGGCGTTGTCGGCGACGGTGTCCCAGATGCGGATGTCCCAGTTGGCAACACGGCTATCGACGATCTCGATCGCGGGTACGACATATTCGACCGCGCGGATCATCTCGGCCGTGGTGAGATCGGGATAGAGCAGGTCCCGGCCGACCACGATCGCGATTTCGGCCTCGACCTTGGGCTGGATGACCTGATCGAGCGAGATCGGAATTCCCTCGGGCACGTCCATATCGGAAAACAGCATGCCGTAATCGGGCTGATCGACGCCAAGCTGGCGCTGC
Source organism: Sphingobium sp. (assembly GCF_035511395.1). GTDB lineage: Bacteria > Pseudomonadota > Alphaproteobacteria > Sphingomonadales > Sphingomonadaceae > Sphingobium. The sequence continues at coordinate 3,898 of NZ_DATKFP010000031.1, forward strand.
ACCGCCAGCGAGGTCAGGCCGATCTTGCGGCCGACCAGGCGCCGTCCGCTGTCAAGGGCGTGCCGGGTGTTGATTTCCTGCACGGCGTAGGCGGCATCCACCCCGCCGGCCGAAATGACATCGCGAATCGGCGCCACCGGCTTGCCGCTGGCAGCCGCGCCCCTCAATTGCTCGGCCGCCTGCTGGATGGCCGTGGGATCGATAGTGGTTTCAGTCGTCATGGTCTCAGAGCTTCACGCAGATGTTTTCGGTTTCGGTGTAGAATTCGAGACTGTGCACGCCGCCTTCGCGGCCGATCCCGGAATGTCCCGAACCGCCGAATGCGGTGCGC
>NZ_DATKFP010000032.1:0-9671 GCF_035511395.1 Sphingobium sp.
TTGGCGTCGAGCAGCAGTTCGTTGGCGATCACGTCCAGCTTCTTCTGCACCTCGCCCTGCACATTCTCGCTGTCGAGGCTGCCCAGCACTTCACCCAGCGCAACAAGTACAAGTGCCACTCTGTATTGCGGATGTCCCTTACGTCGCCCCAAACGACGGACTCGTGTTCGCGAGTGATGAAGAGCAGGACTTTGTAGCGCTCGTTCACGGTCGGGCCGGCGTAAATTTCCGTGTTACCCATGGCAGAGAGTGCCCGCTCGGGCCGCCAGCGAGAGGCTTTTGCTCGATAAACGACCGCGCTCATTTTCGGGAAGATGTTCCTCAACGCAACCGTCTCAGGTACATCTTGAAACGCATCAAGGAATTCGGACCGACGCGTTTGCCGCGTGTTCGCCCCCTCGCTGAGATCGCGCAATAGCGAATTCCAGTCAGCATCTTCTGCGTACAAATCTTGCAGTGCTTCGCTGACCCCGGGGTCGGCAATATTCGCGATCATGGTCGCGTCGCCGAGGTCCGAGCGAGACCGGGTGAACCGGCCCGTGAATTGGAGGGTAATAGCCAAGCTTTTGTGCGGATCGTGAACCGCAGCAATTTTCAGCTCGGGCAAGTCAAAACCCTCGCCCAACATGTCCACGCAAACAACTATTTTCGAGTCGCCATTCCGCAATCTCGCAAGCAGTTCTTTTGTTTCGCCGGCCGAAACTTCATTGTGAAGGACTATAGGGGAGTGTTCAGGCGCCAACTTTTCGTAGAGGGCATGGATTTTCTTCGCGCGTGGAATATTATCGCAGCGAGCCATAACGATGTGGCTGTAACCCCGGGCAAGATCGTCACTCAACTGGGCTAAAGCCGTTTCAGCGATAGCTTGATCGGCTTCCACTAGGTCCAGTTCGTCGACAGGCAAAAACCGAATTTCCTTAAAGTAACCCTCGGCCTGAGCCTTCCTGAGTGGGTAGTTGAATACTACTCGGCCATCGACATGCTTATTGTCATTCCTGAAAGGGGTGGCGGTAAACTGCACGATAGGCTTTTGCGAAAACTGCCCCCGGAAGGCCTCCCACGTGCGAGCAGAGATGTGATGAGCTTCATCGATGAAGAGGTGGCTGCAAACTTCAGCCATCCGCCTTTGGACCGCATCGGAACACTGTCCCGCGATTGCCATCGTTGTGACGATGACGTTGCATCTGGAGAATATATCGTCAACCTCAGCGGGGCTCTTTGGCTTATGTTGGAGATAGCCAACGGCCGGGTAAGGTGCCGCTGGGTCAAGTACCCCCAGGTCTTTTAAGAGGCCCATTTTCAGAAATTTGTCGCCAATCTGATCCCGAAGAGCGCCGGTCGGTACAATCACAAGCAGCCGTCCCAAACGCTCCCTGGCCAGCAGTGCAAGCATAGTTTCGGTCTTACCCGTGCCGGTGGGCATCACCACCGTGGCCGGCAAGTTGCTCGCTTTCCAATGAGACAGTACACCGAAGAGGGCTCCGATTTGCGGCGGCCGAAGGCCAGTCTCGGTTACTTCGTTGCCCTGGCGACGCTCTTCGCGGAAATTGAATGCGCTGCCCCAGCCTTCGCGCACGGCTGACGTGAGTGCATCATTGTCTGTTAAATTGAGCAAGTGCGGTTGCCGAGGCGCCGGAGTTTGCCATTCCCCACGCACTTCATCCGTGCGTCCCGAGATGAAATCGTCGAGATTCTGACATTTAAAAATCGCACCAGAAAATTGATCGGCACGATATCGCCTCTCGGCCAGTAATATCGCATCGCCACTGCTGGTACGAAAAACATGAGCTTCATGGCGCCCAATCCGCACCGTTTCCAAGCTGCCGAGGTGCGCTACCTCGTGCTGCAGCAGCTGCCTTATCGGATTTTTGAGGACCTTCCCGTCCAGCGCAAATCGAGGCGGAAAATTCGCGGCACGAAGTATATCGGCTTCCATCAATTACACCTTGGAGGGTTGTACCTCTCCTTCATAAGCAAACCGTAACGTTTTTGCTATGTTCCGGTTGGTCCATTTGGACCATTTTGGCTTTTGACCCATTTTAGAGATCCAAAACACAGTAGGACGTCTCATCTAAGCAACTGAATATAAAAGAATGATCATGCAGCAAAATTGCTGATTGTTGCATGCTCTGGCGCCCCAGACCCGTCCGCTTCGCCAGCAAGCTCGCCGAAAGCCGGCAGTCGGCCACCGGCCAGTCCAAGGCATCCAAAATGAGGAAGCTGTCGGTCCGCATTTGAGAGCGGCAAATCTTCGCCTGGGCGTCCGACAAGGGTCGGGGCCGGCGGGATCTGGGACATTTCTGCCGTTCCCCAACTGACCATTAATTGGCAGCTTGTTTCGAAACCCGCCGTATAACCCAGTGATGAGGACGTCATGCACCCCGGAAGCGGAGAGCTTCGAGCACCATCTTGAACGCGGGAGAAGGCTGCCTGCGACTGGTGTAATAGAGATAATATCCATCGAATGGCTCGCACCATTCGTCCAGCACGCGAACAAGAGACCCGTCAGAAAAGTGACTGAGAACATGGTCCTCGACCATGAACGCGATCCCGTGTCCGGCAAGCGCTGCCGTTACGATGAGGTGCGCATCGTTGAACACCAACTGCCCCTCGGCCTTGACCCTCAATTCTTTACCGCCGCGCTCAAATTCCCAGGCATATAATCCACCCGATGTCGACATTCGTAGGCTGATGCAATTGTGGCTCGCCAGATCATAAGGCGTCAGAGGCGTTCCATGCCGAGCCAGGTAAGTTGGGGAAGCGAATGCAGCCATTCGGAGTTTCGGTCCGATCGGCACCGCGATCATGTCCTGTTCCAACGCCTCGCCAAGGCGAACGCCGGCATCATATCGATCGGCAACGATATCGACGAAACCACCTTCGATACTGACTTCGATGTTGAGGTCGGGATTTTCAGCCGTCAGGCGATCGACGACCGGCCACAGCACAGCCCGCGCCGCATGCGCGCTGGAAGTGATCCGAACGGTTCCTCCAGGACGCTGGCGAAGCTCCGTCAGCGTCGCCAGCTTGTCATCGATCGTATCGAAGGCAGGTCGCAACGTCTCGATCAGGCGTTCACCTGCCTCCGTGGGCGCAACGCTACGTGTCGTGCGGGTAAGCAACCGCAGCCCCAATTTGGCTTCCAGGCGGCGCACAGTATGGCTCAGCGCTGATTGCGAAATGCCGAGCTTTGCTGCCGCCTTTGTGAAGCTGCGTTCTTCCGCGACGGCGAGGAACATCGCGAGATTGCCCAATTCTTCACGTTTCATATCAAGCCTAGCAGATGGGGTTTCATGACATAATGTCATAGACCCAAGCGATTTACCCTGTCTAATTATCAAAACCGTTTCAGGGTACATAATCATCAACATGGCGCGGGCGTTTCGACACCGGGCCGAAGCGGGATTTCGATGATGCAGAAGCGCGTATTGGGCCAAAGCGGCCTTGAGGTATCGGCTCTCGGGCTTGGGTGCATGGGACTAAGCTTTGGCTACGGTCCCGCAACTGATCGCACGGAGGCCGTTTCGCTGCTCCGCGCGGCGCACGAGCGGGGCGTTACCTTCTTCGACACGGCCGAAGCCTATGGGCCGGGAGACAATGAAGAGGTCGTTGGCGAAGCGCTGGCGCCAGTTCGGGATCAGGTGGTGATTGCCACCAAGTTCGGGTTCGAGAACGGTCGCCCGAGTGACGGATTGAACAGCCGTCCCGAGCGTATCCGGCAGGTGGCGGACGAGGCCCTGTCCAGGCTGCGCACCGATCGCATCGATCTATTCTATCAGCACCGTGTCGATCCGAACGTGCCGATCGAGGACGTGGCAGGAACGGTTCGCGACCTGATCGCCGAGGGCAAGGTCAAGCATTTTGGTCTGTCGGAAGCCGGCCCAGACGCGATCCGTCGCGCCCACGCGGTACAGCCCGTGGCCTCACTTCAGAGTGAGTATTCGATGTTCTGGCGTGAGCCGGAAGCGACGATCCTGCCGCTTCTGGAGGAACTGGGGATCGGGTTCGTCCCGTTCTCGCCGCTCGGCAAGGGCTTCCTGACCGGCAAGCTGGAGGCGGGCACCAAATTTGCCGCTGATGACTTCCGCAGCACCGTGCCACGTTTTCAGGCGGATGTGATGGCGGCGAACCAAGCGCTTGTCGATCTGGTCACGACGATCGCAAGTGAGAAAGAGGCCACGCCCGCGCAGGTCGCGCTTGCATGGCTGCTCGCGCAGCACCCGTGGATCGTGCCGATCCCCGGTACGACCAAGCTTCACCGGCTCGAGGAGAATCTGGGCGGCGCCTACTTGGTACTGACCGATCAGGATCTGGCGCGCATCGCCGACGCCCTGTCGGGGATCGAAGTGCATGGCGAGCGCTATGCGGCTTCGCACCAGCAGTTCGTGAACCGCTGAACAGAACAAGGAACCATCGTCATGACCAGCAGCGTTCCCAGCGTCACTCTGAACAACGGCGTCGAGATGCCGATCCTCGGATTCGGCGTATTTCAGGTGCCTGATCCGGCAGAATGCGAGCGCAGCGTCCGCGACGCGATCGATGTCGGCTATCGGCTGCTCGATACAGCTGCCTCCTACGGCAACGAGGAATCGGTTGGCGCCGCCATCAAGAACCACGGCATCGATCGAGGCGAGTTGTTCGTCACCACCAAGCTCTGGGTGCAGGATGCCAGCTACGAGGGAGCCAAGGCGGCCTTCGAGCGGTCGATCAACAAGCTCGGGTTGGACTATCTCGACTTATGGCTAATCCATCAGCCCTATGGTGACGTGTACGGCGCATGGCGCGCGATGGAAGAGCTGCACAAGGCCGGGCGCATCCGCGCTATCGGGGTCAGCAACTTCTACCCCGATCGCCTTGTCGATTTCGTGCTGCACAATGAAGTGCATCCTGCGGTCAACCAGATCGAGATCCACCCTTTCCACCAGCAGACCGATGCGGTGAAAATCCTTGAGCAATACGGCGTCCAGCCCGAGGCGTGGGGACCGTTCGCGGAGGGCAAGAATGGCCTTTTCACGAACGAGGTGTTGCAGCCGATCGCCGACAAGCACGGCAAGAGCATCGCTCAGGTCGTCCTTCGCTGGCTGACTGACCGGGGCATCGTCGCGATCCCCAAATCGGTGCGCAAGGAGCGAATGGCGCAGAACTTCGATATCTTCGATTTCGATCTCGACGCTGGCGACCTCGAAGCGATCGCCAAGCTCGATCAGAACGCCAGCGCCTTCTTCGACCACCGCGATCCGGCGATGGTGAAGTGGCTGGGCGAACGGAAGCTCTGATCGTCACTCGCGGGCCGATGTTCCGGCGTCAGCCTGCATGTTTTCAACTTCGTGCGGGAGCAGCTTTGGTGAATATTCGATCGGCTCGGGGAATAAACCGACTTTGCCTGCTAGGCGCCGTCGCCTTGTCATTGCTGCCCATGCAGGCCTTGCTCGCGCAGCAAGCGCCGCCGGCCCCAACCGAGACGATCAGGACTGCCACCACCCATACCCCGACAGAGCAGCAGGTCATCGACCTGTCGAAGACCAAGTGGGACTGGATGGCGGACAAGAAGATCGACTCTCTCGCAACCCTCTTCGACGACCGCGCCATGTTCACTCACATGGGAGGAACGTGGGGCAAGAACCAGGAACTCGCCACCATCAAGGGCGGCGGTATCTGGTACAAGAAGGCAACGATCCACGCAGTAGACGTGCGCGTATTCGGTGACACCGCGATCGTGCTGGAAGACATGGATTTGGAGGCGGTCGTTGGTTCCCGTACCGTCACCAACGCCTTCATGGTCACGGAAGTTTATACCAGGAAGAATGGCGACTTGCGCCTAGCCCAGCTCACTTTCTCGCATCTCCTCCGACCAGTGAAGGCGGGTGCCGCCAGCAGCGAGCGTCAACTAACGCCGCGGTGAGGGGCAGCGTTGATGAGAGGGTAAGATGGGAGAAGAAACGATGAAGGTTACCTCCGCCGCCGTTGCCGCGCTGGCGATGGCCGTGCCGGTCGAGGCACAGGATCGTCCGTCGGTCGCGCCCAAGAACATGCAGGCGATCGCGCCGGCGCTGGCGGGCTATACCGATCGGGTGCTGTTCGGCGACGTGTGGGTGCGTCCCGAACTGGCGCCGCGTGATCGCAGCATCGTCACCTTGTCGGTGCTGATCGCGACCGGCAAGACCGCGCAGATGGCTGGCCATCTTGGCCGCGGTCTCGATAACGGCATCAAGCCGTCCGAGGTGGCGGGCATGGTGACGCACCTCGCCTTCTACACCGGATGGCCGAACGCCGTCTCGACCTTGAATGAGGTCGAGAAGGTGTTCGCTGAACGACATGTCGACCTGAAGTCGCTCGCGGCGATCCCGCCGGCCACCGCACCGCTTCCCAGCTCTGATTCCTCGCGCGCCGCGACAGTCGAAAAGGCGCTCGCCCCAATCGCACCCAAGCACGCGCAGCTTACCAACGATGTCGTTTTCGCCGACCTGTGGCGGCGCACCGACTTATCGCCCCGTGACCGCAGCCTCGTCACCATCGCCGCGCTTTCCGCAGGTGGCGACGGCGATCAGCTTGCCTTCCACGTTCAGCGTGGCCTCGAAAACGGGCTGACCCAGGCGCAGATCGTCGAGGCGCTGACCCATCTCGCATTTTACGCAGGGTGGCCGAAAGCGAACGCCGCCATCGGCGTCGCGGGTAAGGTGTTCGCCAGGAAGGAGGTTGCCGCCATGTCCGACCTTCAGGTCATCCATCCTAACCAGGAGCCGAAGCTTGGCCCCGCCGACTATTTCACCGGCAGCGTCACCGTCCTGTCGCCCTTCAAGGGCACCGGCGACGCCCGCCTTGGCGGCGCGACGGTGACGTTCCAACCGGGTGCGCATACCAACTGGCACACGCATCCGCTGGGGCAACTGCTCATCGTAACCGATGGACGGGGATGGGTTCAGGTCGACGGCGAGGCTGCGAAGCCGATCGCAACGGGCGACACCATATTCATCTCGCCAGGCGTCAAGCACTGGCATGGTGCGGCACGCGATAGCGCGTTGACCCATGTCGCGGTGTCCGAGGCGCTCGACGGTACGTCCGTGACATGGCTCGAACAGGTCGCGGACGAGTTATACAACACACTGTAACGGGAGAGACGGCGATGATGTCGGAGATCGAGATGTCGAGGCGAGGCGTTCTTGCCGGCAGCGCTGCAACGGCTGCGCTGGCTGCGGCCCCGCATGTCGAAGCGCAGCCCGCAAAAGCGACCGCGCCCGCGCCCGCAACCATGCCGGTATCGCTGACCGTAAACGGCAAGCGTCGTGACCTCACCCTCGACCCGCGCACGACACTGCTCGATGCGCTGCGCGAGCATCTGAAGCTCACCGGGACGAAGAAGGGCTGCGACCACGGGCAATGTGGAGCCTGTACCGTCATCGTCAACGGCGAGCGGATCAATTCCTGCCTTAGCCTGGCTGTGCAGCATCAGGGCGACGAGGTGACGACGATCGAAGGGCTGGGCACGCCCGACAATCTACACCCCATGCAGGCCGCATTCGTGCGTCATGATGGCTATCAGTGCGGCTACTGCACGCCGGGTCAGATTTGCTCTGCGGTCGCAGTGCTGGACGAGATCAAGCGTGGAGTGCCGAGCCACGTCCAGGCCGATCCTTCGCGACCTCCGCAGCCGACCAACATCGAAATGCGCGAGCGGATGAGCGGCAATATCTGCCGATGCGGCGCCTATTCCAACATAGCCGAGGCGATGGCGGAAGTAGCGGGAGCAAAAGCATGAAGCCCTTCACCTATGAGCGCGCGAAGACGCCGGCTGAAGCGGCTGCCGCAGTCGCAGGCCAGCCCGGCGCGAAGTTCCTCGCCGGGGGCACAAACCTGCTCGACCTCATGAAGCTGGAAATCGAGACGCCCCGGCATCTGGTCGATGTCCAGGACCTGAAGCTCGACCGGATCGAGCCGACGTCGGAAGGCGGCTTGCGGATCGGGGCGCTGGTCACGAACACCAAGCTTGCTGCCGACACGCGCGTCCGTCGCGATTACGGCGTGCTGACCCGTGCGATCGTGGCCGGCGCGTCCGGGCAACTTCGCAACAAGGCGACCACGGCGGGCAACCTGCTTCAGCGGACGCGGTGTCCCTATTTCTATGACCCCTACATGCCTTGCAACAAGCGCAAGCCGGGGTCGGGCTGCGCTGCGATCGGTGGCTATTCGCGTCAACTCGCGGTGATCGGTTCGAGCGACCAATGCATTGCCACCTACCCCGGCGATATGGCCGTTGCGATGCGCGTGCTGGATGCGATCGTGGAGACGGTCAAGGCGAACGGCACGAGCCGCGCTATCCCGATCGCCGACTTCCATCGCTTGCCCGGTGACACACCTCACCTCGACAACAATCTGGAAGCTGGCGAGCTGATTACGGCGGTCACGCTGCCCCGGCCGCTTGGCGGCACGCACCATTATGAGAAGCTACGCGACCGGGCATCCTACGCCTTCGCGCTCGTGTCGGTTGCGGCCGTCATCCAGAAAGATGGCAACGGGCGCGTTGCGTTCGGCGGAGTCGCGCACAAGCCCTGGCGCGTCGAAGCGGCGGATGCCGTGATGGCGCAGGGGGCCGCAGCCGTGACGACCAAGGCGTTCGCGAATGCGCGCCCCACGGACGACAATGCGTTCAAGATACCGCTCGCGACGCGGGCGCTTGCAGCCACCATCGCGGAGGGCAAATCAGCATGAAGTTCGACACACCAGCAGGCACCAATCCGATCGATCAGGAAAAGGTCGTCGGCAAGCCGCACCCGCGCATCGAGGGGCCGCTGAAGACCACCGGACGCGCGGTCTATTCCTACGAAAATCATGAGGCCGTGCCGAACGCTGCCTATGGCTATGTCGTCGGCTCCGCCATAGCCAAGGGGCGCATATCGTCGATGAACGTGCGCGAGGCCGAGGCGGCGCCGGGCGTCCTTGCGATCGTGACAGCCGATAATGCCGGGCCGATCAAGACGCAGGGTTTCTACGTAGCCAAGCCGCTCGCGGGGCCGGAGATCGAGCATTACCATCAGGCTATCGCACTGGTCGTTGCCGAGACGTTCGAGCAGGCGCGCCATGCCGCATCGCTGATTCGCGTCGATTATGCGCGCGGACAGGGCGCGTTCGACCTTGCGTCTGCGCGCGCGGGAGCCAAGCCACATCGGCGTCAGCCGGACATCCGCATCGGCGACTTTGACAAGGCGTTCTCATCAGCCCCCGTGAAGGTCGATGCGTCATACACCACCCCCGACCACAGCCACATGATGCTGGAGCCGCACGCCACGATCGCGCGCTGGGACGGCGACCAGCTGACGATCTGGTCCGCGCAGCAGATCATCGGTTGGGCGCGCCGTGACCTTGGCAACAAACTTTCTATCCCGCAGGACAAGATCCGCGTCGTCGCGACCTATATTGGCGGCGGGTTCGGAGGAAAGGGCAGCGTCTGCTCGGACGCGATCCTCGCCGCGCTTGGCGCTCGCGCGGTTGGTCGCGCCGTGAAGGTGGCGCTGCCGCGTCCGCTCATGCCGAACAATACGTCGCATCGCCCCGCGACGATCCAGCGCGTTCGTCTGGCGGCCGGGCGCGATGGCAAGCTGGTCGCGGTCGGCCACGAAACGCTGTCGGGCAATCTGCCGGGGGGCGGTCCGGAGATCGCGGCCGCGCAGACGCAG
>NZ_DATKFP010000033.1:0-20812 GCF_035511395.1 Sphingobium sp.
TGACCGGATCAAGCGGGAACTCGCCAAGGGCACGAGCATCAATGCCGCCGCCAAGAAACTCAAAATTGGGGTCGCCACCGTCCATCGGATCAAGCAGCAGATGACCCAGGCCGCATAGGCGCCGGTTCGGTGCCGTCCCCGTAATCGATCCGTTCGCTTCGAGCGCTGTCGACAGGCCCGAAGCGAACGGATGTCAGTGTTAATTAGCGGGCCAGTTCCTGCTGCGCGAAGGCACGGATATGGTCCTTGAGATCCTCGCGATCCAGCGACAGGGCCAGGTTCGCCTCGATATAACCGGCCTTGGAGCCGCAGTCGAAGCGGCGACCGTCGAAGGTCACGCCGTGGAAGGACTGGTCGCCGATCAGCGAGGCCATGGCGTCGGTCAGTTGAATCTCGCCGCCCGCTCCCTTTTCCTGGGTTTCCAGGATCTTCATCACCTGCGGCTGGAGGATGTAGCGCCCCGGCACGATCAGGTTGGAGGGCGCGGTGCCGAGCTTGGGCTTTTCGACCAGCCCCTTCACCTGCGTCAACACGCCGTCGCGCGCGCCCGGATCGATGACGCCATAGCTGGGCGTTTCGTCCATCGGGATTTCGAGCGCGCAGACCAGGTTGCCGCCGACCTTGTCATAGGCGTCGACCATCTGCTTGAGGCAGCCATTGCCTTTTGCGCCGCGCATGAATTCGTCGGGCAGCAGGATGGCGAAGGGTTCGTCGCCGACAATGTCGCGTGCGCACCAGATCGCGTGGCCCAGTCCCAGCGGTTCCTGCTGGCGGATGAAGACGGCGTTGCCAGGCATCAGGCGGGTGCCTTCCAGCGCCCCCAGATCCTTGCCGCGCTCGCGCTGGGTCGCCTCGGTTTCGTAGGCGATGTCGAAATAATCCTCGATCGCGCCCTTCCCGCGCCCGGTGACGAAGATCATCTGTTCGATGCCGGCCTCGCGGGCCTCATCGACGGCATATTGGATCAGCGGCCGGTCGACGACCGGCAGCAATTCCTTGGGGACCGCCTTGGTGGCGGGGAGGAACCGGGTGCCAAGACCGGCGACAGGGAAGATGGCTTTGCGAATAGGCTTGTGAGTCATACGGCTCCATTCTCGCTGCAATGCGGAAAATGCGTCTAGAATCGCTTGAAAAGCGTAGAGGTAAGAAGTTGCGTGCGCAACAACGCGTCAGACGGAAAGAAGTCTCTGCGCGATTTCTTCAAGCGCGGAAATTTCCGCGTCGAGCTGCTCCAGGCTGACATGCACCTGGTTGTTGCGCGGGTCGCGGCAGGCGAAACCGCCGGGTTCGGGCTGCTGGAAGCCCTGGATGATGAGCGCGCGGAAACGGTCGATCCGCTGCATGTCGCGCTCGATGGCGGAGATTTCTGTGAGGGCGCTGGCGTTGCGGCGATCGCGCATCGCCACCATGGTGCGCAATTCGGTCATAAGCTTGGTCATGGTCGGCCGGGTTCGCGCGCCCACGGTGCGCACGTCACCCATCGCGTCCCGCAACATGCCGATCTTCGCCTCCAGGCTCTGTTCCAACATGGTCCAGGCACAGACGAGACGGCCGACACCGCACAGCAACGCCGCATCCTCTGGCGCATAGCCCGATACCGGCTTCCCACTCACGTCCATATCCGAAACAAGATGCACACCCACGCCCGAAAACTCCTTTACCCTGGAGTCCTGCACAAAAGCAGGGGAAAAAGGCCAGAGCGGGCGACCGGGCTCCTCGCAGCAGCGGCACGGGCCAACGGCAGACGTGCTAAATCGGCGGCGAATGGAGCCATGGCGCCAAGCGTCAGAAATCGATCGCGATTCCCTTCCGCTCCCAGTCGCCATAGCGCACCGGGCTGAGTTCCTCGTCATGGCGCGAGGGCGCGTCGACCGGATCGCCCTCGGGCACCGGCGGGCTTTTGGAGAGATGGGCAGGTGGCTTCACATGCGCCGGGCGCTTGCCGTTGAAACTTCCCATGGATTGCGGCCTTTCGATTGCGGGCAGTCTGATTGCGAAAGAGGCCGATCCACCCCATATTCACGCTCTGGTCCCTATTTTGGGCCGCAAAGGAGAGCATTGCAAGTGAGCGGGATGAAGACGACCATGTTGCTGGCGGCGCTGACGGCGCTGTTCATGGCACTGGGCTATACGCTGGGCGGCAGCGGTGGCGCGGTGATCGCGCTGCTCGTGGCGGCGGGCATGAACCTCTTCACCTTCTGGAACGCCGACAAGATAGTCCTGCGCATGCATGACGCTCGGGAAGTCGATGCGCAGAGCGCGCCGGATTTTTACGGGCTGGTGCAGCAACTGGCGCAGCGCGCGCAACTGCCGATGCCGCGCGTCTATATCATCGATCAGGACGCGCCCAATGCCTTCGCCACCGGGCGCAATCCCGAAAATGCCGCCGTGGCCGCGACCACCGGCCTGCTCGCTATGCTCAACCGGGACGAGGTGGCCGGCGTGATGGCGCATGAACTGGGCCATGTGAAGAATCGCGACACGCTCATCATGACGATGGTCGCCACGATCGCGGGCGCCATTTCGATGCTGGCGAATTTCGGCCTCTTCTTCCGCGGCGGAGATCGCGAAGGGCATGGCAATATGGTCGCCAGCCTGCTGGCGGTGATCGTCGCCCCCTTCGCCGCGATGATCGTGCAGATGGCGATCAGCCGCACCCGCGAATATGGCGCCGACCGTGCCGGGGCGGAGATCAGCGGCAATCCCCATGCGCTGGCATCGGCCCTCGCCAAGATTTCGGGCCGGGCGGAGACGATCCCCAACCCGGTGGCCGAACGCAATCCGGCGGCGGCGCAGCTCTACATCGTGCCGACCCATGTCAGCGAGCTGTTCTCCACCCATCCCGCGACCGAGAAGCGCATCGCCGCCTTGCAGGATATCGCCGTGGACGTGGGCGGGCCTGCGATCGGCTCCCCGGCCACGTCCCGCGCGTCGGCATTGTCGCCGGTGGCAGCCCCGCCCGCGCCGGCCCCTGAACGCCGCCGCAGCGCGCTTGATCCGCACGGGCGCTGATGGTCGACGAGATCGGGGAGGTCGTCGTCGACGTGGCGGGCGTGGTGCTGCGCCATGCCGGCGGGCTGGTGGTCGACCTGACCGTCGACCATGTCTTTTCCCGACACACCGCGCGCTTCTTCCATGGCGTCGGCCGCCGCGTGATTGCCGTCTCGACGCTGGGCGGCAAGCGCATCCCCTCCTCGCTTCGCACCGTTCCGAAGGGTAGCCAAGCCAGACCGCGCCGGTCGGACTGGCTGGCGCTCTGGGTCGGCATCCTCTTCTGGATCGCCCTGTTCCTCTCGCTCGGCTTTGGCGTCTCCCATTTTCTTTGAGGGCGAAAGCGCGTAGGGGCCGCTGATGTCCCGCCGTCCAAATGCTCCCCGCCCCGATGATGTCCCCGGCTTTCCCGCGCGTCGTGCCGCGCTGCGGCTGCTCGACGCCGTGCTGCGCCGGGGCGATCCGCTGGAACTGGCGCTGCATGGCGCCGCGCAGGGTTTGCCGCAGTCCGACCGCGCGCTGGTCCATGCGATCGCCGCCGAAGTGCTGCGCCACCTGCCCGATCTTGACGCGCTGATCGACGGCGCGACGAAACAGACCCTGCCCGACGATGCCAAGGCGCGCATGGTGCTACGCATCGCGCTCGCCCAGACGCTGATCATGGGCACGCCCGCCCATGCCGCGATCGCCACCGCCCTGCCGCTGGTCGATGGTGGCCCGCGCAAGCTGGTCCATGGCGTGTTCGGCACGGTGACGCGCGGCGAGCCGCTACTGCCCGATCCCCCCACCCTGCCCGTCGAGGTGGTGGAACGCTGGACCGGCCAATGGGGCGAAGCGATGCCGCAGGCCGCCGCCCATGCCTATGCCGTCCGTCCGCCGGTGGACGTGACGCTGCGCGATGCCGGCGAGACGGCGAAATGGACGGCCGAACTTAACGGCGCATCCTTCGCGCCGGGCCATGTCCGCTTGCCCGAAGGGGCTGTCATTCCCGACCTGCCGGGCTTTGCCGAGGGCGCCTGGTGGGTGCAGGACATCGCTGCTTCCTGCGCGGCGCGGCTGCTGGGCGCGGGAGAGAGCCGGACCGTACTCGACCTGTGCGCCGCGCCGGGCGGCAAGACGATGCAGCTTGCGGCAACGGGCTGGCATGTGCTGTCGGTCGACCAGTCGAAGAAGCGTCTGGAGCGGCTGACCGAAAATCTGACCCGCACCGGCCTGTCCGCCGACGTGGTGCCGGCCGATCTGCGCCAGTGGCAGCCCGACGCCGCGGTCGACGCCATCCTGCTCGACGCGCCCTGTACGGCGACCGGCATCTATCGCCGCCATCCCGACGTGCTGCACCGCATCGGTCCGCGCCAGATTGCGGAACTCGCCGAATTGCAGGGCGAATTGCTGGCGCGCGCCGCCGGCTGGCTGAAGCCGGGCGGACGGATCGTCTATGCCACCTGCTCGCTCGAACGGGCCGAGGGTGAGGATCAGGTCGAACGATTCCTGGCCGATCATGCCGACTTCGCGCTGGTCCCCGCCACTGCCGCAGAACTGCCCGAAGGCATGACGCCGACCGACGAAGGCTGGCTCCGCTCGCTGCCTGACATGCTCGCCGATCGCGGCGGCGCGGATGGTTTCTTCATCGCCCGCCTTGCCAGAAGGGCGAACTAAGCCTTAACTATCGAAGGCCTAGACAGGATCGCCCATCCACCAAGGTGCGCCGCCCATGCGTCCGACCGAGCCATTGCCGTTGCACCATAGCTGGCCGCTCTACGCCCTGCGCGAGCATCTCTCACCCGTGCTGCTCGATCCGACCATCGCCCGCAATGATGAAGCGCTGGCCGAACGCGGGCTTGGCCTGTGGTTCTGCGACCTCAAGGACAATGGCCTGCACTGGACCGCGGGCGTCTATGACATATTCGGGCTGGAACGGGACAGCATCGTCCCCCGCCCCCTGTCCGTGTCGCTCTATGCGCCGGACTCGCGCGACCCGATGGAGCGGCTGCGCGGCTATGCCATCCGGCACAAGCGCGGCTTCACCCTGGACGTCGATATCGACCAGGCCGATGGTGCCGGCCGCTGCGCCATGCGGCTGGTCGCCGCCCCGGTGCTGGATGCAGCGGGCGAGGTCGTCGCGCTGCATGGCGTCAAGCAGATGCTGCCCCAGGGCGCGCCGTCGTCGCCCCGGCTGGACCCGACCATTTTCGTCATGCTTTGAACGCTTTGCGCGACTGTCCCGAAACAATCGCGACTCGCGGGCAAATGTCCGTTGCCCTTGACCCCGGCGGCGACTAAGGCGAACGGTTAATGACCCGTTCCATTCTCATCTCGCCCTCCATCCTCTCCGCCGACTTCGCCCGCCTGGGCGAGGAGGTCCGCGCCATCGACGAAGCGGGCTGCGACTGGGTGCATATCGACGTCATGGACGGCCATTTCGTGCCCAACATCACGATCGGCCCGGCGGTGGTGAAGGCGCTGCGCCCGCACACGAAGAAGGTCTTCGACGTCCATCTGATGATCTCGCCGGTCGACCAGTATCTGGATGCTTTCGCGGCAGCCGGTTCCGACATCATCACCGTCCATCCCGAAGCCGGTCCGCACATCCATCGCACCGTCCAGCATATCAAGTCGCTGGGCGTGAAGGCGGGCGTGGTCCTCAATCCCGGCACGCCGGCCAAGATGCTCGACTATCTGATGGACGATGTCGACCTGATCCTGGTGATGAGCGTCAACCCCGGTTTCGGTGGCCAGAGCTTCATCGAGAATCAGCTGCGCAAGATCGAGGCGATCCGCAAGATGATCGACAAGTCGGGCCGCGACATCCGCCTTCAGGTCGATGGCGGCATCGATTTCACAACCGCGCCCAGGGCGATAGAGGCCGGCGCCGACGTGCTGGTCGCGGGCACCGCCACCTTCCGCGGTGGGCCTGAAGCCTATGCCGACAATATCCGGAAGCTGCGGGGCGGGTGAGCGAAGCGCGGCGCATGTCCGTCCGCCGAGGCCAGGATGATCCGCCCGAAGCGGACAGTGATGGCATCGAACAGGGCAAGCGGCTCATCCGCGTCGCGGATGACAAGGGCCTGTCGCTGGCGCAACGCATCGCCAATCATTTCTACCTGCTGAGCTGGAAGACGCCGATCCACGGCCGCAAGCTTCGGGGCAAATATCCGCTCAAGCTGCTCGCCGTGCCCGATGACGCTGTGCCGGGCGATGGCCGCGCCGGCGCGGCGATCCGCACCGGCTATTTCCTTTTCCGGGGAAACAAGCAGCCGGTCGGCGCGCTGGACTTCGCGAACCTTTCGGTCAGCCCGGCCTTTGCCGATTATCTCCACAGCTTCCGCTGGCTGCGCGACCTTGGCAGCAGCGCCTCGCGCGAGCAGGGCGCGCCGATCGCCGAGGCAGTGATGCGCAAATGGCTGGCGGCCCATGCCGAAACGCCGAGCGAACCGGCATGGCGCGCCGACAATGCCGGCTGGCGGCTGCTGTTCTGGACCGCCCATGCGCCGCTGATCCTCTCGTCCAGCGACCTCGTCTATCGATCGCTGGTGCTGAACTGCATCGCGCGCACCGCCCGCCATCTGGACCGCATCGCGGACAAGGCGCCGATGGGCCTGCCGCGCCTCACCGCCTGGTGCGGCATATTGGCCGCCGCCCTGCTCATCCCCGGCGGCGACGCCCGTCGCATGTTCGGCGAGGCGGGCCTCAAGCGCGCGATCGAAGGCAGTTTTCACCCAGACGGCGGCATCGTGTCGCGATCGCCGCTGGCGCAACTGGAAGCGGTGATGCTGCTGTCCATGCTGCGCGCCGTCTACGATGTGCGGCGTGAAAAGGCGCCGCTGTGCCTGAGCGATGGCCTGTCGCGCGCGGTGCCGGCGCTGCTCGGCCTCACCCATGGCGACGGCGGGCTTGGAAGCTGGCAGGGCGCGGGCGCGATCGACCCGCAGACGGTCGAAGCCGTGGTGAATGCCAGCCGTGTGCGCACCCGCCCGCTGCGTGCAGCGCGCGACTGGGGTTATCAGCGGATCAGCGCCGGCAGCACCGTGGTGCAGATCGACGCCGCCCCGCCCCCCGTCGCCCGGCTCGCCGAAGCGGGCTGCGCCTCGACCGGCGCGATCGAGATCAGCGACGGGCAATTACGCCTGATCGTCAATTGCGGCGGCGCCGGCCTTGAAGGCGCGTGGATACCCCGCGACCTGGCGCAAGGGCTGCGCACCACGGCGGCGCACAGCACCCTCGTGCTGAACGACAGCAACTCCACTGCGCTGCTGCCCGATGGTACGCTGGGCAAGGGCGTGACCGAGGTCGAACTGAACCGGCAGGAAATGGACAATGGCAGCCGCCTCGACATCAGCCATGACGGCTATGTCCGGCGGCTGGGCTATGTCCATCGCCGCCTGCTGATGGTGAGCGGCGATGGCAAGGAAGTCCGGGGCGAGGATATGCTGACCCCGGCGGAACGGCGTCGCAAGCCCGGCAAGCAGCCGGTGCAGTTGCGCTTCCATCTGGCACCCGGCGTCGAGCCGACACTGACCGCCGACAATCAGGGCGCGGTGCTGCGCATCGATCTGGGTGGCCTCTGGCAATTCCGCACCGGCGCGGGCGTGCTGAGCGTCGAGGACAGCCTCTGGGTCGACGGCGATGGCCGGCCTCACGCGACGAAGCAACTGGTCGTCACCGGCGAGGCGCTGCCCGGCGGCTCCAGCATGGGCTGGCTGTTCAAGCGGATGGGCTAAGGCCCGGCGGGATGGCCTTGCGACACCGCGTCGGAAAAAGCCGCCTTCCCTAATTCCGTCATCCCGGCGCACGCCGGGATCCAGAGTGGCTACAGGAAACTCTGGAGGCGGACTGTCGTCAGCATGACGGAAGCGCAGCGCCCCATCATGACGTCCATAGGCATTCCAACAACCGAAGGCCGACCGCCGCCGCCTCTTCCTCCGCGTCTCCGCGTGATTTGATTTTTTCGCGCGGAGGCGCGGAGGACGCGGAGAAGGAAAAAGGGGGGCAGAAGGCAGCGATGGGTGGGAAGCGGAACGGCGGGTGCTGGCGCGGATGATATGAAAAGCGAACCAAAACTACCGCTTACGACGACGTGCTTTGGTCGCGCTTTCTGTATCACGATACTCTAGGGGAAGCCTGAACTTGGTCCTGTGATCGAACTGCCGATCTCCTTTGACCGCACCTGTTAACAAAAGCCGGTAGCCACGCCAGCAAGCAAACGCCGTCCACAGGAGCGCAATGCCAACTGCTAAAATCCAGCCGACAAGTGCTGCGCCACCGCTCAGGTGAGATTGTGCAGCGCCCATACCTGCAATCGGCAGAATGCCAAGAAAAGGTGTGGCGGGTCTTGCGCGGGTGGATTGGTCGTGATCCACAAAGCGCCGAACACGGCTATAAAGAGATTTCCAGCCTGATCGCATCACTGCACTTTGGCTGATAGATCGTATGTCTGCAATTGGGCAATTTGCGTTGAGTGCGGAGGGTCAAAAACTGGTCGCCTCCAGACCAGCCGCTTTCCTCCTCGCACACCAAAGCCATCCCTTGTCCAATTCCCTTCCAATGTAGGATATTCTCTGATCTATCCTGACGGATGAAACCCCGCATTCGATCCCTGCTCTCGTCGCCACCCCGTCACCCGAAAGTCGCTCATCCGACGCGTCGGCGGCGCGTCGGCGGCGCGTCCCGGTCGCCTCGCGGGCGCTTCCCGTCGCAATTGCCCTCCGACACCGTGAACTTCGGGCACGCGCCGTCAGCAGCCCGCTTTGCCTTTGCCGCCAAAGCCGCTAAAGCCCCGGCCCATGACACAGACTGATGCAAAGCCAGCGCCCAAGGATTGGATCCTCGGCATTCACGCCTATGTGCCGGGCAAGTCGGCGGCCGATGACGGCCGCCCGCTCATCAAGCTTTCGGCCAATGAAAATCCGCTCGGCACCGGCGACGCCGCGCGCGCCGCGCTGGTCGCCGCCACCGCCGACCTCGCCACCTATCCCGATCCCGGCGCGACGAAGCTGCGCGAGGCGATCGGCGCCAAATATGGCCTCGACCCTGCCCGCATCATCTACGGCACCGGATCGGACGAACTGCTGCACATCGCCGCATCGGCCTATGCCGGGCCGGGCGATGAAGTCCTGTATGTCCGCTATGGCTTCGCGGTCTATGACATCGCCGCCCGCCGCGTCGGTGCGACCCCGGTGATCGCGCCGGACAAGGATTATGCGACCGACGTCGACGCGCTGCTTGCGGCGGTGACGGACAAGACCAAAGTCGTCTTCCTTGCCAATCCCAACAACCCGACCGGCACGCTGACCAGCCGGGAAGAGATTGCCCGCCTGCATGCCGGGCTGCGTCCCGACATCCTGTTCGTCCTCGATCAGGCCTATGCCGAATATCTCGACGCGGATGAGGATGATGGCGGGCTGGAATTGGCGAAGGATGCCGCCAACATCTTCGTCACCCGCACCTTCTCCAAGATTCACGGCCTTGCCGCCGAACGGATCGGCTGGGGCTATGCTTCGCCTGAGGTGATCGACATCCTCCACCGCATCCGCGCGCCGTTCAACGTGACGACGGCGGGGCAGGCGGCGGCGGTCGCGGCGATCAACGACGACGCCTGGGTCGATCGCAGCCGGGCGCACACGGCGCAGTGGCGCGACTGGCTGGCGAGCGAGGTCGCCTCGCTGTCCAACCATGGCCTGCGCGCCGTGCCGAGCAAGACCAACTTCCTCCTCATCCTGTTCGACGGCAGGCTGACCGCCGAAGCGGCGATGAAGGGGCTGTGGGACGAAGGCTACGCAACGCGCTGGCTGCCCGGTCAGGGCCTGCCCAACGGCCTTCGCATCACCATCGGCACCGAAGAACAGACGCGCGCCGTCGCCGCGAAGCTGCGCGCCATGGTGGAGGCCGCCTGACGCCATGCTGCCTTTCGCTCGCGTCACCATCATCGGCCTGGGGCTGATCGGTTCCTCGCTGGCCCGCGCGATCCGCGCGGACATGCCGACCGTGCGGGTCACGGGCTATGATGCCGATCCCGCCGTGCGCGAAACCGCCCGGCGGATCGACCTTGCCGATGACATCACCGACACGGCGGGTGCGTCCGTGACCGATGCCGATCTGGTCATTCTGTGCGTCCCCGTCCGGGCGATGGGCGCGGCGGCGGCGGAGATCGCCGACGACCTGCCCGTCGACGCCATCGTCAGCGATGTCGGATCCTGCAAGGCGGACGTGCTGGCGCAACTCAACGCCGCGCTGCCGGGGCGGACGATCATCCCGGCGCATCCGGTAGCAGGCACGGAAAACAGCGGACCGGAAGCAGGCTTCGCGACCCTGTTCAAGGGCCGCTGGTCGATCGTCACCCCGCCCGCTGATGCCGATCCCGCCGCCGTGGAGCGCGTCGCCGAGCTATGGCGGCGCGTGGGCGCCAATGTCGAGACGATGGACCCCGCGCATCATGATCTGGTGCTGGCGGTGACGAGCCACCTGCCGCACCTCATCGCCTACACCATCGTCGGCACGGCCAGCGATCTGGAGGACGTCACCCAGAGCGAGGTGATCAAATATTCGGCTGGCGGCTTCCGCGATTTCACCCGTATCGCCGCCTCCGACCCGACCATGTGGCGCGATGTGTTCCTGGCGAACAAGGATGCGGTGCTGGAAATGCTCCAGCGCTTCTCGGAGGATCTGTCGGCGCTTCAGCGCGCGATCCGCTGGAATGACGGGGATGCGCTGTTCAACCTCTTCACCCGCACCCGCGCGATCCGCCGATCGATCATCGAACAGGGCCAGGACGACGCCAAGCCCGACTTCGGCCGCTCTCACTGACCGGAGTGATTTCGAGTGAAATGGAACATTTCACGACTCGGAAATCACGGAAAACAAAAGAAAATGGAGTTTGCCCTGAATCAGTTGGAGCAGGACAAACTCAAGCGTTGAGGGCGTTGATCGCTGCATGGACGCGGGCTTCTGCTTCCTTGCGGTCGAGGCCGACGGGGATCATCTCGCCAACCTTGTAGGTGATGGTTCCGGGGCGCTTCAGGAACCGGCCTCGCGGCGACACCCGCCCGCTGTCGATAGCGATCGGCACCACCGGCAGGCCCAGCAGGCTGTAGAGGCCGGCAAACCCGGATTTCAGCGGCGGCGCCTCGCCATGCGGAACCCGCGTGCCTTCGGGGAAGAGGCAGATGGCCCGCCCCTGCGCGATCCGGTCCCTTGCCGCCGCGCGCAAGACGCGCAACGCACTGGCCCCCGCTGTCCGCTCGATCGGGATCAGGCCATAACGCCGCGCAATCCCGCCCCAAAGCGGAATGTCGAACAATTCCCGCTTCGCCCCGATCGCCGGACGATCGAACAGGCAGAGCATGTCGATCGTCTCGAACATCGATTCATGCTTGATGATGTAGAGATACGGCCCCTGCGGCAGATCGCCGTCCACCACCACCTTCTGTCGCAGCAGCCAGCGGACGCAACCCCGGTGGAAGCGGCTCCAGGCGGTAGCGGTGCGCTGAACCATCAGTGGCGTGACCCAGCCGAAAGCGATTGCCCAAAGGACAAAAAGCAGGCTTCCGCTGTAGAAGACCAGCATGAAAATAAGAGAACGGACGGCGATGATCATGGCGCGTTCTGATCAGATACCGATCAATGCGGCAATCCGCCGCAGCAGATATTTATTATATTCGCGCATAAGCACAGTCAGGCTGGGCCGGCTGGGCACCGCATCATAGACGAGCGTGACCCGGCCCGGCAGCGCCTGGCGCAGTTCCAGAGCGGAGCGGCGCATGTGCCAATCCGTGGTGATAAGGCGGACGGTCTTGTAATCGCGCCGCTCCAGCCAGCGGGCCGTCTCGATCGCGTTGGAACGGGTGTCGATCGCTTCGCGGCCAAGGGTTATGCAGCAGGAGAACAGCTTTTCCGGCGTCTTGTACTGCGCCGCCAGTTCGACCGGGCGGACCGAGCGGTCGACCCCGGAAATCAACATCCGCTTGGCCGCGCCATCCTGCAACAGGGCGATCCCCCGGTCGATCCGTCCCGCCCCGCCGGTCAGCACGACGATCGCGTCGGTCTCTCGTCCGTCGAGCGGCTGGGGCAGAAAGATGGCGAACCAGGCAAAGCCCAGCATCCAGGATAGCAGGGTTACGGCGGCGAGACGGACGATCATAGCGACCGCTCCAATGCGCGTAAAACCGTCCAGCGCGCCGCCAGCGTGGCAAGGATCACGCCCAATATCGGCAGCAGCGCCAGCAGCACCCAGCTTTGGGTATCGAGCGTGACCGCGCCGAGCAGGTCCGATCCCATCGCGGACAGGCGCAATCCGATCAGGATAATGACCAGCATGGCGAAGGAAAAACCCAGCGCGCTGCCCAGAAACGCGTCGAGCCCGATCCTCCGCTGGAACAGGCGGGCAATCTGCACATCGGTCGATCCCATCAGGTGCAGCACGTCGATCGTGCCACGATGGCTGTCGTGCGCACCACGCGCCGCCAGCACGACAACCGCGCCGGTAGCAAGAACCATCAGAAGCACCACGCCCGCAGACAGCCAGCCGAGCGCGGTCAACAAGCCAGCCAGAGGCAGGAGAAAAGCAGCGTGCGGTTCGATCCGCAGCTTGGGCGACATATTGGCCAGCTGGCGACGCAGCCGGTCGACCTTTCCATCGACATCCCCCGGCGTCAGCATCACGTCGATCAGTGAAGGCACCGGCAGGTCGCCGCTGCTTGCCGCATCGCCCAACCAGGGACGAAGCTGGTCGGCGAGTACGGCCGGGTCGACAGGGACAGCGCTGCGCACGTCTCGCGCGCTGCGCAGGGCGCTGAGCGTTTGCGCCGCAAGCCGGTCGCGCGCTTCCGCATTGGCCTCCACCACCTGTACGCTGGCGCGGCCGGCGAGATCGGCGCTCATCGACCGGACCGATGCGCTGAGGCCCAATCCAGCGGCGGCGGACAGCACGGTCAGGAACATCATGATCGCGATGATCCAGGGCATCGGTCCCGCTACCCGGCCTTCGGGCAACAGGCGATGGCGCGCAGCGGCAGCTGCCTTGCGATTGGCGCGGCTGGCCATCAATTCCGCTCCTGCGCGCGCGGCGGATAGCGCAGCGTGCCGGTCGGATCGGCCAACCGCCCCTTGTCCAGCTTCATCATCTGCGCGTCCCGGACCTGCGCGATGAGCGGCAGGTCGTGGGTCGCGACGACAATGGTAGTGCCCAGGCGATTGAGCGCCTCGAACAGCGTCATCAGGCGTCGGGCCATGTCGGAATCGACGTTGCCGGTCGGTTCGTCCGCCACCAATATTTCGGGCCGGCCGATCACCGCGCGGGCGATGGCGACGCGCTGCTGCTCTCCGCCCGAAAGGGTCGCAGGACGCGCCTGACCGCGATCGCCAAGGCCGACCCAGTTAAGCATTTCCGCCACCGGCGCCTCGATCTCGCTCTCCTCCATGCCCGCGACACGCAGCGGCAGTGCGATATTGTCGTAGGCGGAAAGATGCGGAACCAGCCGGAAATCCTGGAAGACGACACCGATGCGGCGGCGGAAACCGGGCAGGCGACTGCGGGGCAGCGTCACCACATCCTCGCCGAACAGGCGGATGACACCCCGGCTGGGCCGCTGGGCCAGGTAGAGGAGCTTGAGCAGCGACGTCTTGCCCGCGCCCGACGCGCCGGTCAGGAAATAGAAGCCGCCGCTCGCGAGCGAGAAGCTGACGTCGGACAGCGTTTCGCTGTCCAGACCATAGCGCAGGCCGACATTTTCGAACTGGACAATCGCCGTCATGTCTTTGCGATGTGGCGCTGATGCGCTCCCTGCTTCCCCGAAGCGTCAGCCATGGCACAGGCGGCAGGCCGCCGTAAAGCCTGCGCCGCACGATCACGCGAGTCGCACCCTCGCTGTTGACGCTTGCGCGCGAGTCCCTGCCATGCCTATGAAGCGAAATGATCCTGGTGTGCCCCAATTGCGCGACCCGATATGTCGTGCCCGACAGCGCCGTAGGCTCCAATGGCCGCCAGGTCCGCTGCGCGGCGTGCAAACATAGCTGGTTCCAGGAACCGGCCGTCCTGCCGGCACGCGAGGACGTAACGGTCGCCCCGACGGCCCCCGTCGCCACTTCGGCTGAGCCGGTCGCTGCGCCACCCCCGTCGCCGACGACAACTGCACCGCCCAGACCTGCGCCGGTGCAGGAAACGCCTGCCTCTGTCATGACGTCTTCCGGCGCGACTTCTGGTCCGGCGCCCGAGCCTGCCGTGGCAGAACGCGTCGTACAGGAAGAAGTCGCGACGCCGCCGGCCACGTCAACCGGCTATCGCTTCGACGACATCTATGCCGGCGCTCCCCCCGAACCGGTCGAGGAAGACAGGTTTTCCGCGCCGGTCCCGGTCAAGCCGCGACGCAACATGCTCAAGCTGTGGACCTGGGCTGCGGCAATTTTCTTCCTGGCCGTCGCGGCGGCCGGCGGCGCGCTCACCTATTTCGGCCCGCCGTCATGGATGGTCGCCATGGGCATCGTGCCGGAAGAAGGCGATCCCGACCTGCTCTTCTACCTGTCCAAACCGGCCGAGCGCCGCAAGCTGCCGACGGGCGAGGAATATTTCGCCTTCGGCGCACGGATCGTAAACAGCGGCAGCCAGGCGCTGCCGGTGCCACCGGTGCTGGTGCAGCTGCGCGACCGGCAGAACCGACTGGTATTCAGCTGGACGACGAAGGCCGACAAGACCCGCCTGAAGCCCGGCGAGGAAGCGTCGATCAACGAGAGCCGGATCGACATTCCGAAAAATGCCGAGAATCTCTCGCTGACCTTTGTTCAGTAAAGCGATCGGTCAGGGGTAGCTGACCGTCTTAGGCCGCCCCTGCGGGATCGGGATGAACTCCTGATCGTCGCCGGGGATCAGCGGAAAGCGCATCGCGTCCCAATCCTCACGCGCCTGCATCAGCCGGTCCTGCTTGGAGGATACGAAATTCCACCAGACATGACGCGGCGAGGTGAAGGCTTCGCCGCCGCACAGCACCACACGGCCGCCATCAACGCTCATCAATGTAGCGGATGTTCCCGGACGCAGGACGTAGAGCGTCTGCGGCGCGAGCATCAGTCCGTCGAGCGCCGCGTCGCCGCCCGACACATAGAGGGCGCGCTCATCCGCCGACGGATCGATCGCGATCCGACCGCCGGGCGCGAGCTGGATATCGGCGTAGATGGTCTGAGCATAGGTGGTGACGGGCGAGGTTTCGCCCCAGAGCGATCCCATGATCACGCGAGCGCGTACCCCACCATCCTCGATCACCGGCAGGCCGCCCTCGCTGACATGCTCGAAGGCGGGGTCCATTTCCTCGAACCGGTCCGGCAGGGCGAGCCAGGTCTGTATGGCCGACAATTTGGACGCCTTGGCGCGATCCTCGTCGGGCGAGCGTTCGGAATGGACGATACCCTTGCCCGCCGTCATCAGATTGACCGCGCCGGGTTCGATCAGTTGCTCCGTGCCAAGCGAATCCCGGTGGAGGAAGGCGCCTTCATACATATAGGTGACGGTGGCCAGGTTGATGTGCGGATGCGGCCGCACGTCGATGCCCTGCCCAGCGCCGATCTTCGCGGGGCCCGCCTGGTCGAAGAAGATGAAGGGGCCGACCATGGTCCGCCCTTTCACCGGCAGCGAGCGATGTACCTTGAAATCGCCCAGATCATGGGTGGTGGGCGTGATGGTCTGGATGATCAGGTCTTCAGGCGTCATGGGGCGTCCAGTTCAGGATAGTGACGGAATATGTCTTCCTCACTGAAGGGAAGACGCCGGTCGCTCGACAGATAGTCCTGCAATTCGGGCAGAGCCGCAACCCGGTCATGCAGCGCGGCAAGGTCCGGATAGCCGGGCAACAGCGTCGCCATGCGCAGCGGAAAGGCGTAGCGCAACCCGGCGACCAGATGAAAAAGCGACAGGTCGGCATGGCTCCAGCGGGTGCCTGCCAGCCAGTCGCCGTCCTGCGATCGCAGCGCCCGTTCGAACCAGTCTAGAAACTTCGGGATACGCTGCTCACGAAAGCCCTGTGCGCGGCGCAGCGATTCCGCCTTCTGGTCCTTATAATAGAGTTCGACGCCGACCGGGTGATGGACGTCATGCGCTTCCGCCACCAGGTCCATGATGGTCAACTGCACCTGCGCCAGCCAATAGCGTGCCTTCATGCCCGAAGGACCGCAGTCATGCCGTTCCGACAGATAGAAGAGGATATTGGCGGTCTGGGCGATCGTCGCGCCATCCACCGACAGATAGGGCGGCGCGAAGGCCGGACCGGCGTCATGCTTCTCCATGTCGGTCATCAGCGCATCCGCTCCATCCTCCCGCGCGCGGTCACGATAGGGGATCGCGCAGGCTTCGAGCGTCAGCCGCACAAACTCACCCCGACCGGGGATGGTGGGCCAATACCAGAAATCATAGGCCATGGGCGTCTCCTTGCTCTGTTATGACGAGCAGGGACAACGCCCCGGCCGGAACTAAAGTCTCACGCTTCGCCGGGCGCGCGTGCCTTGATGGCCAGCGCGTGAACCTTGTCGCGCAACAGGTCGGCGAGCGCTGCATTGACCATGCGCTGGCGAGCAACGCGACTTTGGCCGGTGAAGCGATCCGCCACGATCTCGACGGTGAAATGACTTTCGCCCGATCCATCATGGCCGGCATGACCGCGATGCTTTTCGCTGTCGTCGATGACGGCGAGATGCGCCGGAGACAGGGCGGCGCGCAGGCGCGCCTCGATTTCAGTGGCAACAGGGCCTTTGAGGTCGGTGGTCATGCGCCCTATATAGGCTGCTTTGCCAGCCATTCCATCAGGACGATCTTGAGCAGCGACCCTTTCTCGACCCGACGTTTCAACCGTTTCCACGGCCGTGTGGAAAGCGACCGCCCCTGCGCGGTGCCGGGCTGCCCGGAACCGGGCGAATTTCGCGCACCACCGCAAGAAGGAAGCCAATCGGGACATGATGGGCCGCGCTGGCGCTGGCTGTGCCTCGATCATGTCCGCGCGTTCAACCAGGGCTATAATTTCTTCACCGGCATGTCGCCCGAGGAGATCGCCGCTGCCCAGCGCCCCTATGCGGGATGGGAGCGGGAAACGCGCGCCTTTTCCTCCAATGCCGCCAGCCCTCCGCCGCGCTGGGCGGATTTTGCCGATCCGCTCGACGCGATCGGCGCGAAGTTCAAGGAGCGCGTCGCCAAGGCGCGGGCCGACAACCAGATGCGGCAGGACGGAAAGTTCCTGTCGCATGAGGATCGCCGGCAGATGGCCGTCATGGACCTGCCGATCGACGCAGACCGCAAGGCGCTGCGGACTCGCTATACCGAATTGCTGCGCCGCTATCATCCCGACCATAATGGCGGCGACCGCAGCCATGAAGGCGCATTGCAGGGCGTGATCGAGGCCTATGCCCATCTGCGCAAGGCGGAGGCCTTCGCCTGATCAGATCAGAAGCCAGCCGATGATCAGCCCCGACTGCACCAGCACGATCAACAGCAGCAGGGCGGAAAAGGGCTGCTTGCGCGTCTTGTGACGAAAAAGCCTACGCGCCAGCAAGGCGCCGGGCGACCCGCCGAGCAGGGCAAGGGTCAGCAGCCGCGCTTCAGGGATGCGGCGGGCGCCGATGATCGCGCATCTCTTGTCCCGCCAGAAGCAGGCGATGGTCCAGCCGTTGAGCAGGATCAGCAGCGAAGCGAGACAAAGCGCGATCATGCCCCGCGCCCTAGCAGCTTCGAGCCGGACGCACAGGTCATGAACGCGCCTTGCCTCACGGGTAACGCACTGCCATAGCGCCCGCCCCCTCAATTCCCCGGAGATTCGATCATGCACGCGCTCGGCCTGGATTTCGGCACGACCAACAGCGTCGCCGCGCTGGCAAGCGGCGGGGAATCGCGGCTGGTGAAATTTGCCAGCGATCAGGCGACGGGAGAAGTGTTCCGCTCCGCGCTCTGCTTCTGGCACGACAACGACGTGAAGGGCGGCATGGCGCATGAGGCCGGGCCATGGGCCATTTCAGAATATCTTGAATTTCCGGAAGACAGCCGCTTCCTTCAGTCGTTCAAGTCGGTGGCGGCCAGCCCGATCTTCGAGAACGCAAGCGTGTTCGAGAAACGCTATCGCTTCGAGGAACTGGGGCAGATGTTCCTGGGGAAGATGATCGGCCATTCGGGCGGGATGCTGGACAAGCGCCCAGAGCGGATCGTCGTCGGGCGCCCGGTCGAATATGCCGGCGCGCGCCCCGACGAGGCATTGGCGCGGCAGCGCTATGACGCGATGTTCTCAGGCTTCGGCGCGGACATTCACTATGTCTATGAGCCGCTGGGCGCGGCGTTCAGCTATGCCAGCCGCCTGACCGAAGCCGCCACCATTCTCGTCGCGGACTTTGGCGGTGGCACCAGCGACTTCTCGCTGGTCCGGGTCGAGGCGCCGGGCGCGGCACGGCGGTGCGTACCGTTGGGATCGGTCGGCATCGGCCTTGCCGGTGACAGGTTCGACTATCGGATCGTCGACCATCTGGTGCTGCCGATGCTGGGCAAGGGCGGCAGCTATGAGAGTTTCGGCAAGATGCTGGAGATTCCGCGCAGCTATTTCGCTGACTTCGCCGACTGGTCGCGCCTTGCCCTGATGCGCAACCGGCGGACGATGGACGAACTGGCGCGCTTGCAGAAAGCGGCACGCGATCCGGCTGCAATCGGGCGGATGATGACCGTGATCGAAAAGGAACTGGGCTATCAGCTCTATGATGCGGTAGGCGCATTGAAACGCGCGCTCTCCGACGCCGACGGCGCAACCTTCCGCTTCGCAGGCGGCGGGATCGAGATTGAGCAGAAGGTCGACCGCGCCGATTTCGAGCGCTGGATCGCCCCCGACATCGCCCGGATCGAGGAGACGGTCGACCGGGCGCTGACCAAGGCCGGCGTGACGCCTGACAGCATCGACCGGGTGTTCCTGACCGGCGGGTCGTCGCTGATTCCGGCGATACGGCGCATCTTCCACCAGCGGTTCGGGCCGGATCGGATCGCGACCGGCGGCGAACTCACCTCCATCGCCCATGGACTTGCGCTGATCGGCGAGGAGGCCAATTTGGCGGAATGGGCCGCTTGATCGTCGCAGGCACAGCCCCCACTCTATCGACACGCCCTTCGTTATTGGGTTAGGGCGAGAATGAATCGCAGAAAGTTGATGACCCGATGACCGAGATTTCGAACGTCCAGCCCGACACCCGTTCCGAAACGCTGCTGGAAGCGCCCGACCGCGAAGTCGACGCGCGCGAAGTCTTCGGTATCGACGTCGACATGAGGATCCCGGCCTTTTCGCAGGCCGACGAACGCGTGCCCGATCTCGACCCCGCCTATGTGTTCGACCCGGATACCACGCTGGCGATTCTGGCCGGCTTTGCGCACAACCGCCGCGTCATGGTGCAGGGCTATCATGGTACCGGCAAGTCGAGCCATATCGAGCAGGTCGCCGCGCGCCTGAAATGGCCGTGCATCCGCATCAATCTGGACGCGCATATCAGCCGTATCGACCTGGTCGGCCGCGACGCCATCGTCCTCAAGGACGGGCAGCAGGTGACGGAATTCCGCGAAGGCCTGCTCCCCTGGTCGTTGCAGCGCCCGGTCGCGCTGGTATTCGACGAATATGACGCCGGCCGCCCGGACGTGATGTTCGTGATCCAGCGCGTGCTGGAAACCGATGGCAAGATGACGCTGCTCGACCAGAATCGCGTGATCCGGCCGAACCCGCATTTCCGCCTGTTCGCGACCGCCAACACGGTGGGTCTGGGCGACACGACCGGCCTCTATCATGGCACGCAGCAGATCAACCAGGGTCAGATGGACCGGTGGAATCTGGTGGTGGCGCTCAACTATCTGCCCGCCGCGACCGAGGCGCAAGTGGTGCTGGCCAAGTCCGGCGAGTACGACCATGAGGGCGGCCGCAAGGAAGTCGAGAACATGATCAAGGTGGCGGAACTGACCCGCCAGGGCTTCATCAATGGCGATATCTCGACCGTCATGTCGCCCCGCACCGTGATCAGCTGGGCGCAGAATGCACTGATCTTCAAGAATGTCGGCTTCGCCTTCCGCCTCAGCTTCCTCAACAAATGCGATGAGGCGGAACGGGCGCTGGTCGCCGAATATTATCAGCGGGTCTTCGGCAAGGATCTGCCGGAGAGCGTGGCGAGCCGGGCGAACTGAGCGTTCGCCCTGCCTTAAGCGGCAGGGAGACTAGACATGATCGTCGTCGAACGGATCGACCCCAATGGCGGCACGGCACACCGGATCAGCATCCGGGGCCATGAGATCGTCGCGGACATGTCCGCCCCCGACGGCCATGACGCCGGACCGGACCCGCATGACCTGTATGATTCGGCACTGGGTGCGTGCAAGGCCATGACCATGCTCTGGTATGCGCAGCGCAACGATATCCCGGTGGAGAATATCCATGTCGGCGTGGCCCGCGACGCCAGCGAGGAACGCAAGGGCATCTACAGGCTCACCACCCGCATCGCCCTGACCGGCCCGATGACAGACGAACAGCATGACAGGCTGATCGCCGTCGCTGCCAAATGCCCGGTACACAAGCTGATGAGCGAGGTCGAGACGCAGATCGAGACGATCGCGGTCCCGCGCGTAGGCGAACCGGAGCGGCCGTGAGCAAGACTGTCTCTTTGGAACGAAGCGGGCTGCCTCTGGCGAGCGCGTTCAACCTGCGTGACTTTGGCGGGTATCCGACGACGGACGGCCGGACCGTGCGGCGCGGCATGCTCTATCGGTCGGGCACGATGGCGCTGCTGACGCAGGATGACAGCGCGCAGTTGCGGGCGCTGGGTATTCGGGCGATCTGCGATTTTCGGC
>NZ_DATKFP010000034.1:0-5837 GCF_035511395.1 Sphingobium sp.
ACGCGGCGTGACACATATCATCATCGGCGCAGGCGTGATCGGCCTGACCACCGCGCTCGAACTGCTCGAGCGCGGGGAGGAAGTCGCTCTGGTCGATCAGGAGCAACAAGAAGGCCTGGGGACGAGCTTTGCCAATGGCGGGCTGCTGACACCGTCCATGTCCGATCCATGGAACGCGCCGGGCGTCCATCGCCACCTTGCAGAATATCTCTTCAGTTCCGCCTCGGCCATCAGGTTGCGGTGGAGCGCGATCCCGTCGCTGCTTTCCTGGGCCCCGCGTTTCCTGTTGAGTTCGACGCCGGGCCGTTTCCGGGCAGCGATGGCTGCCAATTTCGAGCTTGGTATATACTCCCTGGGCATACTCGACGAGTGGCGCGCCCGGCTTTCGCTCACTTTTGATGCGTCTGACGTGGGTACGCTGAAATTCTTCCGCTCGTCGCGGGCGCTCGATGCCGCGATGGGAGTGACGGGCCTGCTGCGTGAGCAGGGGCTCGATGCCAGGATGTTGGGCGTTGAGGACATGGTTCGCCTAGAGCCTTGTCTGGCGCCGATCGCGAACGAGCTTGTCGGCGCAATCCATTATCCCCAGGACAAGTCGGGGGACGCTTATCTGCTCTGCCGGGCGCTCGCCGATCGCATCAAGCGGCTCGGCGGCATATTCCATTTCGGGCGCGAGGTGCGCGGTATCGAGCTTCGCGGTGGCAAGGCCGTTGGCATCGATCTCGGCGAGGAAATCCTGCGGGCGGACAATATCGTCATCGCCGCCGGCACGGCCAGCCCGGGGCTCGTGAAGCGGCTCGGCGTCCGGCTTGCGATCAAGCCGGTCAAGGGCTATTCGATAACCTATGCGCCGGCGCCAGGGCAACGTCTCCCGGCCGTTCCCGTGGTCGATGACGCCTATCATGCCGCCGTCACGCCGCTGGGTGGACGGCTTCGGTCGGTCGGCACGGCAGAGTTTGCAGGCGGAGACCTCCATCTCGATCGCGCACGGGTCGATAATCTCACCGACTTCATAAAGGCCGTCTATCCCCAGATTGCGACGGTCGAAACCCTTGCCACCGGCAAGCCATGGACCGGACTGCGGCCAGTAGCAGCCGACGGCCGCCCTTATATCGGTGCGACCTCGACCCCGGGCCTTTGGGTCAACAGCGGGCATGGCCATCTGGGCTGGACCTTGGCGGCGGGGTCGGCGCGGCTTCTGGCCGACCTTATGACCCAGGCCAAGCCCGAAATCGGCCCTGAACCCTATTCCGTCTTGCGACGGGCCTGATGTCGAGGGCCTCCGCATGCCGACCGACCCGCTCTTCCTCCGCTCTCCTCCGGCACCTGAGCGGCCTGCCAGACCATGCCATTATCCCGATCAGGACATCCTCATGACACGAACAGTCGAGACGAAGGTCGACCCTGGCCTGTTTCGCGAACCTCTACGCATCGCAGGACGTGTCTTCACGGGCATCCCGGCCGTCCAGGTGACAATCCGCGAGCAGACCTGGACCGGGCGCGGCGAGGCGGGCGGGGTGTTCTTCCTGGGCGACGATGTCGCCCACATGCTCGACCAGATCGAACAGGTCCGCGCAGCGATAGAGGTGGGAGCAGATCGTCGGGCCCTTCAGGACTTGTTGCCGCCCGGTGGCGCGCGCAATGCCCTCGATGCTGCACTTTGGGAGCTCGAGGCATGTCGCAGCCAGACGCCGATCTGGGAGCTGGCCGGGATGAAGCGGCCGCGCGCGCAGATAACGACCTACACTTTGGGTGCGGACAGTCCCGATCTCTTGCGCAAAAGCCTCGCGGCCTATGGCGATGCCCGGGCGCTCAAGCTCAAGCTCGATGGTGACATGACGGCCGATATCGAGCGGATCGAGATCGTTCATCAGAAGCGGCCCGATGCCTGGCTGATGGTCGATGCCAACCAGGGTTATGATGCAGCGTCGCTGCCCGCGCTGATGCCCACCATGCTGGGATGCAACGTGCGCCTGGTCGAACAGCCCGTAGCGCGTGGTACCGAGGCCAGCCTTGATGGCATCAAGCTTTCCATCCCGCTGGCCGCCGACGAGAGCGTGCTGAGCATTGATGACTTGCCCGGTCTTGTCGGGCGTTTCCAGACGATCAACATCAAGCTCGACAAATGCGGGGGGCTTACCCATGCCCTGGCCATGGCGCGGCGCGCCCGCCAGTTGGGGTTCGGGCTGATGGTCGGCAATATGGGCGGATCGAGCCTCGCGGCGGCACCCGCCTACCTGCTGGCGCAATTATGCGACCTCGTCGACCTCGACGGCCCCAAATTCCGCGAAAAGGACATGGCCGGAGGGGCTCGCTACGCCGATGGCATGATCCAGATCGACGATCAATTCTGGGGTGTGGCGTCGTCGCACTTGCCTCAATCCGTGCCATGACCCGCTGGTAGGGGCAATCGGCGCGGGCACGCTCTGGCACCGGCCGGACCGTTACCTCGCCATGTCGCCATCAGTCCGTGGCGACACCCAGGTCTATCCTCGATCCGATGACCCTTTTCCTAAGGAGCATATATGACCGACTATGCCGATATCGAAGGCAGCATCTGGCTTGATGGCAAGATGATCCCCTGGCGTGACGCGAAAGTGCATTTCCTTACGCATGGCCTGCAATATGCCGGCACCGTGTTCGAGGGCGAGCGCGCCTATGGTGGCAGAATCTTCAAGCTGCGCGAACATACCGATCGCCTGATCGAGGGTGCACGGATCATGGGTTACGCCATTCCCTTCACGGCCGCCCAGATCGATCAGGCCTGCAAGGACGTCCTTGCCGCCAACGGGCTGGCCGATGGATATCTCAGGCCCGCAGCCTGGCGCGGCTCCGACAAGCTCGGCCTGTCGCCGGCCGGTGCGAGCGTTCACCTGGCGATCGCGGCCTGGGCCTGGCCTTCCTATTTCTCGCCCGAGCAGAAGATGAAGGGGGTTCGCCTCACCCACTCCGAATGGCGTCGCCCGGCGCCAGATACGGCGCCCGTACGGGCCAAGGCATCGGGCCTCTACCAGATCTGCACTATCGCCAAGCAGAAGGCGGAGGAGCAGGGTTTCGACGATGCCCTGATGCTCGACTATCGTGGCTTCCTTGCCGAAGCGACGGGCGCAAATCTCTTCCTGGTGATTGATGGCAAGCTCCACACGCCGATCGCTGACTGTTTCCTCAATGGTATCACGAGGCGAACGGTGATCGACCTCGCCCGTGCCGCCGGTCTCGAGGTCGTCGAACGGCATATGGACCCGAGCGAGCTTGCCCTTGCGAGCGAGGCTTTCCTAACCGGCACGGCCGCCGAGATCACCCCGATCGGCGAGATCGGCGAGCATCGCTATACGCCAGGTGCGGTCTGCTCGCTCATCATCGACGCCTATCACCGGGTGACGCACGAAGGCTGATGCCCTTGGAGGCGCATTGACGGAAGGCCCTGTCCGCGGCGACGAGTAGGGAAGCCTTGTCCCGTCGATGGTGTCTTGGCTGTGCATGTCCCAGGATGAAGGCAGCGTGCCGCTGCTCGATATGGCTGTGAGCCGGCCTGACAAAACCGGCTCCCCTCATCGGAATGGCGGGCATAGGCGATTTGGCTTCTATGGACTGTCATCATGTTGTTCGTGCGATCGCTGCCCTCTTCGATGCGCGATAGTGGAAGGCGCTGACGAGAAGAGCGGCGATCGACCACAGGCACAGCATGATGGTCGCGTTTGGCCAACCACCGAATTGCCAGGCCATGGCGCCCGAAGCCGTCCCGATCGCACCGCTCCCGAAGAAAATGATCATATAGGCGGCATTGATCCGGCTATGGGCGGTGGCATCAAGCCTGTAGAGTTGGGCGAGATTATTGACCTGGGTGCCTTGGACGCCGACATCGATCAAGAAGGTCGCGAGTACCAATATTCCGACAGAGCAGGGCAGGATAGCTGCCGCCCCGGCACCCAGGAAAAGCAGCGCCGCCGTACGCGTTTGCATGCGCTCCGGGCTGCTACGGTCCGCTTGACGGCCGAACAAGGGGGCTGTGAGCGCACCACCGATCGCGACAAGGCCGAACAGGCCGATGCGATCGCTGTCGAAATGGAATCCCGGACCGCTCAACACGAAGGTCAATATGGTCCAGAAACAGCAAAAGGCGGCAAAGACGCATCCACCCAGCAAGGACAGGCGGCGCAGTTCGGGGAAGCGTGCGAGTTGACGCACGGTCGAGGCAAGGAGTGCGGCATAGCCGTCGCGATGATCGCCACGCTGCGATGGAAGTGTGCATTGGACCATGAGCGCAACCGCGGTCGCCACGCCGCCCGAGCAGGCATAAACCATTTGCCAGCTCATCCATTGCGCAAGGCTGCCGCTGATGATCCGGGAGCCCAATATGCCGACGAGCGTGCCGGTGAAGACGAGGCCGACGACCTTGCCCCTCTCACCGGGCGCAGCAAGCGAGGCGGCCATCGGAACGACGACCTGCACGGCTGCCGTCAATATGCCGATGGCGAGGCTGATGGCGCTTGCCGACAGGATATCCCGGCTGCCTGCCATGGCGATAAGGCAAAGCCCGAGAAGCGCTTCCAGGATCACCAGGAGCCGTTTGCGATCGAGCATGTCACCTAATGGGACGATGAAGAAGATGCCGAGCGCCATGCCCCACTGGCTCAGGGCAGGCAGATAGCCCACGCCGGCTGCGGAGGTGCCGAAGGAGGCACCGATCTGCTTGAGGATAGGCTGGGCATAATAGATGTTCGCGATCGTCGTGCCGGTGGTCACTGCCATGACCAGCAGTTGCGCGCGTGAGAGGGATGATTGCGTCATGGAATCCCCGCATTATGATGCAGAGGGCCGGTCGCCGTTGATCGGGCGACGGTCGATAAGCTTGGCGGAAATAGGGAAGGCGCCTTCGGCCCTAGGGAGAGGGGGAGTGAGCCGAAGGCGCTGTCCTTCAGGCCTTGCGGTTGAGGCCGGCCATCAGGACATATTTTACCTCGACATATTCCTCGATGCCGTAATAGCTGCCCTCGCGGCCATAGCCCGACTGCTTCACGCCACCGAACGGCACGGATGCGGTGCCGACTGAGCCGGAGTTGAGGATGACCATCCCGGATTCGAGTTCCTGCGAGAGGCGGAAGGCGCGGCCAAGGTCGC
The DNA here is from genome assembly GCF_035511395.1 of Sphingobium sp. Classification (GTDB taxonomy): domain Bacteria; phylum Pseudomonadota; class Alphaproteobacteria; order Sphingomonadales; family Sphingomonadaceae; genus Sphingobium. The sequence goes on from NZ_DATKFP010000034.1 coordinate 5,122, forward strand.
GCGTATAGGCATAGGCGACAAGGCCATATTCGGAATTGTTGGCGCGCTTGATCACCTCTTCCTCGCTGTGGAAGCGATAGACCGGGAGCACGGGGCCGAATATCTCGGTCTGGGCGACCGCAGCATCGTCACCGATGTCCGCAAGCACTGTCGGTTCGTAGAAAAGCCCGCCCAGCGCGTGCTGCTTGCCGCCCAGGACCACGCGGGCACCATGGGCGCGGGCGTCCTCGACCAGCGCTGCGACCTTGTCGAAGCCGGTCTGGTTCACCAGCGGGCCGACCACGAAGTCTTCGCGCATGCCATCGCCGACTTCGATCCTGCCCACGCGCTCCGCCAAGGTCTCGACGAAGCGATCATAGATGGAATCGTGTACATAGAACCGATTGGGCGAGATGCAGACCTGTCCCGAGTTACGCAGCTTGGCTGCGACCGCGCCGGCGATGGCGTCCTCGAAATCGGCGTCGTCGAAGATGATGAAGGGTGCGTTGCCGCCCAGTTCCAGCGTCATCTTGGTGAGCGAGGCGCCGCTTGCGCTGGCAAGGAGCTTGCCGACCGCGGTCGAACCGGTGAAGGAAATCTTGCGGATCCGCGTGTCGCTGGTGAAAAGCACGCCGATCTCCTTGGGATTACCCGTCACCATCTCGAACACGCCCTCGGGTATGCCGGCTTGGCGCGCATAGTCGAGCAGCTTGTAGGCGGTGAGCGGGGTTTCCTCG